>QHMR01000157.1 GCA_003217875.1 Verrucomicrobiota bacterium
CCTTGCGACCGATCGCGAGCCGACAATCATCCGCGCGCGCGACGGCACCATCGTCGAAGTCTCGGAATGGAAATCACAGGAAGCGATCGATGCCGCGCATAAAAATGCGAATGTGCTCGCGATGTGGGACAAATTCTTCGCGATCTGCGATTGCCTGCCCCTAAATACACTTGATGAAGCAAAAGAGATGTTCGCTGGCTTCGAACCAATCGCCGACTGACAAAACCTTTTCTGCAGCTTCGGCTACCTAATCGCAGCCAATCTCATCGTCAATCTACGCACGCCCCAATCGCCGCGTTGCTTTTCGAACCGACCCGCGATGCTATAGCCGCAAAATCGCTTGAAAACCTCGTTAGTTTCGAGGCGGTTCAGTTCGCGCTAAATCGCAGCAATAAGTATTGGCACAATCTTCGTGGCAGCGAGCTCCGCCGTTTTGATGGTCAGTTTTTCCGCGCGTTCTTGCGCAGCGAGCGCCTGACTGGCCACGAAGTTTTTCGCCAGAATCGCCTGCGAACTGACCAGGTTGTCGAACTCATCCTGACTCATTTTTTTCTCGCTAACGTCAATGGTCCATTGCTCGAGTTGCTGCGCGCTGGATTGGATGAAGGCTTCCGAAGCAGCCTTGCCTTCGTTGATCAGTTGTTCGAACTGAGTCTTTGCGTCGGCTACGGTCGGGTCCTTGATTTGATTTAGTGCATCTTGAAGTTTCGACATAGGATTGAATTCAGCTCGATGTTTTCTGCAGGAGAACATCGTAATTTTGCTGGAGCTGCTTCTTTTTGTTGGCGGCGAAGCTTGGGCTTAGGCAATGCTGTTTCCGGACGAGTGCAGCATCGCGCTGAAAGAGCTTAGCGGAATTTTTGATGAACTCCTTGCGCGCAGGCACCGTTTTCGACTCAGCGGCCTCCGCATCCGTGAATTGCTGTGTAATCCTCGCCACTTCGCCGTCGAAACTCGCCTGATCCCACGTCGGCTTCGTACCTTTAACGCACGTGTAGTGGTCGATAAAGGCCAAATGGGCATCTTCGAGCTGTTGCACCCGGACTTGGCTCGAGGATTTGGTGACTGTAGCGCAGGAACAGAGTGAAAGAGCGATTGTACAGATCGCGACACCGGACGGTGTCAGAAAAAGACGAAGATGTTTAAACATAACTGATGTTTAGAAGCGGTTGTATCGAATTGAAGGCGAGACGTAAAGAAAAAGTCTTCATGGTTGACGGGAATGAACGAATCGAGCAGTACCGCTAGTCGGTGCTAAACATCGGAGGGCCAAGGCCGCACTCATACCACCGCCCGCGCAACGGCCGATCCACCTTTCTGTAGTGCCTAGACCGCCAGCCTTACTGGCACACGTCGCGCGCCCCAATCGCCGCGGTCTTCTTCAAGAACGCCTGCGATTTTGTAACCGCACGATCGACACCTGCCGTCTTCGAGATTCCATTCGCCTAGTTCGTACCAATCGCGCTCGATCAGTAATTGGCCGCAGCCGCGACACCACGTGCTGCCGCCATCGCGATCGTGCACGTTGCCGGTGTAAACGTAATCAAGTCCCTTCGAGCGCGCGATGTCGCGAGCGCGAGTGAGAGTCGTCGCTGGTGTGTGTGGTTTGTCCAGCATTTTGAAATCGGGGTGGAAGGCGGTGAAATGCCATGGCACATCAGGTCCAAGATTTTCCATGAACCAATCTGATGCGCGATGTAGCTCCGCATCGGTGTCGTTCTCGCCGGGAATCAACAGCGTGGTGACTTCGAACCAGACATTCGTTTCGTGCCGCAAATATTTCAGCGTATCGAGCACTGGCTGAAGCTGTGCAAAACAAAGCTTGTGATAAAACGCGTCGGTGAAGGCCTTCAGATCGACGTTGGCCGCATCCACATGCCGGTAAAATTCAGGGCGCGCATCATCAGTGATGTAGCCCGCGGTGACCGCGACGGTTTTGATCCCGCGCTCACGACACGCGTCGGCGACATCGATCGCGTACTCGGCAAAAATCACTGGATCATTGTAGGTGAATGCGACCGATCTACATCCGAGCCGCTCCGCCGCGCATGCGATCTGCTCCGGCGACGCCGCATCGGCGAGCTTGTCCCATTCGCGCGCTTTCGAAATGTCCCAGTTCTGACAAAATCTACAACCGAGGTTACATCCGGCCGTACCGAACGAGAGGACACTCGTACCAGGCAAAAAATGGTTCAGCGGTTTCTTCTCGATTGGATCAACGCAAAACCCGCTGCTTCGTCCGTAAGTCGTGAGCACCATCTGATCGCGGACTCGTTGCCGCACAAAACAAAATCCGCGCTGACCTTCATTCAGTTTGCAAAACCGCGGACACAGCCGGCATTCGATGCGCCTGTCCGGTAGCATCGCCCACCAACGACCGGGATAATCTGACTGCGTCAGCTCTGTGACCATTTGCGCAATATCGCTCAGGAAATCAGCAAGCGACCTTCAACTTGGAAGGGCAAACGAAATAATCCTGTTTTTCTCGCGATAATTAGACCAAAAGAGTTCGCCATCGGAAGTCAGTGAGCGACACGCAAACGGGACAACAGCGATATCTTCGATTTCTGGAGTTTCCTGTTGCGGATCGAGCCGCGCGATTCGCCAATTCTCATCTGGTTGTTCCCTTCCGCGCAACACGTAGATCGAGCTATCGACAAACGCGTGACCGGAAATTTCGGCGCCGACGTCGATCTCACGGATAACATTCCCGTTTTCGTCGAACTTCAGTATGCGCTGCTTGTACCATTGACTTAAGTAAAGATTTCTCCCGTCGAAGCTGAGGTACGATCCAGTAAATTCCGGACAAGCGAACATCTTTGAAAATCCACCTTCAGGCGTGTAGCGATAAACGTACCGATCGTCATCCGCACCTTCTCCAATGGTAAAACGCACCTCACCGTTGATAGCGACTGCTGCCCACGGGACGCCGGGCGCTTCCCTTTCTTCCACTACTGCCCAGCTCTCCGCATCAATTGCATAAATTCGCCGCAGATCGCGCGAGCCCATCCACAACACCTTCTTCTTACCGTCCCACGCCAGCGCCTGAGGCGTCACTGCCGGCGAAGCCTGCCGACGTTTTTCGATAATTTGCGCTTTCGCCATTTTGAAATCTAAATCACAGTCGGTTCATTTCCACCCGGCGCAAGAACGCGCCGCAATAAACTTGATAGCCTTTCGCTGCCTGTTCAGACTCGGAGGCGCGGAGGTTACAATGAGAACACTAAATGCTCTGTTTTTCCAAATATTCCGAATCGCCGCGGCTTTTGGGAAAAAATCGAGTAGCACAAAGCAGTAATCCGCGAATCTTATGCCACGTTGTCCGTGGGCCACGACTGAACCGGCCATTACTTATCACGATCAGGAATGGGGCGTCCCCGTACACGATGATCGACGGCTCTTTGAATTCCTGATCCTTGAAGGCGCGCAGGCTGGCTTGAGCTGGACCACGATTTTAAAAAAGCGACAGAACTATCGGAAGGCATTCGACGACTTCCGCGCGGAAAAAATCGCCCGCTACACTGCCCGAGATGTGCAGCGGCTACTCCGCGACGACGGCATCGTCCGGAACCGACTGAAGATCACGGCCACAATTGAGAACGCAGAGGCATTTCTCGCGGTGCGAAAAGAATTTGGAACTTTCGATGGTTACCTATGGAGCTTCGTCGGCGGCAAACCCATTCAGAATCGCTGGCAGAAAATGGCCGACGTGCCCGCGCGCACAGCCGAATCCGATGCGATGAGCCGGGATCTTTTGCGGCGCGGATTCAAATTCGTCGGCTCAACGATCTGCTACGCGTTGATGCAGGCGGTTGGCATGGTCAACGATCACCTCGTGACATGTCCACGACACGCCGGGCTCGGTGGCATGCGTCGTCGCAAATAACGTCATTTCGCTTTACGCGAATTCTTTTTTCGTTGAGCGCGCGAGTTCTTATCCTGACCTTGGCGGCAATGATCGCCTTCGCTAGCAATTCGCTTCTCTGCCGCGCAGCGCTGAAGCAAACAAGCATTGACGCCGCTTCGTTTACGTTCGTTCGCGTTTTTTCTGGGGCGGTTGTCCTCTGGCTCGTGACGAATTTGCGACGAATGATACGAACCACGCGTGACGTTGGAGTCGGTGGCAACTGGATTTCCGCGCTCGCACTCTTCCTTTACGCGGCCGGCTTTTCATTCGCCTATGTCGATGTTGCAGCAGGGACTGGCGCGCTACTGCTGTTCGGCGCCGTGCAGGCAACGATGATCCTTTGGGGTTTGCACAAAGGCGAACGTTTGCGCGCAATTCAAATTGTCGGCCTAGTCGTAGCGATGACAGGACTTGTCGTGCTTCTGTTTCCCGGACTTTCCGCCCCGCCCTTATTTGGCTCAATCCTGATGCTGGGAGCCGGCGTTGCCTGGGGTATTTATTCGCTGCGCGGCAAGAGAGAGAGAAATCCTGTCACCGCTACCACCGGTAATTTTGTACGCGCAGTTCCGTTTGCGGCTGCTGTCAGCATCATTTTCCTCCGGTGGTTAGACCTCGATATTGCCGGAGTCATTTACGCAATAATCTCTGGCGCGATCACATCAGGTCTTGGTTACGTGATTTGGTATTGCGTGCTGCCGAGCCTGAAAGCTGCCAGCGCCGCTACCGTCCAACTTAGCGTGCCGGTTCTGGCCGCCACAGGCGGAATACTGTTGCTCGGAGAACCAATCACGTTGCGTTACGTACTCGCCTCAATTGCTGTGTTAGGCGGAATCGCGCTCGTCGTAGTAGCTCCCCATTCACAAGATCAAACTGCTTCCCCTACCGGGCAATCGCGATCATGATGTCGATCTCATGAACGGTGTTGTTGTGATCGTGGCCTATCGGCCCAAGCTCGGAAAGGCAAATAAAACCGTGGAGCTGGTGCGGAGTCGTGTTCCGACTTTGCGCAACGAAGGTCTTGTGACCGATCGCACACCCACTATCATGCGCGCACGCGACGGCACAATCATCGAAGTCTCGGAATGGAAATCGCAGGAAGCAATCGACGCCGCGCACAAGAACCCAAATGTCCTTGCGATCTGGAGTAAGTTTTTCGCGGTCTGCGACTGCGTCCCGCTCAACACCCTCCCCGAATCCGCTGAGATGTTTGCCGGATTCGAACCGATCGCTGATTGAGTAACCAACTCTCAACTTCTTAGCGACGCAACGCTTCAACTTTTCCAGTACTCCATTTCAGTCTGGAAAAGTCTGGGTCGAACACAATATTACTGAGTCTTCATGAGCAGAGCTGCTATTGCGCGTACACGGACGCCGCACTTGTCTAGCGCGCTGATCGCCTGCGCACTTACGATTGCGATCATGTGCGGCGGCAGGTTGCTGGCAATTCATCTCGAGCAAAAAACGGTTCATTGGATTGCTCCGAGAGATTTCTTTATCAAAAATCAGGGGCTTGCGTTCGAGCGCGCTGCCGCACGCACGCCAGACATCTTCCTCCTTTACGGCAGCTCGGAATTGATCGACCCAATTCCAAACAGGGCATCTGATTTCTTTTCCAGCGCGCCGACTGGATTTCAGGTGTGTCCGGTGGGCAAAGCGGGCACCACCTCGTTGATTATTTTGCAAAAGCTGGGCGCACTCGGCTCCGAGTTGCGCGGCCGGAAGGTTGCAATCTCGTTATCGGCCAGCTCGTTTTTAACGCCTGCCCTCAGGCCGGAGTTTTATGCAGGAAACTTCTCGTTACCGGCGGCCAGTGGCATTCTCTTTGGAGATGGCATTGATTTAAACCTGAAGGCTGCGATCGCAAAGCGGATGCTACAGTTCCCCGACACCCTGGCAGAAGATGGGCTGCTCGAGCTTGGCGCCAGGTGCCTCGCTTCCGGTCGTCCAGTGGACCGCATCGTTCTCATGGCTATCTGGCCTGTGGGTAAGCTGCAAAACATCATGCTCGATTTGCAAGATCATTTTGAAGCGCTCGTTTACATCCTGGGCAAAGGCAGGACGATCCCAAATTGGTTGCGACCGATCCATCCGCACAAGGTGCATGTCCGCAGAGCGTCCGACGCCGACGACCAAGAGACCGAATCGTTCGACATAATTCGGCCAGCGAGGGATGCGGCGTTTCGCGCACGGATCGCTGCTGCAAGCGAATGGACTGACTTGGAACTCCTGTTCCGCACACTTGCCGAGCTTAAAGCTGAACCACTGATTCTAAGCATGCCAATCGACGCTTATGCCGCGAGGGGCGTCTCGCGATCAGCTCGCGAAGTCTATTACGAGAGGATGAGGGAGCTAGCCCAGCGATATCACTTCCCGATAATCGAGTTTGAACAGCATGATAAGCTAAATGAGCGACGCCAAAGACAACATCGAGCTGAGCGCGGTGGAAGACCACGACGGGATATTGACGATCCGCGGTGGGGGCGCCCGGCGGGATTGGAACGGCATTCACTACAAGCAAGGAATGTCGCGCAAAAATGTGGGCACGACCAGTCTGTCAGCGAACATCGCTACAATCCCACCCGGTGGCGTTGCGTATGCGCATATTCACGTCGGATTCGAAGTGATTCTGTACATCATCGAAGGAAAAGTGCGCCACGAATTCGGACCCGGGCTAAAGCAGACTGTCGAAAACGAAGCCGGCGATTTCATTTACATCAAACCCGATGTGCCACATGAGGTCTTCAACATGAGCGAAACCGAACCGGTGGTCGCCTTTGTCGCCCGCTCGTCCGCGGACGAATGGGACAACATTATCCCCTACGATCGCAATCAGCCGCGCCCGGGGGTGGAGCCGCTGCGGCGTCCACGGCGGAGAGGCGGCCAGCAGGGTGGCGGACGATAACCCCTCTATCGTGAATTAATGAACGGCGGGAGGCGACTCCCGCCGTTTTTTTCGATTTGCCGCCTTCGAACCTTGGGGTTTTCTTCCGGCCTTTATCCTCTGGCGATCAGTGGAACAACATTATTGCTTACGCCTGGGACTTATTCGTCATACGTCACAGCTAACTTGTCTGCCAAGTCGCAGCGTTGGCGAACGCCGGTCTCATCAGGAAGTCGGCCGGCCGAGAATGATGTCCTTCTTTGTCCAGGTATGAATGCCGCCGCAGTGCTCACAAGTAAACTTTTGAATTTTTAGTTTGGCTGTCTGCCAGCGGTTTGCTTCTACTGTTCGTCCCGTATCAGTCAGCTTTGAAGTCGAAGGACAGCGCACGAGCAAGCTTTTGATGTTAGGACCGGCCTTTGATTTCGGCCGTCGCGGAGGATCGAAAAAGAATCGCCTCGCCATATCAGAGCCGATAAACGATGCGCGCCTTGGCTGTATCGTAGGGCGACATCTCCATTTTTACTCGATCACCAATCGTCAATCGGATGAAACGCTTGCGCATCTTCCCGGAGATATGCGCGAGAACGAGATGGTCGTTGGCAAGCGCAACTCGAAACATGGTTCCAGGAAGCACAGTCATGATGGTGCCCTCAATTTGAATGGCTTGTTCAGAATTCACGATGTCCGAGGTTTTTGGGAATTGTAGGGGATGCTGACTGCGTCCCCTACAGTTAATCCGACTTACCGGCGAAAACCGGCAAAGGAACGCCGCTCGCCTTGAGGACGCGGACGCTGTTCACGCGGACGCGCTTCGTTTACAGTTAATGCACGGCCGTTGAGTTCGTGGCCGTTAAGGGCGCTCGCGGCAGCGTTGGCTTGTGTGTTGTCATTCATGGTGACGAACGCGAACCCGCGCGATTTGCCAGTCATGCGATCCATCATCAGATGGACTTCATTGACGGTGCCGTGTTGTTCGAACAAATCCTGAAGATCGTTCTCGGTGGTCTCAAAAGAGAGATTACCTACGTACAGTTTCATTGTGTTTTGAATTTGGAAAAACTACCGAGCTACAGAGCCGTTCCCGTGAATCGGGTTTCAAATCACCAATGAGCGAGGCCCACCTGACGATCTACCGTGCAGTGAAGTTAAACAGAGTAATCCAATAAGCGCGCAGTATCGTCCAGGTTGGGCGAAACGCAAACGATCATTTCACGGTTTTTAAAGCAAGATAGGACTTACTTGATCGCGCCGAGTCTTGCCGCTACGTCCGGCGTTTGTCAGGATCATAGGATGAAGCATTTTCTTCTGGCCTGTCTCTTTCCGATGACGTTAACAGCTCAGACCATGCAGCAATTGACTGAACAGCTAAGCAAAACAGTTCTGTACGGCGATCTTGCTCTTTCTCCTAATGGCACACGTTTGGCATGGGTGCAGTCGCCTGCCGCAACGACATCGAAGCAGACCTACATTAGTGGAACATCAGGAAATGAACGGCCAGTGATCGTTGAAATTCCAACCAGCGTCGAGAGGACCGACTTTGACCCCGCCTGGTCTCCCGATTCCAAAATGCTCGCAGTGTTTTCAAGCTCTGGCGAGAAAGAGCAGCGGCAACTTTGGATCGTCAATGCTGATGGTTCCAGTCCCAAGAAAATTACAAAAAACCTAAATGGATACGCGGCACGTCCACATTGGTCACGGGACGGAAAACAGATTGCGTTTCTCTACATTGAAGGCGCGGGTGGCGGCGGGCCGTTAATGGCTGCGCCCGCCACCACAGGCGTGATCGATACTGCTATTCATAACCAGCGGATCGCCGTCCTCAACGTTGCCACCGGCCAGTTACGCCAGGTGTCGCCGGAAAATCTCCACATCTACGACTACGATTGGTCGCCTAACGACAAGACGTTCGTCGCAACGGCGGCGCCAGGACCCGGCGACAACAATTGGTGGATCGCGCAGATCCACACGATCGACATCGCAAAGGGCAACGCTACATCCATCTACAAACCCTCGCTTCAAGTCGCGGTTCCGCGCTGGTCGCCGGACGGCAAGGCGATCGCGTTCATTGAAGGCTTGATGAGCGACGAAGGATTTCACGGTGGCGATCTGTTCACGATATCGGCTGACGGTCGCGATGTCATGAATCGCACGCCGGGCCGAAAAACTTCGGTCAATTCATTCTTCTGGCAGGGGCCCGATCGCATTCTGCTGATCGAGTATCTAGGCGGCGGAAGCGCTATTTCCGAGTTACGCCTGACGAACAATTCCACGCAGACAATTTGGAAAGGACCGGAAGGCATTCACGCATTTGGCAATTTTCCGAACTTCGCTTTATCGAGGGACGGCAAGTTCGCAGCGGCAGTTCGTAGCACTTACAACTCGCCGCCCGAAGTGTTCGCTGGCCCGCTTGGCAAGTGGCAGCAACTCACCAGCGACAACGCGAGATTGCCGACGAACTGGGGTAAAGCCGAAAGCGTCGAGTGGACGAATGAGGGATTTAACATTCAGGGCTGGTTGGTACCGCCGGCGAAAGTCGAGGTAGGCAAAAAATATCCAATGGTCGTGCTCATCCACGGCGGACCATCCAGCGTGACGACGTCAGAGTGGCCGGCGTCGTTCGGAATGTCTCGCGCGATTATCGCAGCGCTGTCGGTGCGCGGTTATTATGTCCTCCTTCCCAATCCCCGCGGAAGTTACGGCCAGGGCGAAGATTTTACGCGCGCAAACGTGAAAGATTTTGGCGGTGGCGATCTGCGCGACATGCTGGCCGGCGTCGATGTTGCGATAAAGAAACATCCAATCGATCCTGCACGTCTTGGCGTGACTGGCTGGAGCTACGGCGGGTTCATGACGATGTGGACCGTCACCCAAACCAATCGTTTCCGTGCCGCTGTTGCTGGCGCCGGCATCGCCAATTGGCAAAGCTACTATGGACAGAATTTGATCGATCAATGGATGATCCCGTTCCTCGGCGCATCAGTTTACGACGATCCCGCCGCGTATGAGAAAAGCTCTCCCATTCGGTTTATCAAAAACGTAAAGACCGCTACCCTCGTCATTGTCGGTGAGCGCGACGCGGAATGCCCTGCGTCGCAGTCCTACGAATTCTGGCATGCGTTAAAGACGCTGCGAGTGCCAACACAGCTGATCATTTATCCGGGCGAAGGTCATCTTTTCATCGACCCGAAGAACCAAGCCGATCGAATGGATCAGACAGTCGCATGGTTCGACAAGTATTTGCGTTAACTTAACTTCTCTTCACGACGTCTTTTTCGCGTCGGAGTTTTCTTGCTTTCCTGAAACGTTTCCGTGTATCTCGATCGTTTGTAACAGTATCTGAGAAAAAGATGAAGGTTATGTTTGTCAGTGCGCTCTGCTTTGCCGCCGTCTCACTTGTTACGATGCAGGCCGGCAGCGAGAAGAGTATCACAGCTGCTCAGGTGAACGGCACCTGGAAAACCAAATACGGTGAATTCAAAATCTGGGCATTGGGGCACCAGCGTCTTCAGGTGGAATTTTCGGGCGTTTACGAATACAAAACGGCGCAGGGCCCAACCGCCAATACAGGCGAAGGCAGCGGCATCGCGACGATTGAAGGCGATACTGCCATCTTCAAACCCGAAGGTGCCGAAGAGGAATGCCGGATCACGCTCAAATTCACTGGCGGCAAACTTGTGGTTATGCAAACCGGGATCTGCGGATTCGGCAACAACGTGACGGCCGCAGGCACTTACAAGAAAGTTTCCGGCAAGAAACCAAAGTTCGAATCGGACTGACATTTGCTTATCTAGCCCCTAGCCAAGCGACAGCGCATTGATCGTTTGCATCCCCTCGGATGCGGCTCTTATTTTGGCGGTCTCATCACGCCACGCGCACTTCATTGAATCATGTC
>QHMR01000158.1 GCA_003217875.1 Verrucomicrobiota bacterium
CGGCCATCCCGCCGATCACCGCCAATAGTATATTCTCGGTGAGAAGTTGCCTGACGATGCGCCAACGCCCCGCGCCGAGCGCTCGTCGCAGCATGAGTTCGCGTTCGCGCGCGACTCCGCGAGCCAATTGCAGATTCGCCACGTTCGCGCAACAAATCAGCAAAAGAAATGCGACCCCGGCCATGAGCGCGAATAACGCCTTGTGCACCCGACCTTCCAGGTCGCCGAGCAAATCCTGACGGAGCGAGACTACTTTCACAGTCCACCCGCGGCGAAAATCGGGATACTCTTGTTCGAGCTGGCGTGTGATCGCCTTTAGTTCTGCATCGGCCTGTCCCAAACTGACGCCAGGCCGTAGCCGTGCAACAATTGTATTGTTCGTCGCCGCGCGCTCGATCAAAGGCAAAGTGTCGATGTTCACTTGCAGCGGGACCCAGACATCGGCGATGCCAGGGACATCGAACCCCGGAGGCATTACCCCTATGACGTTGTAACTTCGTCCGTCGAGGTTGAGCGATTGACTGATAACGTCGGCGTTGCTCCCAAAATGTTTTTGCCAAAGTCCGTAGCTTATCAACGCTACTGGCGGTCCACCTAGTCGATCGTCGTCAGCTGAAAATGTGCGACCGAGCACCGGTTTTGTGCCTAACGTCGACAGGTAATTGGCCATCACGGTGGCGCCGCGGACACGTTCTGGCTCGCCTCGGCCGGTTAAATTGAAGGAACGTGCCGTCGCCACACCGCTGCTGGCAAAACAATGAGCCCGATCCCGATATGCGGCGTACTCTAGAAACGGGGATCCAAAAGGGTCAAACCCTTCCCGCAACGTGACTGGAACAACGAAGCGGTCGATATCCTCAACTGGCAAGGGCCGAAGCAGAAGTGCGTTGGCGGCGCTGAAGATCGCAGTGTTTGCACCAATGCTGAGGGCCAACGCTGCGATGCAAATCAGGGTGAAGCCCGGCTGTTTAAGCAGCATGCGCACGCCGTAGCGGACGTCTTGCCAAAGCGTTTGCATTTCAATTCCTCAGGCAGCAATTCTGTCCTCCACAACTCGGCCATCGAATAGATGCACGGTGCGGTCTGCGTGCTGCGCGAAGCGCTCGTCATGCGTGACCATGCAAATTGTGGCGCCGCCCTTGTGCAATTCTCCAAGCAAATTCATGACCGCTTCGCCATTACGCGAATCGAGATTGCCGGTGGGCTCGTCTGCCAACAGAATGGCCGGTCTGCCAGCGAGAGCGCGCGCGACTGCAACACGCTGTTGTTGCCCGCCTGAGAGCTGGCTCGGCAAGTGTTTTGCACGATGAGCCATGCCGACGCGTTCCAGTGCTCCGGTCACAAACTGTTTGCGCTCGCCTGCGCCCATCCCGCGGTAAGTGAGCGGCAGCTCCACGTTTTCAAACACGGTTAGATCGCCGATTAAATTGAAACTTTGAAAAATGAAGCCGATCTCGCGATTGCGAATGCGCGCACGATCTGCGAAGGAGAGATTAGCGACTTCGTGGCCTTTTAACGAATAGCTGCCTTCGGATGGAGTATCGAGGAGCCCAAGGATCGAGAGCAAAGTTGTCTTGCCGCAACCCGATGGCCCGGCGATTGAAACATACTCGCCAGTGCGAATATCGAGGTGGATCCCGGAAAGGGCATGGGTTTCTACCTCATCGGTGAGGAAAACTTTTTTTACACCATTCAGTCTTATCAACGGAGTCGAGCCATTTGGCGCAGGAGTTTGAATCGATTCGGTGGCAGTTAGTGTTGAACTCATGGTTTCAGTTTTTCTAGTTAAGGCGAATGCGTTCGTGTGCATCCCACGCGCTGGTATCAGAGAGAATCACCTGATCCCCCGGCTGAAGACCGCTTACGATTTCGATCGTGTTGACTGAGCTCTTGCCCAGTTTCACCGGCGTCCGGAGAGCCTCCGAAGTGCCGTTGATGAGTTTGAACATTCCTACGGTGTTGTTTTCCTGGCCAAACGCCGGACGGCCGACATAAACCACATTGTCGAGACGTTCGAGCTGGATCGTTCCATCGACGCTAAGATCGGGTCGCGCGCCTTTCGGCAACGGCTCATCAAAGGCAACTTCGACATTTACCGTCCCCTGCTCCACTGCGGGATCGACCCGCGTGACGTGACCGTTCGCTGTGCCGTTCCGAGTGTCGATCACTGCTTTCTGGTCAACCTGAATGTCCTTTGCCTGAGTTTCAGCAATTTTAACCTGGGCTTTCAGTTTGGTCGGGTCGGCGACGCGCGCCAGATTATCGCCGACTTTCACTCGCTGTCCGATTTGCACTGGGAGTTGTTGCAGGACACCCGACATCCCAGCACGCACGTGCAGCGCTTCCACCTGGTCCGCCCTTAACTTGGCAAGCTGTTTGGCTTGATCGACCGCTGCCTGCCGGGACGCTAATTGCGGATCAATGGAGTCGTGCGCGAACTTCAGCCGCTTTTGTTCGATCTCATTTCGATTCGCCAGCTCCGCCTCTTTCACCTTTGACGTTTTGTACTGCAGCTCGGCGATCAAACCGTTCTTCGCCAACTGATCGTTAGTTTCGCGCTCCATCCTGGCCTGTTCGTAATCTGATTTTGCCTTCGCTGTGGTTGCTTCCTGGTCGAGCAACGAACGCTGCAGAGTCGCTCGCAAAGTAGTCAACTCCGCTTCTGCGGCGGTCGCTTGCAGCTCGGCGTCATGAGCTGCTTGCTCCAACTCAGGACTGGTTAATTCCAAAATCACCGAGTCAGGTTCGACATGCGTGCCGGGCCAGATCATTATTTTTTCGACGCGGCCCTCCGTGTTTGCTGGAATCCAGCGAATATCCTCGGGGACAAGTGTCCCAAGACCCCGCACCTGCCGCACCATTGGCCCGCGTTTAACGGTGTCGATCCAGACGCTTGAGCGATCGACGCTTGGTACCGCCGGTTTCAAGCGCGAGATTGCAATTGTCGCCAGAATCAGTCCGACCGCCGAGGCGGCGATGATAATGATCCGACGCTTGCGCTTTTTCGCAGCAATGCCTACGCGCGGCACGTCCATCGAGGCAAGATTCGGCGTGAATCCAGCCGGTCGCACGATTCTTTCTTCGTCTGGTTTTCGCTGCGGAGTCACGGTTCCAATCAAAGCGCTCCGAATGCGCGACAGAGTTGGACGGCAGCCTGCGCGCCGTTCGCGACTGCCACGGCCGCGGTGATAATCAGCATTGCGAATACAACCGCTTCGCCGATAAAATCGCGTCGAGCTTCGCTCTGAAAGTACTGACGACTGATGTTGCGAAAAGATGGCGGCGCCGATTTCGCACAACGGCCGCGATAGCCGCTGATCGTGACAGAATGGTAATTGTAGTCAGTGAACGGGAAGCGCTCGAGAGCTGTTAATGACGTTGGTTTCATATTCTTTTAGATGACGTATGGACGTTTGCTGGATTTTAAAAAGTTGCTCTGTTGTAATGCAATGTCCGTGCCAACATCGCGAACAAAGTGATAAGTCACTGGCGATAAGCCACTAGCTGTTGCCAAACTTCAAAACGTATCTCGCGATTCGCTTCGTTTGTGGGACTGCATCGTCCCGACCTTGGGACGCATGCTTCTGTAGCAGCTTCGCTGTTCGAAGCGCGGCGCGCAGTGCTACCATTCACATGCTGTGGTGACATGTTTAGACTGGCAGGCGCTGCAAAGCTTCCGCGCGTCTGCCTGTATCAACGGCGATGGTTTCATATTCTCCTCTAGTAAGAAGCAATCGGCTGACTCGTTAGATTCAACGAGTTTGGTCTCGGCGCGCCTAATTGCTTTCGCGGTGAAGAGCCGATGTAAAACGATGTCACGACAAGGGGACGACTATTTCTTGCGTGTGTAGTGAAAGACAGTCGTTCCCGTTTTGCCCTTGTAGAGATAGGTCCACCGTTGCGTCATGTGATCTTTGTCATCCAGCGTCAACGTTATCCCAGTGTTGTGCCAGTCGTCTGGTGTCTTCATTCCCGTTACTCGTTCTAGCGAAAACGTCAGACCCTTCTCCAAATCGCCAGGGACGCCCGTGACCATTTGGGGCTGGTTTCCGGCAACGCAGTAGTGAGTCGCCATCAGGCGATCGCCGTCGACGGTGAACATCGTAATCATTGGTTGTGAATCAGCCGGCTTCGTTTCGGACATGAGCACCGAGCCGTTCGCAGTGAGCGTGTAAGTCTCTTTCACCGGCACGCCCTCCTGGACTGCTTCCCATTCGCCGACAAGCGACGTCAGTTGTTTAAATACCGCTGCGCTTTTGCTGCTGTCATGTGGCTGGTTTTGACCCGATACGGCAACTGCCGTCAAGAGAACCCAAGCCAACACCTGAGACTTAATCGTTAATTTCGTCATAAGGCATCTCCCCGTATTATGCAGACCGCCGTTTCATGTGGTGGTCTTCTTCGAGTTTCCAAGTCTTTCCGCCGTCGTGAGACTTCTCCCCCTGCCAGTGAAAGGAGTCCGGTTTCATTTCACTAAACGTCCAACGAATCGGCAGCCCGTCGGTGTCTCGACCGTGCAGGACGATACGATCGCCTTCACGCCCCCCTTGCGCGGTGACGACGTAGTTGAATTGCGGATTTACAAAAATGACGCGCCATTGCTTAAGTGCCGTATCGAAGAACCGAATCGTCGTTCCGATCGTGCGTTCCTTCTGACCCTCGGTCGGATAGCCGATCCAAAGGTCCTGTATTGCGTGACCATCCATGACCCAGCCGAACAACAGCTCTCCCTTTTTATGGAGAACCGAGCCGTCGGCGCGACGGAACGCAAAGTCGGCATCCCAAGTGCCGACGAGACGGTCAAAAGTTTTGGCTTCCTCGCCAATGGACGGATTCGCATTCGGCGATCCCAGCAGCTTGATCATTGCCTCTCGCGTAGATTTTGCGAGTCGTTCTTCAGTTTGTTCGCGCGTGCCTTGCTGTGGGCTCACTTGCGCAGACGATGTGATTGCCAGCGTAACAAGCGTTACCAAGAAGAGCGGTGGAGATCTACCAATGCGTCTCATAACGGTGATGTACCTGGCTCTATTGCAATGGCCATGCCATTCGAGAAGACAAACTCACAAGTTACTCGGATGCTCCGAGTAGCACTCCTCGACCTTTTCCACGAACTGCCTAAGTGATCCGATTTTGGGACAGCACCGTCCCGATTTCGGGACGCAAAAGTTTGGTCCTCACGAGTTCCCAGAGGCGACAAGCTACCTCACATTAGCATTTCGTATCACGCAATCATGCGAGGCGTGATCCAGAGCACGATGGAGAGGTCCTTCAGTTCGCTCAGCATGGCTGCTCGGCTAGCGCGGCAAACAGAGCAGCGCGACCGCCCCGCTGTGATTTTGCCGATTTGTCAGGCTGAGCGAGCCGCCATGGGCTTCCGCAATTTGGCGGCTGAGAGCGAGCCCAATTCCAGATCCGTCGGGTTTCGTCGTAAAAAAAGGCACGAAAAGATTCGCCGTGTTCATGATGCCTGGGCCTTCGTCTTCAATAAAAATTTCGACGGAATCGCCCGTCTCGCGCCAGCCGATCGCGACATTTCCATGCGTCTCGAGCGCGGCATCAACTGCATTGTGCACCAAATTGATTAATAATTGCTCGATCTGCGCTGCGTCCGCCCGGATTTTTGTCTTTGGCCCCGGCAGGATTTTCATTTTCAATCTGGGTTCCAAATCGGTTACGCGCTGCACAAGCTCTCCGATCTCTAAATCTTCTTTTTGTGGCGACGGAAGTTTCGTGAGACGAGTATACGCTTGCAAAAAACGGCTAAGGGAATCGGCGCGCGACACAATGGAGTTCAGTCCGCTGCGCGCATCGTCCTGCCAATCCGGCGGAGGCGGATCGCGGCGCAGTAACGATTCCAAACTCGCGGCAAGCGACTTGATCGGCGCAAGGGAGTTATTCATTTCGTGACCGAGCACGCGGACCAATCGTTGCCATGCCCGTCGCTCTTCTTCGCGCAGCGTGCGACTAAGATCCGTCAGCACGAGTAAATCGTGCGGCAAACCGTGTTCGCGAAAAGTACTGCGTCTAACGCCCCATCGACCGTAGCCTCCGGGAAAGGTGAGCGTGAGGGGTTCGTCCTGATCGGCATTAAAACAAGGGTCAAGTCCAAG
>QHMR01000159.1 GCA_003217875.1 Verrucomicrobiota bacterium
CGACGTCGGCTCCGGGCAAGCCAACCTTGGTCAATCCGGTGCGGATCGGTGACTGCCCAGTAATGAACGCTGCGCGTCCCGCGGTACAACTCTGTTGTCCGTACCAGCAGGTAAACATCGCGCCTTCCTTGCCGATGCGATCGATGTTTGGCGTCCAATACCCCATGTCGCCGCGGTGGTAGATGCTCGGGTTGTACCATCCGATGTCATCGCCCCAGATGACGAGGATGTTAGGTTTCTTGCCGGATGACGGTGAAGGTGATTGCGCGCTGGCAATGCCAGGCACGATTAACACGCACGTTAGCGCGAGCTTAAGTATGGTAAGGAGTAGTTTTGCTGTCACAGGTTTTGGTTTGTTAGTGGTTTGATCCGCGAATAGGCAACTCGATCACGAAGGTTGCGCCTTTCCCCAGTCCTTCGCTATGAGCACGAATAGTGCCGCTATGCATTTCGACGATTGCTTTACTGATCGCGAGACCGAGTCCCAGTCCTTCGCTATGCGAATCGGCTTGTTCGAAGGCGTAGAAGACTTTTTCTACAAATCGTGGCTCGATGCCGATGCCGTTGTCGCTGATCTCGATGGTGATCCTTCTTGGGCTGGGATTGTACGATCGCACAGAAACCGTGCCATTTTCGGGAGTGAATTTGCACGCGTTGTGCAACACGCTCCAGAAAACTTGCTGCAAGCGGGGTTCATCGGCGACCAACGCGTGCCGCGAAGCCTCCAGGGCAACGAAAGGCGTGAGATGTCGTTGTTCAATGTCGCTGCGCACGATCTCCAGTGCAGACTGCAGCAGCTCGTGCGCGTCGGCCTTGCGCAATTGCAATGTCAATTTTCCGCGCGCGATCCGGCTAAGATCGAGCATGTCTTCGATCAACCGCATTTCAAGTTCGACATTGCCGCGCACCATTTTTAATCCTTGCTGGACGTCTGGCCTCAGGTCGGATTGTTCTGCAATTTTGCCGGCCCAGGTGAGGACCGGCGTAAGCGGCGCGCGCAACTTGTCAGTTAATAGCCCGAGGAATCGATCTTTTGCCGTACTTGCCGCCCCTGCGTTTTCCTTATGACGCTGCAACTCCTGGACGATTCTGCCTCGCGCGATGAAGAGGCCGATCTGGCTGCCGAGTGCCTCAACCATCTGAAGCAAATCTTCATCAGGCTCAACAACGTTATGGCTAAACAATTCCATTATGCCGTCGATCTCGCCTTGAAAGAAAAGGGGGAAAGCAAATCCACCGTGCAGATCCGCCGCTGCCGCATACGGAGCTCGGGGAAAATTTGGATCGCGGGTAACGTCGTAGACCCATGTTGGTTTCTTTGAATTCCAAACACGTCCGGGCAGGCCCTGGCCTTCGGGGAGGGTAATTACGAGAGATAAATCAGAGAACTTCTTCACTCGCTCTGACGCCTCATGCCACACGTTCCGGCAGCGCAAGCCGTCGGCTGCCTCGTCGTAAGTCCAGATTGCAGCGAATGCCCAGTCGCCACTCAAGGCCATTGCTTCCAAAAGTTCGGTGGCCACTTCGGCTAGCGTCCATGAGGCAGCGAGCAGGTTTGTAACCGCGTACTGGGTGGTGCGTCTGCGTTCGGTCCGAATACGTTCGGTTATGTCACGCGCAATTTTTGACGTGCCGATAACGTTCCCGGTCTCATCTTTGATTGGCCAGACTGCCAGCGAAACGTTCAGCGCGGTGCCGTCCTTGCGGAAGTACACCGTCTCGTAACGAAGGACCCGCTCTCCTTGGCGAAGCCGTTCGATAATTCCCAGCTCTTCATTGTGGCGATCGGGCGGAACGAGAACTGTGATCGGTTTGCCGATAATTTCATCAGCGCTGTAGCCAAAAAGCCGTTCCGCTTCCTTATTCCAACTGGTGACTAATTCATCGAGATCTTTGCTTATGATCGCATCACCCGAAGACTCAATGATCGCAGCCAACCGACGATTAGTTTCTTCAGCGCGTTTTCGCTCGGTGATGTCGCGCAAGTAGGCCGTGAAAATCGGGGACCCATTGACCTGGGTTGCGTTGATCGCAAGCGCCACCATAATCTCGCTACCATCCCGACGCAGCGCCTCGATTTCGATTAGCTTTCCAATCAAGGGACCTTCGCCAGTTTTTAGATAACGAGCCAGCCCTTGTCGGTGTCGCTCCCGAAGTCGCGGCGGGATAATCAGTTCAGCGAGCTCTTTGCCAACTGCCTCACTACGACTAAAGCCGAATACCCGCTCCGATGCCGGATTGAACTCCTGCACCCGCCCACTCGCGTCCATGGTGATGATGCAATCGAGTGCGGAGTCGAGAAAAGTGCGACTGAGCGCCTCCAGCGTTCCGGCTGGATCCAACGTTCTGTCTCGCTGCTGTAGTTCAGGTGACACCGGGTGCGCGCCTCAAAGAACGCCGTGGAAAAGATGAAGGAGAAAAAATCGAGCGTAGAGGATTGTTCATTCTCTCAAACTCCTCGGGCTGCTTTGCATTGATTGCCATGATTCGGAACACAGCAGTGCTAGCTCCTCGATAAATCATGCCGATGCTACCTCCGCATTTTTATAGATTACAAGTTCGTAATTGTTACAATCGCATTACAAACTTATTAGTTGTTGCTAAGACGGGCCATCGTAGAGCCTTGTCGTCCTCTTCGTCTTTCGTTCTTGTCTCTAAATCGTGGCGATAGCTGGTGACACCGAGGGAGGAGGATGGCGGACGAAAACGAGAGGGCTGTTTTCATTTCGCAACGGGTGGGAAAATTGTTTTCCAATCGTCTTTCATGCTCAGAACGATCCAGCCTTTGGCGTTGGCTTCATCGAGTGGCTTTCAAGTCTGCCGACCTGCGACCGGAGATGATAAGTCCCGCTGCATGGCAGCTTGAACGGCACGTTGTGATGGCGTACTCTGTGCGGCACGCAATGAGGGACCCGCTCGCTGTCATTCAAGCTCATGTCACTGAATTCACTGCGCTTGGAGCGCGGCGAATCGGCGTCTTCGGCTCGTTCGTGCGCGGCGAAGCGCGCGGCGACAGTGATGTCGACGTCTATGTTGAATTCGACGACCAGCGGCGCACGTATGACAATTTCTTCGCGCTTCACGAACTGCTCGAACGCTTGATGGGGCGGCGCGTCGACCTCGTCACGGACAAGGCCCTCGACGATGGGAAGGCCCGGCTTATCCTGCCTACGGTGCGCTATGCCACCTATCGTGGTTGAGCTGTTGCGGGATATCCTTCGGGAGGCTGAGTTTCTTTCGGCGCAAGCCGCTTCAACCACGCGCGAAGTGTTTCTGAAAGATGAAGTCCTCAAACGCGCGTTTGTGCGCAGCGTTGAGGTTATCGGCGAAGCAGCCAAAAAAGTCCCGGAAGAAATACGTTCGCAGCTTCCCGAGCTTGAGTGGCGGAAAATGACTGGGATGCGTGACCGACTCATACACAATTAAGGAGGAGTGGATTATTTGATTGTTTGGGATGTAGCAGCCAACAAGGCCCGCGCCCTAGCAGCGCAGGTGAAAACCGTCCTCGCACGCGCCAGCTAACGATCTCGCCATTTCCGGCAAGATTGATGCGTTGCGTGAAGCACTCGATGCAGAAGTGCGCGCTGAGCAACGCTAAGCGACAGGCGTTCATTTTACAGATGGAAAATGGGTTTGCGGTCATGTTCGGATCTTGCAGTTCATTTCGCGGAGGGTGGAAAAATGGTTTTCCAATCATCCTTCATGCTGATGACGATCCAGCCCTTCTTCTTCGCCTCAGCCATGAGCGCATCGCTGAACGTTCCGATCTTCGAATCGGCGCCGTAGGCGTACTCGCGCTTGGCATCGTCGTGATGGACAAGCATCATCAGTCTCGCGCCATCGCCCGCCCCCGTGTATTCGAGCATTTGCTGGTCGCCGGTTGAGTTCCCGAACGCACCTTGCGGGCGACGGCCGATAACCATGTTAATCCCTTCCGGCTTGCCGGTTTTGTCATCGATCAGCAGCACCTCAGGCAGCTTGATCAGCTCCGGTCTGCCATTCTTATCGTACTGATATTTTACTTTGCCCATGCTGCCAACCACTTGTTCGGGCGGCACGCCGTAAACGCGCTCGGCAAAAGCACGCACAAACTCCTGTCCGCCGCCGGTCACGATGTAGGTCTTGAACCCGTTAGCCCGCAGGTATTGCATCAATTCGATCATGGGTTGATAAACGCACTCGGTATAAGGCCGTTTGAAGCGCGGATGCTTCGCTTCGGCTAGCCATTTCTTAACGATTTCCTGGAACTGTGGAACCGACATCCCGCTGTGGGTAACAGCGACAACCTTTTCGAAATCCTGGATACTGAATCTCTCCATCGCCTCGCGATCGTGCGCCAGGATCGACTTAAACGGCTCGACTTCGCGCCACTCCGGATGTTGCGGCGCCAATGCAATGACTTGGTCGATGGCGAAGGTTACTTGTGTGTAGATCGGTTGCTCAACCCAGAGGGTGCCGTCGTTGTCGAACGTTGCGATTCGCTCGTTCAACTGGACAAAATCCGGCGAACCTTGCTTTGTTACGCGCTCGACAAAATCGATGATCGCTTTCTTTGGTGCCGTTTCATTCCACGATGGCAAGGGATCTTGCGCGCAAACAATGGAGGCAACGCAGAACGCTACTGCTGCCGCGAGCGTGATGAATTTCGCTTTCATTAGTGCTCTTGGCCGTCACGAAACGAACAACAAACGCGTTTTCATGGTTTCGATTGGGTTTTGGATGGTGCTGGTTAGATGAGTAAAAGAGAATTCAATCTGTCTTTGGCGGCGTACAGCGACTGCTGTTCATGGTAATCTCTTCCGGGCCATGCGGCGTGGAGCATTCCGCGGTCGCAAAGCCCTGATATCAGGAAAGCTAGCAGTACGGCAAGAAAAAAATGGACCGCGGCCCAAACGACTGTCAATCAACCGAAACCGTTTCCTTCTGATCGTTGGCCGGTGTTTTACGCAGCGGAAACAGAGATGATTTCTTTCACTGTCGGGTTCACCTTTCCACGGCCGCGTGGCTCATACCGTTTGCAACATTGTTGACGGCGACGCCCTAATGGGCGGTAAAGATCGCGACGGCCTCAGCGAGAGCGAAGTTTGTTAATGTTCCAAGGCAGCCACCTAAATTTTCTACTTCCCAACCACTATCCCAAAAAAATATAGGATTAGCTTTCGTCGATCGCGCGTAGGGACTTTGGTCCAATGGAAGTCGTCGGAGAGAAACGTTATTCTGAAGCCATAAATCAAAAGAGACACGCTATGAATGCTGTTAAAAAAATCGGGATTTTGCTGCTTGTCCTCGTAGTTATAACGGGATTCACACGGGCGGCTGGTAAGGAACACAAGCCAGACGCGATCTTGCAGCTAAGCGGAGGATCCATCGCAGCGGGGATCGGCTTTAGCTGGGGGTCAGGGACGCTTACCTACAAGGGGAAAGACTATCCCGTCTCCGTAAACGGACTCTCCTTAGGCAAGGTCGGAATTACCGGGGGTTCCGCTTCGGGCGAAGTTTACCATCTCAAGAAGCTTGAAGATTTCAACGGTCATTACAACGCGGGTGGCGCGGGTATGACGATTACAGGCGGGCGGAATGCCATGGCAATAAAAAATCAAAATGGCGTGAAAGTTCTTCTTGCCTCCACCACCCGGGGCGTTGACCTCACCCTTGCAGGTGGCGGTGGTTGACATGCAACTCAAGAGATAACGGAATTGCTTAATAAATAAATCTGCGTGGCTGTAATTGATGGCAAAGCTATCCTGATCCGCTGTTGCAGTTGAAATCGCAGCCCCCCGCGTAATCAACTACCATGTCCTGCTAGTTAGCAAACCAGCTCCTATAGGGTGACTGGTTGCAAAAGCTGGAACTGCATCTTGGTTCCAGGCGTAACAGTCAATGTGCCGGCAGTATGTCCGTACCGCGCTTGTCGCGCTGTCCTGACCGGGCTGCTCGGTTCAACGCTGTTGGTCTTTACCGCGACATTGCGTCCGTTGACCGAAACGGACGTTAACTCCACAGTCAGCGGCTCATTCTTGCGCGGATTATAACGAGACGA
>QHMR01000119.1 GCA_003217875.1 Verrucomicrobiota bacterium
CGACATTTAAGATAGCCAGATGCGCATCGACCGGAACAAATCGCAATTGCATTTTGTCTCTGGCGATTCGGGTGAAATCGAGCAAGTCGTCAATGAGCTGTGTTTCCAATTCGATATTGCGACGGATCATGGCCAGGGCAGACTTGGTGTCGTCCTTTTGCGCCGGTTCTATCTCAAGCGATTCCAATGTGGAAATAACCGGGGTGAGTGGCGTGCGAAGTTCATGCGAAAGCATTGCCAGGAAATGATCTTTTGTTCGATTGGCAGTTTCCACGACTGCTTTTTGTTGTTGAAGCTCTTCCTCAATGCGCCGTCGCTCGGCCATACCAGCAGAAAGTGCCATCGCCGTAATCGTCAGCACCGCTATCCACCATTGCAGGGCGAGAAGCGACTGGTTCTCTGTTTCCCTAAGGAATGGCCCGAAGCCATGCAGCGTTCCCCACACCGCGATCGCCGACAGAATGAAAAGTCCCGTGGCCGTTTCGCGCTGGGTAAAGCGGAACGCGGTCCAAATTACAACGGGTCCGCAAATGAAAGCTATTGGATAACTTCTGGCAGAAATTTCAAGCCACCCGCCAAAGACGATGCCGCTCAGCAGCACCAGCAACAGGAGGAGCGCGCCGACTTCCGCGGCTTCCCTTTTGTTCCAACGCCGTTTTGAGGCAGCGCTCCAGAGAAGAACCAGGGGAGTGAAAACAAGGTCGCCCGTTGCATCGCCGAGCCACCATGTCAGCCAAATCGCGCCGTAGTTTGCCCAATCAGCAAAACCAGTTAGGGCGAGGCTGGTTATTCCGAACACAGGGCTAATGACGGTGCTAATCGCTGCTGCGAGGGCAAACTTGAAAACGCCCTGCGGACGTTCGAAGACGTTCCTGCCGCCGGCGAATCGATTCACCAGCCAGGCGCCCGCTAGCGCCTCGAGCGTGTTGCCGGTGGCGATGGCAAACGACGTGGCGAAATTTCCCGCTGTCGTGACGTTCACCAGAAATGCACCGACAAAGATGGCTGGCCACGCTCGATAACCCAGCAAGAGTAATGCGGCAAGCGCGATCCCAGCCGGCGGCCATACCGGGGATGCGCTCGCGTGCAACGACGCCAGCATCAAACCGAGTTTGCCGGCGATGAAATAGATGACGGCTAAAATGCCGATAAGCAGCAGCCCAGAGAAACGTCGCGATTGCATCGCCAACCGACTTTCCGCGTCGCCTATTTTCACGCTGACGTTAAAGCTACGTCAACTCGGCGGATTCGCGCGAAGTCTTTAGGACGATTCGCCTGCGACCCCATCAACCGTAAGCGAGTGCGCGCAGGAGCCGCTCAAGTCATCCAAACAACACGCCAAGTTCGCCTAAAGCGAATGCTAATTGAAATCCTGGTGCGTATCGCGCACGTACGGGTATTTCGACTCGTTCCCCAACTCAGGCGGAAATTCCGCGTAGCCGGCATGAATGTAAGGAATATCTGGCGGCAGAATGGGGTAATAGCTTTGCCGCCAGATTGGAAACGGAAACGTCAAAATTTCGATTAGACCGGCCACGTGGCGTGCGCCCGCGCGCCCCAATCCGCGCCAAACACCATAGCCAGCCCCGGCGGAATTACCTTCCGTTTGGTTGACTTGGTTAACCGTCACAAAGAACTCGGTCGGAGCGATGACAAAATTCGAAATACCGCGACCAAGTTTGCGCGTTGGGCCATAATCGTTCGAAGGCGGGTCTTGAATATCGGCGAAGGCTCCGCTGGCAAGGCCAGCAATGGCTGCGAGGGAAAGGATCGTTTTCATAGGCACTCCAAACCAGTTAAATGATTCCGAACAGCCAAAGCAATACTTTATTTTTGGTTTTCAGTTGCAACGCTGTTCTGTGTTTTCAACATCGAAATCGCTATTGTAACCGCGAGAATGAGCACGATGACCCCGAGTGAAAGGGCCCTCGGCAGCGGTAAATAATCGGCGATAATCATTTTGATGCCGACAAAGCCGAGGACCAGCGCCAGTCCTGTTCGCAGGTAAATGAAACGATCCATCAAACCGGCCAACAGAAAGTAGAGAGAGCGCAAACCGAGAATCGCGCAAATGTTAGAGGTATAAGCGATAAACCTGTCGCGCGTAATCGCCAACACCGCGGGTATGGAATCGACCGCAAAGATCAAATCCGTGATCTCGATCACGATCATCGTCAGAGCCAGCGGGGTTAACATCCATCGCCCGTCCACGCGCACTTTAAAGTCTTCGTTATGGAATTCGCGCGTAATCGGAAGAACCCGGCGGCACATTCGCAACACCCAACCCTCTCTGAAATCGCGTGCTGCATGCTTCCTAAAGAGCATTCGCGCTGCCGTGATGAGCAAAAACAGACCGAAAAAATACAGGACGAAATGAAAGCGTTGCACCAGCGCGATACCGAACAAGATCATCGTGCCTCGCATGACCAGCGCTCCGATAATTCCCCAAACCAAAACGCGACGTTGTGCAAGCGGAGGAACGCGAAAATGCGCGAAAATCAACACAAACACAAAAATATTGTCCATGCTCAGCGAATACTCGATGAGATAGGCGGTGAGAAAATCGAGGCCGTGATGTGGTCCCTTGATACGCCAGACCAAGGCATTAAATGCCAGCGACACGAGCAGCCAGATCACGGTCCTTTGAAGCCCGGCACGCATGCTCAATTCGCGACCGCGACGCTTGGAGGCGAAGAGGTCGATCCCTATTGCGACGAAGACGCCAATGTGAAAGGCGATCCAAACCCACAGCGGCGCTCCGGCGATCGTTTTGCGCAGGAAACCGTCAAACTGAAAAACCATCCCAAATTGGATGCTCATCGCCACGGCGGGCAGGTTTTCATGCCGCGAGGCGCGCGGCAATCGCAAATTGCAAGAGGCACTTGGACGGCCTATACGTCACACCGAGAGTTGTATGCTCCTATAGATGGATCCTGAACTAGAGAAACTCGTTGAAGCCGGTAAGCTTACTTCACACGCCGCTGGGCAACTGGAGAAATTAAAGCCCGGCACATTTTGTTTGCATAAGAGTTGGGGATTCGGTCGCGTCCGCGAATGGAACCTACTGCTAAATCAGATCGTAATTGATTTTGCAGGCAAGAAATCGCATCCCATGCAGGCCCAGTATGCGGCGGAAAATCTCATGCCGCTCGCGCCGGGGCATTTTCTAGCACGCAAGGCGACCGACCTGGCGTCGATAAAGAGTTTGGCGAGGGAAAATCCGGCCGACTTGGTGCGGAACATTCTGGAAAGTTTGGACGGAAAAGCCACCGCGCAGCAGATCAGTGAATGGATGGTCGGCGATGTTTTCACTGAGGCAGAATGGAAACGCTGGTGGGAATCAACGAAGAAGGGGCTCAAGGCGAGCGGCGCTTTTTCGATACCAGTAAAAAAAACCGAGGCAATCCAAATCCGCGGCGAAGGCGTGTCGCACGCTGACGAGCTGGTCACGGCTTTCAACAAAGCGCCACAGCCGAAACAGCAAATCGTGGCGCTCGAACAAATCATAAAATTTCACGAGCAATTCAAGGAGCCTGAAAAACAGCTTCAGCCCATTATCGTCACCATCGAAAACACGGCGGTGCGTAACCAGAAAATACATCCCGAACTCGCGTTCGAGCTGATGATGGGGCGGGACGATTTGCTTGAGCACAGACCGACACTGCACACGACCCACGTTGGTTTGACTCTTTCGAAATTAATTCTTGAGGAGGAAAAGCGTTTGATATCGGTCCTGCCCAAGTTGCCTGCGGCAAAAGAGAAAAGAATCTTGCAAGCCTTGCCATCGGCACTCGGTCCGCGCTGGACAGAGCGCGCTTTACTCTTAATGCAAGGGAGTCACGGGCGTATGGTTGCCCAAATTCCGCGTATCTTGAGTGAAGCCGGGCAGCATGCCGAGCTTCGGACAATGCTGGAGCGGAGTATTCGTGAACACTCAGCTACGAGCGAGATGCTCGCGTGGCTGTGCAGCGATCGCGAAAACTGGAGTGATCTTATTACGCCGGAATTACTCGGCGCGATCTTGTCGGCACTGGAACGGGAACAGCACAGAGCTCCTGGTCGGGCCAGCAAGTTGCACCGTGCTCTCGTTGAAGATCGGCACTTGCTTGGGGACATTTCGAAGAAAGGCGACGTTGCGCTCGCGCGCGATGCTATTCGGCGGTTTCAATTAAGCCCCTTGTTCGATGAATTGACGAAACGATCGCTACTCGCGCGGATCGTTAAAATCTATCCAGAACTGGAAAGCATGATCACCGGCGCACAATCCCAAGGTGAAACCGCGGCGCTAATCGTTTCCTGGAGCAGCTTGGAAAAACGCAAGATTGAATACGAGGAGCTCATTAAGACGAAAATCCCCGAGAACAGCAGGGAGATTGCGCTCGCCAGGTCGTACGGTGATCTGAGCGAGAATTTTGAATTTAAAGCCGCCAAGCAAATGCAAAGCGTTCTGATGCGACGCAAGAGCGAGCTGGAACAGATGCTGCACAACGCGCGCGGCACTTCGTTTGAAAATCCCGATACGTCGCGTGTGTCCATTGGAACAATCGTCACCTTGCGCAACGTGGAGACCAACGAGGAAGAGACGTACACGATTCTGGGCGCATGGGACAGCGACCCCGACCGACACATTATTTCCTATCAGACCGCGATTGGACAAGCGCTGCTCGGTCATGCGCTCGACGATACCGTCTCCCTCAAGACTGAGCACGCGGCCTCTCGATTTGCGATTGTCTCGATCAAGCCTGCGCCAGCCGACGAGATAACGCCAGCCTCTGGTCTCACGAGCGAACCTGCTGTGGAAACAGCCGCTGCGAAATAAGTCCAGTTCATTAGTTATCGCCCAACGCTAGGGCGTGAGCACCGGCTAAATGCGCTGCTAAACGAGCAATTCGTAAGACAGAACACTCAAGCAGTAGATCGCGGCAGTTTCCACTCGCAGGATGATTGGGCCGAGTGTGATTGGCTGACATCCATGACGACGCGCGAGTGCAAGTTCCGCGGGCGTGAAATCGCCCTCGGGACCAACAAGCATTAGCACGCTTCGTGGACGACCTCGATGTTCACTTGAATAATCTGCAAGCACCTTCTTCGGGTGTTGTGCATCAGGCTGGAGCGATCCGATCAGCCGGAGATCGAATGATTCCGCTGACATTACAGAAAATAATTCCGCCAATCTTTTCGGTGTGTGCACATGCGGCAGCCAGTTCTGGCCGCATTGTTTGGCCGCCTCAATCGCAATTTGCTGCCATTTTGATTGTTTTTGCGTGGCGTCTTCCGGATCGAGCTGCACGATAGTGCGGTCGGAAATTATCGGCGCAATTTCGGCTGCACCGATCTCGACTGCCTTCTGCACGATCAACTCCATGTTCTTTCCTTTTGGAATCGCCTGTCCAAGAATGATCCGGCATTTCAGCGGCGGCGTTTCCGCCTCGTGCAACCTGCGCAGTCGAATTTCGTCGCTAACGTCGACAATTTCCGCAGTAATTTCCCGCCCCTGTCCATTAAACAGGACGAGTTTCTCCCCCTGTTTCATGCGCAAGACGTCGCGAGCGTGATGTGCCTCCGCTCCGCTCAATGCGACTGCGCGAGGATTCCAACTCTCCGGCGAAACGTAAAAGCGATGCACGGCCTGTAGGACTAATAAGACCTATGGGACAAGTATTCGATTTCTTTATTGATAATTGGACGCGATCAACGAGTTCATCGCCAATACATCCTTCAAACCTTTGCTTATTGGCACCTCTGTACTCCGCTGCTGAAGCGCGGCGATCACGCTTTCTGTGGGAATGTTTCCGACCAACGCGTCCTGCGCGAATGGGCATCCGCCAAGACCACCGATAGCGGAATCAAAGCGACGACAACCCGCATCGTACGCCGCAAGCAGTTTGGCTACAGCATCCTCGGGTGCGCTATGAAGGTGCACGCCAATATCATAGTTGGAGTATTGGCTCGTGACTGATTCGACTACACGTCCAATGAGATCACGGCCCGCGACCGCGACAGTGTCAGCGAGTGAAATGGATCGAATACCTACGCTGATCAATCTCTCAATTGCCTGCCGGACTTCATTCTCATCCCACGGATCGCCATAGGGATTTCCGAACGCCATCGAAATGTAAACGACCACATCCAGGCCGGCATTGTCTGTCTTTGTTTTGATTGATCGCAGCACTCGGTAGCATTCTTCGATTGTCTGGTTTTGGTTCTTGCGCAGAAATGTCTCAGAGATCGAACAAGGGTAACCCAAGGTCGTAACGCCTTCGGTGGCAATACCGCGCTCGGCACCCTTCTCATTTACCACGATGGCGATAATCTCCACGTCCTGCGGCACATCGATTTGCTCCAGCACCGTTTCGCTATCGGCCATTTGTGGAACTGCTTTTGGGGAGACAAAACTTACAGCATCGATGTGCTTGAATCCCGCTGCGATCAACGCGCGCAGATAACGCGCTTTAAGTTCCGTCGGGATCTGGCCTTTCAGCCCCTGCCAGGCGTCCCGCGGGCATTCAATCAGTTTGACGCAATTGTGAGCCACGGAAACTGCAGCGCTTATTTAAAAAATTCCTTCGCCTTTTCGAAGAAACCTTTCCGGATTGGAGTGTTTTCCTCGCCGCAAAGGGCTGCGAATTCCTCCAGCTTGCGACGTTGCTCGCCATTCAAGCGCGACGGCACCTCGACAATCAGTCGAGCGAATAAATCACCGTGCCCACGCCCGTTAACGTTAACGATTCCTTTTCCACGGAGTTTGAACATTTGCCCGCTTTGCGTCCCGGCCGTCACTTTGAGATGCGCTTTGCCTTCCAAGGTCGGCACATCGATTTCGCCGCCCAAAGCCGCAACAGAAAATGGGATTGGCACCTCGCAATACAGATCGTCGCCCTCGCGTTGAAAGATTTGGTGCTCCTTGATGTGAATCACCACGTAAAGGTCCCCCGGCGGAGCGCCGCCGATTCCAGCCTCGCCATTCCTTAAGGAACGCAGTCGCGTGCCTTCTCTGATTCCTGCGGGAACTTGCAGCTTAACGCGGCTCAGCTTTTCCACACGTCCCTCACCCCGGCATTTTTCGCACGGTTTTTCAATTATCTCACCGGCGCCGTGACAGCGCGGACATGTTTGCGAAATCTGAAAAAATCCACGCGAACTGACGACCTGACCACGGCCGCCGCAGGTCGAACAACTGATCCTGCGCGAGCCGGGTGCGGCGCCGCTGCCCCCGCATTTCTCGCAAGTATCCAGTTTCTCGATCTCGATCTGTTTTTCCGCGCCAAAAGCTGCCTCCTCGAGTCTGATTTGCATGTCGTAACGCAAATCTGATCCGCGGCGCCGATCTTCCGCGCCTGCGCCACCGCCCCCGCCGAAGAACGTCTCGAAAATGCCGCCGCCAAATCCGCTACCGCCGAACACTTCACGGAAAATTTCAAACGGATCATGGAAAGCACCGCGACCAAACCCAGCACCACCTGATGCGAACGCTGCGTGACCGAACCGATCGTAGGCAACGCGCTTGTCCGGGTCCATGAGGACATCGTAGGCTTCCCCTAATTCCTTGAATTTCTCCTCGGCATGCGGGTCGTCGGGATTCTTGTCCGGATGAAACTTCACCGCGAGCTTGCGATAGGCGCGTTTGACCTCCTCATCGGTGGCGTTTCGTGCGACGCCCAGAACCTCGTAGTAATCGCGTTTTTCAGTTGCCATGTGGCCAATAAGCCCTGCGTGACTTATGGAGTTGGGAAGCCAAGCAAGCAGCAAGCCTCACTTCTTTGCGGGCTCGCTCGAAACAACCACTTTCGCAGGCCGAAGCAATCGCTCTTTAAATCGATAACCGCGGCGAGCCTGGCGCAGCACAGTGCCCTCGGGAAATTGGTTGCTCGGCTCATGAGCAATCGCTTCGTGCAGGTTTGGATCGAATGTTTTGCCTTCCGCCTCGATCGGCTGCAGCCCGTTTTCCGCGAGCAAATCGTTAAGTTGTTTTTGGACGAGAATCATTCCGGAATAAATCGGGGATTGGTCGCCCTGCTCTCTTGCGGCTGCGAGACCAAGCTCGAAGTTATCGATAATTGCTACCAGCTGCTCGAGTAACGATTTGTTGGCGTACTTGATCGCCTCTTCCTTTTCGCGCGCGCAACGCTTTTTATAATTCTCGAAATCAGCCTGGCTGCGTAATGCGAGATCGCGAAACCGGTCGAGATCGGCTTGCAAGCTAGCCATGGCATCTTCCGTGTCGATTTGGTCGGTGACAGTTGCAGATGTAGGTGAAGCCGATGAAGACATCGCTTTTGCCGATGCCTTTATTCGTTCGTTTTGTTCAGAAACAGGAATTCTTTTCATGTTTTGCGGATAGCAATCAACGTTATGTCGTCGTTTTGAGGTGCCGAGCCGGTAAAGTCACGCACGTCTCCGATGATTTTCTTTACAATTGCCTGCGCGCCATCGTTTGCGCTAGCGCGCACGGATTGCATCGTACGATCCAGGCCGAATTCGTCGCCCTCAGGGTTTAAGGTTTCGGTCACACCGTCGGTGTAGAGGACGAGGCAATCATCGTGCTCGAGCGGGACGGCGAAGTCAACAGTAAGCCTATCAAACACGCTACCGCTGTCAATTCCCACAACCATCCCCGGCGATTTGACCGGAGTCACAGTTTGCGACGCCCGCTTGTAAAGCAGCGGCGCGTCGTGTCCAGCGCGCGCGAGGGTAATGCCATTGCGCTGATGGTCCAGAATGAGATAGGCCATGCTGATAAACATGTCTTCCTTAATGTCAGGGTAAAGCTGACGATTCACCTTTCGTAAAACATCCGCCGGAGAAGGGTTGCGAGCCGCCTCAGCGCGCAAAACGCTGCGACAAATCGCCATGATGAGAGATGCCGGCACACCTTTCCCTGAAACGTCTGCGATTGCCACGCCCAGCCGCTCGGCGTCCACTTGGATGTAATCGAAGTAGTCGCCACTTACCTGACGAGCTGGAACATTGATGCCGCTGATCTGAAATCCATTGATGGCGGGCGCTTCCGAAGGTAGCAAAATCCGCTGAATGTCCCTGGCGATCTCGAGATCGTGATCCAGTCGCTTCTTTTCGTTGGCCATCGAATAAATTATGGCGTTGTAGAGCGCAAACGCAGATTGCTCGGCGATAGATTTAAAAACGACGAACTCTCCCTGTGAAAACGGCGCACCCTTCGGGCCATTGGCGAGCGCCAAGACACCCAGATCTTGATTCCCATACCGCAATGCCGCCGCCATGATCGACCCACTGCCAAATGCGCTGCTGCGCAATTTCGCCAACTCCGGCACATCCGAGAACTCGTTCAAGCAAACAGATTGGCCTGTTTGCCAGACGCGTCCGATCAGTCCTTCGCCTGGGGCGACCGTGTGCAGCCGTAGAAAACTTTCGAGAGCGATCGGGTTGGCGGCTGCCTGTTGCAAAATATTCGGCGGAATATCGATTAGCGGTGGACAGCCTTTGGAAATAAAAGCCGGTGTGAGCTTCCCGCCCGTCCGATCAGTGATATAAAGCGCGCCGCCATGCGCATCGAGAACGCGCGTAGCGCCTTCGACAATAAGCCGATGAAGTTCCTGGGATCGAATCGTCTCTCGGAAGGCTTCGCCGAGACCGTGGAGGAAATCGAAAACCAGCGTCTCCTCTACTTGGATCTCCTCATGAGACCGCTCTAACCTGCGAATCCGCTGCGTCTGGAAATAGACAGTAACAATCCACCCGGCAACAGACGCGACAAGCAGTCCGAGGAGAAGAGTCGGCCACATCATGCAAGGGCCAGCTTACTTCGAAGGCGTCTCGCGATGAAGGTCTTGTCTTAAGAAATCGAGAACATCCTTAAATCGAAAGATATTTTCCGGTGCCGCCTCGCAAAGGGCCTCGTGCGCTTCGAGCATCGTTTCTGCCTGCTCCTGTTTTCGGGCCTCTGGCGAGCTGCCTCCGGGAGTGCGCTCTAGCGCTCCGCATTCAGGCGTGCGTGCGCCGTTAGCATGAATATCAAATATTTGATCAAGGCCGAGGCCGGAGAGGAGCTCCTGGCTGCGATTCCCACAGTGAACAATGTGCAAGTGACCACGGCCAAGTTCCTTCAACCGCAACGCCACGCTAGCCATGGTTCCCATGAATGTGGAGTCCATCATGGCGCAATCTGCTAAATCCACCACAAACTCGCGATAGCCGCGGTCCAACATCTCGCGTGCGAACTCCTTCAAGTTGCCGCTGTTGAGAAAACTACCTTTGCCCTCGACTTTCACCCATACGGTCGGGCCTCTGACCCCTACTTGAATAGATGAATCCACGGTTAGCTCCTTAAAGGATACCAGCCCAAAAGGCATACTGTCAAACCTCACAACACGCCAGAAGTTCCAGGAATTGATTCGAAACGCAGGCCAGGAAGGGTCGCATTGATCAAAGCATCGCCGTGCGACGCCCGAGCATGAGTAAGAAAGCGGCCGCCACCGCCCAATGTTACTCCCACATGAACGAGCGATTTTCCGCGACGATCCGGCCGTTAGAGATTAACAGACAGCGCCAGGCAATAACCTGACCGTCGTCGAGGTAATCGTCTCCAATGACCTTGAATTCCGTCTTATGCGTGCCATGCACGTTTCGGTACGTAATCTCCTGCGCCTGGACGTGCTCGTGCAATTTTTCCTGACGATACTCCAAACGTACTGTGACATCGGAGGGGCGCTTGACCCGCCAAAAAAAATCGAAGTAATTACCGAAACGCTGGCGTTGATCAAGCAGCGTCACAGCGCCGAACATCCGGTATTGGCGCTCAAAAGTAATCGGGGCATCCTGGAGCGTCGCCACCTTCTGGCTCGGCGAAGTCGACTTTGAGCCAAGTGTGCTCGTTGTCTGCCGCGCTTTCGCACCCGCTTTCGGTGCTTTCTCACTCAAAAGGAAAAGTTTCGTTTTTCGAAACTCGAAATCTTTGTCTAACGCGACCGGGAGCGGCGTCACTTTTTCCACGATCCTTGGTTCCTCCCGGGCACCTTGGCTGGAAACCGCAGCTGCGAGAAACATCAAAAAGCAGGGTGCGACGGCAACTCTCATTTGGCTAATAAAGCCGGGTTTCGATTTGTGTGTCAACGAACAAAGCAGGGATCCCGTGCAGCGTACACCTGTCAGGGAACTGGTGGTTTTGCTCATGCCAATCCAAAAGTAAACTTCTTGTCAATGATTGAAGTTCATTACGACCGCGGGGTTTATCTGCCGGAACAGCACTTGTGGCTGGATCCCTGGGACGCAAAGCGTTTCGCTTTCATTTCGCACGCGCACAGCGACCACATAGCGCCTCACGAGGAGATCATCATTTCGAAACGGACAGCCCGTTTGCTTCAAAGCCGGCTGCCGGGTAATCGCACCGAACATGTCCTGCCGTTTGGTGAAGAACGGAGGATACGTGGCATCGATCTGATGTTACTGCCCGCGGGGCACATCTGCGGTTCGGCACAGTGTTTCATTTTTGCCGGTGACGAGACACTTCTTTACACGGGAGATTTCAAACTGCGTCCTGGAAAATCCGCTGAAGAGGCACAGTGGCGCCAGGCTGATACGCTCGTTATGGAGACGACATTTGGTCTGCCGCGTTATCGATTTCCATCAACGGATCAAGTTGTTGCGCAAATCGTCGCATTCTGTCGCGAAACAATTGAGGATGACCATGTGCCGGTGCTTCTGGGCTACTCGTTAGGCAAAGCACAGGAAATATTGTGTTCGCTTGATGGAGCCGGCTTGATACCCATGCTGCACGGCTCCGTCTACCAGATGACGCGGATCTACGAGCAGTTCGGTCAATCGTTTTGCAAGTACATGCGTTACAACCCGAACGATGTTACAGGAAAAGTCCTCATCTGCCCACCCAGCGCGAATCGTTCGCGCATGCTGGAAAGAATTCCAAACAAACGTGTAGCGATGATCAGTGGCTGGGCGGTCGATCCCAATGCTGTCTATCGCTACCAGGTTGATGCAGCGTTTCCTTTGTCGGATCACGCGGATTACGATGATTTGATCCGCTACGTCGAAATGGTGCAGCCACGGCGAGTACTCACGCTCCACGGTTTCGCTGCTGCGTTCGCTGACGATCTCCGCGCCCGCGGCATCGAAGCCTGGGCATTGAGCGAGGAAAACCAAATGGAATTGCACCTACTTGCCGCAGGTAACGCACCGCCTGTCCGTCCATCTGCGGGTGTCTCGCGTACTGCCGAATTAACCCAAGGTTCGTTTCGCCAAAACGCGTGCGATATTCAATCTAAATTTCTCGTGTTTGCGAATGTGGGTGAAGCGATCGCTGCGACGTCATCGAAGCTCGATAAAATTCGGCTGCTCGCCGATTACTTGCGCAATCTGACCAGCGATGAACTTCCGGTCGCGACCCTTTACTTCACCGGAAGAGTATTTGCCCAAAGCGATTTGCGCACGCTGCAGGTTGGATGGGCCTTAATCTTCCGGGCACTGCAAGCCGCCACCGGCATTGGGGATGCGAAACTTCGTCGCATCGCCAGCGTCCATGGAGATGCCGGCAAAAGTGCATTCGAAGTTCTCAATGGACGGACGGTGGCGCAACCGTTCAACATCCGTGAATCGCGCGAGCTGTTCGAAGATCTCCGTCGTGCGCGCGGCCCGGGCGCGAAGGCGAAGTTGCTGGAAAATCGATTCTCAATCTTGTCACCGCGCGAAGGTAAGTACGTCGTTAAAATTTTGACCGGCGACCTGCGCCTCGGACTGCGCGAGGGTTTGGTCGAGGAAGCGATTGCAAAGGCATTTGAGGTTCCACTCGAGCAGGTAAGGCAGGCTAACATGTTGCTTGGCGACATCGGTCAGACGGCAGCACTCGCTTCGCGGAAAGAACTGCATCGCGCGGAGCTGTCGATTTTTCGTCCGATCAAATGCATGCTTGCTACTCCTCAGCCGACCGCTGAAGCCGCATGGGAACGGTTTGTTGGATCGGAAGACCCTGATAGAGACCCGACGCACGCCAGGGTTTACCTAGAGGACAAATTCGATGGTATCCGCGCGCAGCTTCATCGCAGTGCAGAGCGAGTTGAAATTTTCTCCCGCGATTTGCGGCGAATCACCGGGCAATTTCCGGAATTGGCAGATCAAGCCAGCAACTTCCAGGAAGAACTGATTATTGACGGTGAAATCATCGCCTTTGAGGAAGGTCGCAGGCTCACGTTTTTCGATCTGCAAAGGCGGCTAGGCCGCAAGAGCGACGGTGAAGATTTGTTCTCGCGCGCAGCAGCAGACGTACCGGTCGCGTTTGTTGTGTTTGATCTTCTTTGGCTTAACGGGCGGTCGTTCCTAACAACCCCGTTGCGCGAACGGCGAAGACATCTCGGCCGCGTGCGATTGCCGCCGCAATTTCAAATTGCGAGAGTAACCTCAGCCCATTCTGCGGTTGAGATCGAACAAACATTTCAACAGGCTCGCCAGCGCTTAAATGAAGGTCTGATGATCAAAGACCCGGAGAGCCTTTATCTGCCTGGGACCCGCGGAATGTTTTGGTTTAAACTGAAGAAAGAGCTGGCAACGCTGGATGTCGTCGTTGTCGCGGCTGAGCTTGGCCATGGCAAGCGCAACAATGTCTTGAGCGATTACACATTTGCGGTGCGCGATGAAGCGACTGGCGAACTTTTGCCGATTGGCAAAGCTTACAGCGGATTGACCGACGTGGAGATTGCTGAATTAACCGAGCACTTCAAGCGAAACACGATCGCAGATCTCGGCCGCTATCGTAAGGTAAAACCGGATGTCGTGCTCGAGATCGCCTTCAATTCAATCCAGCCCAGCACGCGTCACGCCAGTGGGCTGGCATTACGTTTTCCAAGAATCAAGGCAATCCGGCGCGATAAGAACGTCGACTCGATCGACACCCTTCAATATGCTCGGGATCTAGCAGAACAACGCGCGAATTCGCCGGCCGGATCTTGATAAGGCGCGTAACTAGCACGTTCGGGTTTACTGCGGCGTAGGCGACGGAGATGGCGAAGTAGCCTCCACCTGGGGAGATGCTGCCACCCCGGGGGATGCTGCCGCTTCAGGAGGTGCTACTGCGCCAGGTTTTGCTATGCCTCGGGACATCCTCATTCTTTGTAGTTCTTCGAGTCTACGCTGTCTTTGCGCGAGTCGCTCTTGTATTCTCCGGTCTCTTTCTTCTTTCCCAGCCGCCATCCGCGAGGGGTCGGCAATCAGGCCCTGAGCCTCGGGAGGAAGCTGTTGTAATCTCTTTTCTTTTTCAGCTTTCACCTGAGCAGGGTCCGAACCGGGCGCTGAACGTCGGCTGGAATCTTGCGGATGTTCGTTGCCGCGTTCTCTCTTTCGGCAATGCTTTTTCTCTTTCATCTAATGCTTTCTCGCGTGCATCCAGCTCCGCTTTCCGTTGAGCAAGTTGTTGTTCAGCGGCCAAATCTTGTTTTTGACAGGAGCAAATCATTGCAAAAGAGATGAGCATCGAAATGACGAAAAATTTTTTCATATCAGGTGTAAACTGCAATGAGTCGTTCCTTAGTCGGAAAAAGGAAACGAGACGTCAATAGTTAGTCAAACGAAACTTAATGCGGCTGCGGTGTTGGTGAACTTGCTAGTCTGACCTCGACTTTCTCAAGATCATCATGCCGAAAACGTTGCACATTGGCGAAGACAGCCAACAACGCCATGCTTCCGATGATGGCGAGCATCACTACAAGAGCGCTCTTTGAGATCGGGTAGGGCCGAGGCCTTTTAGGAGACGGATGTGATGAATTCACGTCTTATTATCGGTGGGGGTTTCACGCGCGCAACGCAGCGATGGCGCTTCCCGAACTCCGAATCGTTCCAGAGGCCGGATGCGGTCGAGCGGCTGCCAATTGACTTGAATCACCGCACTCGGCGCCGGTCACTCCAAGCGAAGAGCCGCGATTGCAGCCATAACGCGCTCGCTCAATCGCTGGTAGAGATTTTTTCCCGCCGGGGCAAGATCGGCCACATTAAAAAAAATCGGTTCTCCGATTACGATCGTAATGGGTACAAAGTGCAAACCGTCACCGCCGCGCGGCAGCGCTTCGTGCGCGCCGAAGATTCGCATCGGTACGACCGGCGCGAGTGTTTTTGCAATTACCAAACCCAGACCGGGCTCGGCCGGCTGCAAGTTACCATCGAGGGTGCGCGAGCCTTCCGGGAAAACCAGCACGCCGTTGCCGGCCTTCAAAGCACGGATCAAGGCCTTAATGGCGCTGCGATCGACACCTTCTTGATTAACCGGGATAACGTTCAGCTTCGGCAACAGCCAGCCTAACAGCGGCGTGTCCAACAACGTTCGCCGGGCCAGAAAGTAAATCGCTCGATCGCACGTAGTTCCCGCAAGCAGCGGATCGAGATAACTCTCGTGGTTCATTGCGAGAATCGCCGGTCCCTTATGAATCATCCGCTCCCGGTGAATTACGCGAAACCGAAAGAATAATTGGCCGGCGAGACGAGAGAAGTGATAACCGAGCCAGTAATAAAAATTCATTTTAACACGGGACCAAGGGTCATGACTTGGCGATCGGTTTAGCGAAACTTGAATCGCCAGATTATTTGAGATCGTTTAAATCCAAAGACCCGTTTCTTTAAGTCGAGCGAGAATTTCGCATACAACTTTTTCGACGGTTAAATGCGACGTGTCGATGACGTGTGCGTCTTTCGCGATGACAAGCGGTGAAACCGGCCGCGAAGAATCGGCATGATCGCGCAGGGCGATCTCGTCGCGTTCTCCCTGTGCAGCACGGCGCTGGAGACGCACCCCAGGGGAAGCATCAACATAAAATTTGTACGGAGTGTTGGGGAAAACGACCGAACCAATGTCCCGCCCTTCTACGACCAAATCGTCGCTACGGGCATTGTCATGAAGTTTTTTAGCGACAATTTCGCGAACTGCCGGCAACCTGCTAACCCGGGCTACGCTTTCGTTCACACGACTATCGCGCAAATGTTCTGCGGGATCGACATTATCGATTAGGATGCGCGACTCGCCTCCCAGAAGACAGCTTGTAATCGATGCTGACTCGAGAGCTTGAACGACACCATCGAAATCTTCCGCAGTAATTCCTTTTTCTAGGAGGTGCCAGGTGATCGCTCGATAAATCGCGCCTGAGTTGGCGTAGACAAAGCCAAGCCGCCGGGCCAGTTCGCGCGCGACACTACTTTTTCCGGAGGCAGCCGGACCGTCAATCGCCACTACCCGATGAAAATCTCGCTGAGATGAGTGCATAGAACCAAGGCCCTCAGTTTAGTCGCGCATTGCCCGACAATGCAACGCGCCCCAATGGCAAGGCGCTCCCGACCTTTAGCTTTCCTCTGCGGGAGTGGGAGTAAGTGAGCCGATCACCGGGGTGCTGACCTGCATCCGTTTTGGATTTGTGAACTCTTCAAGTACTGCTTCAAATCCTGGGTAAGACTCACGAATACATTCAGCGTCTTGAACAATAGTCTCGCCATCAGCGAAAAGACCGGCTATGGCAAAAGCCATCGCGATGCGATGATCGCCGAAGCTCGCCACGCGCGCAGCATGCAGCGGCGCCGGGCCATGGATTTCGAGCCCATCGCTGAGCTCGGCCACGTGGGCGCCCATGCTGCGCAGATTGTGAGCGATTGCCGC
>QHMR01000160.1:0-7208 GCA_003217875.1 Verrucomicrobiota bacterium
ACATTACGAGATAAACGCCGATGCCGTAACACACACCCGAAACAGCAGGGTGTTTCGTCAGAAACGGAACTCTGCGACTCACGACGTAAAAGATCGAAACAACCACGAATGCAACGAGAAAGTGGATGGCAAGACCCATGCCACCCGTTGCCATTCCGCCCTCGTACGATTTGGTGCCGAGCAATCCAGCGGCGATTCCCTGCAAGCCGCGTTGTAAGCCTACACCGCGTTCCAGCCAGATCACGAATGCCGAAGAAATGTCCAAGACGCCAACGATCAAACCGGCGGTCACGATTGCGCGCAGCGCTCCGAAGTTTTTCATGCGGCTTCGCTACTAGGCTAGAATGGCTTTGCCCGTCAAATGTTTACCGTTAGGCTTTTCGTCTCATGGCTTCACCGATCCGCGTTCTTACCGCCGTCCCGATTTGCGACGGGCACGATAGCGCGATCAACACAATCAACCTGGAATTCATCCGGCACGGCATCGAAGTCATTTATCTCGGTTACCACCGGTCGGTGGGCGACATTGTGCGCGCGGCGATCCAGGAGGACGTACGCGCCATCGGCATCTCAAGTTACAACGGCGGCCACATCGAGTTTTTTGCGGCTGTTGCGGGTCTTCTGCGAAAAAAAGGCGCGGACGACATAAAGGTATTCGGTGGCGGCGGTGGCACTATCACGCATGACGATGCGGCGATTATGAAACGCAAAGGCGTGGACGAAGTCTTTTTCGCGGGGACCTCGCTGGAAGAGATGGTGAAATTTGTTCATCAGCGATATGGCAAACCGCGTGGGAAGAGATCCCGCGCCAAATCGCCGGACCATGAACTCGCACACAAGCTGACAAAGATTGAAGATGCTTACGCGAGTGGAAGCAGAAAACGTCTAACGCTCAACGCCCAACGTTCAACGTCGAAGTCACAAACAAGACATCAAACATCGAACATCAAACATCAAACTTCCGAGGTCATCGGCTTCACCGGCCCCGGTGGCGCTGGCAAAACTACATTGATTGATGAGTTGGTACTGCGTTTTCTGAACCACAATCCGAAGGGGAGGATCGCAATTTTGTCGCACGATCCCAGCGTAGTAGGCGAAGGAGCATTGCTGGGGGATCGGGCTACCATGATCAACTCGCAGGAGGATCGCGTGTTCATGCGCAGGACGGTGGGCACCGGTCAGGAGGCGATGCCATTTCAGAAAAATGGGATTGTCGATCTGACGGTGCTGGTAATGAATCCCGACTACGGCAGCCGCTTGCAGTTACAAAAAATCGTGATGCTTGATTTGGCCGATATCGTAGTAGTGAACAAAAGCGATCTTCAGCGGGCTCGCACTGCCCATACCGAAATCGAACAACGGCTTGAGCAAAACCGGCGATCACAGAAGCTCATCGACACTGTTGCAAAACGCCATCGCGACCCTGGCGTTGATCGATTGTTCGATTTAGTTTCAAACAAATCTGTAGCGGCGGTCTCTGAGCGCCGAACCAAACAAGAACGGCGTTTCGAGAGCGCGGCTACAACCAAAAAGAAGAAGAAATGAGCAAGCTCGGACAAGTCGTCGAATCCATCGAAAATTATAACAAGTTCGTTCTCGATCAGGTGAAGCGCGCGAGGACGGATGAAAAGTTCGGGCGTGAACTGCTGGGACGCTGGAACGACATCAAAGCGAAAATTCCCATCACGCGGACGCCAACCGGAGTTCCGTTGCCACGCCTGGCGTTGCCCGAAATTGATGAGCCAGGGGAAATTGCGCGTTATCTGTTCGGCGAAGGCTTGCCGGGTGAGTTCCCGTACCTGAACGCAGCGTATCGCGAGATGTACCTCGAGCCGGTTCGCGAGATCGAAAGCTTCGAAAAGAACGGCGGCAAGCTGGATAAGAAAATTCCGCAAACAGAAGAACCCACGCGCTTATTCTCCGGTTTGATGCTGGCCGAGGACACCAACGAGCGTTTTCATTATCTCACGCGGCACCAGCGCACCCATCGTCTCAGCACTGCGTTCGATGGGCCGACGCTGTATGGGATCGACAGCGACGCAGATGGCGTTTTCGGAAAAATAGGGGAGGGCGGCGTCGCAATCGATACGGTCGAAGACATGATCCGGCTCTATGATGGATTTGATCTCGGCTCGCCGAATTTCTCCGCATCGATGACGATTAGCGGCCCGGCGCCGATCATCATGGCGATGTACATCGCTGCGGCCAAACGGCGGTTCGGCCCGAAAGTCGTTCCGAAATTGCGCGGCACAATTCAGGCCGACATTTTCAAGGAAGTCCAGGCACAGAACGAAACGATTTTCCCGATCGAGCCGTCGCTGCGTTTTCTCACCGACATGGTAGAGTTCACCACGCGCGAAATGCCGCGCTGGTATCCGATTTCAATCAGCGGTTATCACATCGGCGAGGCGGGCTCCACGCCTGTACAGCAAGCCGCTTATACGCTCTCGAACGGATTCGCGTACGCAGAAATGTTCGCCGAGCGCGGAATCCCGATCGATCAATTCGGTCCGCGGCTTTCATTCTTCCTCGATTGCGGCTTGGACGCCGAATACATCGCGCTCTCGCGCGTGTCGCGCCGCATCTGGGCGATCGGAATGCGCGACGTGTTTGGAGGAGGACCGAAAGCGCAGCTTTTCAAATTGCACACGCAAACCAGCGGGCGCTCGCTGATTGCCGCTGAGTTCAAAAACAATCTCACGCGCACCGCCGCGGAATTAGTGCTGGCTTACATGAACGCCACGAATTCGTGTCATTCCAATAGCGCCGACGAGCCGTTCACCACACCAAGCGAAGAATGGATTCGGCTTGCCGCGCACGGGCAGGCGATCCTGCTCGAGGAGTCGGGAATTTTCAAGCACACCATGAACATGTTGAGCGGATCGCCCGGGATGAAAGCGGTCGAGCGCGCAGTAGAAGCGGCGATTCTCGACGAATTCCGCGAGATCGAACGGCTCGGCGGCGTGTTGGCCGCGGTCGAAGAACGTTATCAGCGCAGCCAGATCCAAAATGCCGCGCATCGTTATGAACAGCAAATCTACGATGGAACTCGCCCGATCATCGGCTTGAATCGCTACCGCGATGGCGAGGACGACATTCCGGAAGTGAAACTTGTGCGTACTCCGCGTGCAAAACAGCAGTTGCAAGTTGATCGACTCGCGAAATTCAAAAAGAAAAACGCGGAGAAAGCCAAGCGCGCGCTGGACAACCTCGCGGCTGTCGTCGAGCGCGGCGAAAATTGTTTCCCGACATTACTGGAAGCGGTCGAAGTTTGTTCGTTAGGCCAAATCACCGGGCGCTTGCAGGAAGTCGTCGGGCGTTTTCGACCGATGGTTTAGATAGGATGTCAGCCAGCTTTGGCTGACTCGGTAACCAAGCTGCCAGCTTGGTGGTCTACGTTCGGCAGCCTGCCAGACCGCCGGCCACGCGTTGTGGTGGTAGCGCTGAGTACAACGCAAACGAAAAGACCAATGGCCTACCACTCATCTGTTCAGGATACGGCGAATAAGGCATCGATAAAGTTCAGGCGGATATTTAACCGCAAATGCGATGAATGAAGAGGAGTTCAGGAGAGCGAAATACTAACCTCTGATTGAGTAATGGCTGGCAAAGCATACATCGGCACCAGCGGTTGGAATTATAAAGGCTGGCGACACAGCTTCTATGGCGATACGCCGCAGAAACAATGGCTCCGGTTTTGCGCGGAACACTTCAGTAGCATCGAGGTGAACAGCACGTTCTACAGGTTGCAGGAGAAAAGCACGTTCAAAAAGTGGCGCGACGAGACCCCTAAAGGATTTCCATTTGCGATCAAAGGCCACCGCTACGTCACGCACAACAAGAAGCTGCTAGACGTGGAAAAATCAGTGATCCGTTGTCGTGAATCGGCGTCGCCGCTTGGCAAAAGGCTCGCCGCCGTGGTCTGGCAGCTTCCAGCGTTTTTGAAAAAAGATATTGAGCGGTTGGAGAAGTTTCTAAGAAATCTGCGGCACTGGAAAAGCACGCGACACGCGATCGAGTTTCGCGATAAGTCGTGGTTCGATGATGAAGTAGCGGACTGCCTCGAGCGCCACGCTGTCGCGATCTGCATGTCTGATGCGCCCGACTGGCCAATGTGGGATCGAGTGATAACTGACGTGGTTTACATCCGCCTCCACGGTCACACCCGAAAATACGCATCGAGCTACAGCAAACCCGCGCTCGGAAAATGGGCGACACGAACCCAGCGCTGGCTAGAAGAAAATCGCGCTGTGCACGTGTACTTCGACAACGATGCCGAAGGCGCCGCCCCGCGAAACGCGCTTAGGCTTCTTGAAATGTTGCGCTGATCAGTTGGCTTCTATTTTTCAACTTCGAGCTCGGTTTCCTTCCACATTTACGGAGGCGCGGCTTCGTTCGCCTCGCCGGGACAACAGCGATGCTGCTGGTCTTTGTCCATCAATTCGATTTCACGTTTTAACTTTTCATTCTCAAGATGTTTGCGTTCGAGATCGAGTTGGATCGATCTTTTCAGCGCCGGCTCGCAGATGTCGCACTCGTCAAGACAACCTTTGACGAGTACGCCCGGAGTAGGTAGCGCGGATTCAACTTCGAATGAAAATTTCTTTTTTGCGGCCGGCGAAACGTTTCCGCCGACTTTATCGAGCAAACCTTGTTTAACCAGGTCCTGATCGACTTGTTTCAAGGCCGCCTCCCGCAGATCCACGGTCGGCACTCCTTCGGCGGCGAAAGCGGGGCGATCCTCTCGCTGACCGGCCAGCCGTGAACGCGATTGCGTATCAGTTGCCAGGACGTTCACCGACGTTATACGGACAGCAGTGGTCGGCTCGAGTGGCTTAAGCGCAACTTTCGTGAAGTCATTCGCAGGATCGAGGATCACGCGGCGCTCGATGGCTTCGAGCGTGTACTTCACGGTTTGCGTTTTGTTGATTTGATAAAACAGGAACGTGACGGCGTGGCACTGGTTCGGATTCGTGAACTCGCGCGACGCGGATTCAAAATGATCGTCGGATTGACCTTCTGCGTGCGAGCGGCTTTGCACTTCGCCAACTGAGACGCTCGATGCCTTGCGCACACCTTGCTCGGAGGAATGATGCGAAGATTGCACATGCGCGGTGTGCTCGGCGGCAAACGTGGCGGTGGAGTTCGCATCGAAATTTCCGCTCATGCTCGCTGAGCCGCCGAGCCCGAGGATATCAACGCCGGCGTCGGCTTTTCCGTCCACGTGCGCATGCGATTGGTTGCTGGAATTGGCAGTGTCGCGCGAATTGGTGTCGAACAGCGAATCGCTCATGCTCTGCATGTACATCGATTCTTCCGACGATTGCGTGTTGCGATACGAGAGCGAGCTGGAGCTGTCGAACGTGAATCTGGTGCGCCGATCCGACGTGAACAACTTCACCTTTTCGCCAGGTAACAGTGTCGTCGTGTACGACAAATCTCCAAGTGCCATTGGGCCGCGACAGCGCGTAAGCCGGAAATGCAATTTAACTTCGACGGGCACTATGGTGTTTCGCTGACGGCCTCTGACCGCGACGCTGACGTCGTGGTTAAGCCGATAGAAAAAATCTAGCTTATCGCAAACGTCCAGCGGCGGCAGTGGTGGGCAACACGGTATCGCCGCGAGATGGGCGGGCTGCTTGCCAGCGGTTTTGCTTTGATCACTCATGATGTTCTCCTTTTGTTTTGCTTCCAACCTTTCAAGTAGTCTCAGAATACAAGCTGATCAGCTATAGCGTTTTGGGATCCCGGGCGTCAACGCTCAAGTCGTCCCAAACTTACGGCGCATCAGTTCAGCACGAATAGATCTTCCAGCCGCCACGACGCGACCGTTTGAAGTGCGCGGACCAGTCCGGCGCTTTAAGAAGCGGCAACGTGTTGCCGCACTCCAAATAATCGCGGCATTAATGCGCACGCTTTTGGCATTGTGCGCAAAACCAAGCAGTCCGTCCGCCGATCGTGGTTGATTTTAGTTCGCGTCCACAACGCGGGCATTTGCGGCCTTTTCCGCGACGCGGCAGCAGCCATGATTTGGGCATACGATCCATATCAGCTTTGGCGTCGATCGCTTTTTTCAAGATGTCGCGCGCGGCGCGGAAGAGTTTCGCAACTGTTTTCTCTTTGAGAGCCGAAACTTGCGTCGCCGGGTGGATCCGTGCGCGGAAGAGAATTTCGTCGGCATAGATGTTTCCGATGCCCGCGATCAACTTCTGGTTGAGCAAAATCGTTTTCACCGCGCCACGATGTTTTCCGAAGATCTCTTTGAATTGCGGAAGACTGATGTCGAGGGCGTCCCGGCCTAGTGCGCGCTTTTTCAAGAATTCATCGACATCTTTCAGCAATCCGACCTCGCCAAACTTGCGTTGATCCTCGACTGCGAGGCGATGGCCATTGGCGAAAACAAAGAGCACTCGCGTATGCCTCGGCGTCCGCTGCTCATGCTTGAAGTACCGAAGTGAGCCAGTCATACCGAAATGCAATCGCAGCCAGAAGTCGCCATCGGTGCGCACAAACAGATGTTTGCCGTGTCGACGACTCGATTCGAAGCGGCATCCTTTCAATCGGCGCGCCAACTCATCCATCGAAACGCCTTTCAAAACGTATGCGCTCCGCACATCGACACCGCTGATCCGCCGGTGCAACGACGTACGATCCACGTAACGCTTGAATGTTTCGACATCAGGCAGCTCTGGCATCGCGTTTACGTCATTTGTCGCATGGAGAATTGCCTGGGTCACATCCTTGTTGAAGCTTAGCGGAGCGATGTCCTCCAAGGAGATCGATGAGTTTCTGCGGTTGTTAAAAAGATCGCCGTCCCACGCCGTGTTTAATCCGTGGTGGGAAGTCGATGAACAAAATGACATCGGCCGGAACGCGCCGGCCATACGGCGGCGCCAGCTACGCGCTTATCTTCAAAAACGGGTTGGCAAGGCAAGCTTCGCAGTGATCGGCGAGGCTCTTGGTTATCGCGGTGGTCACTTCAGCGGAGTCCCAATGACCTCTGAGCGATTGCTGCTCGGACCAAGCAACAGATTCCACATAAAACCCAGGGATTTTTTCTCAAACGCCAAGCCTCGTCGCACGAGCAAACCTGAGAAATGTCCGGACGGGTTTTCCGAACCGACGGCAACAATTGTCTGGGGCGCGCTCTTGCGACTTGGCGTGAGGCCAAACGAATTCGTCCTGTGGAATGCATTCCCGTGGCATTC
>QHMR01000160.1:7258-7715 GCA_003217875.1 Verrucomicrobiota bacterium
GAATTATTTCCGTGCGATCAAGTCGTCGCGCTCGGAAAAATCGCCGCCGCACAACTGGAAGAACTTAATGTGGACGCGCACTGCGTCCGCCATCCGGCCTCCGGCGGCGCGAAGCTTTTTCGCCAGCAGATCGCCGACGTCGTGAATACATTGACTTAGCCAAGGGCGTGTCGGCGCGATGAATCTCGACGCTTGCGCTCATGTGATATAAACACTGCGATGGCCCAAGCGAGGCGAACCTCCGATTTTCATCCTGAACTCGGATTGCCCGAAGTTCGGAAGCTATGGCAAACGGAAAGTCTATTCTCCGACCACTACCTAAAGAAACGAATTCGCGAAAATTCCTGGTGGCCGACGGACGGAGAAGCACAATCGATTTGGGAATTTTGTAAGGCGCTGTACGAAAAGCGCTACGTCACATGCGCGAAGAATAATGAGGCTTTCACCCGACAGGAAT
>QHMR01000120.1 GCA_003217875.1 Verrucomicrobiota bacterium
TGGATGGCGCACAGTCACGGGACAAATGACGCGCAGAAAACGATGGGGATTATTACGCTGGCATTATTTACCGGAACCAAAGCCGGCAGCTTCGATCATTTGCCAGACTGGCTGCATTTTCTTAAAACACCAGTTTTCGCGCTGCCGAAATGGGTAATCGGTCTTTGCGCCCTTACCATGGCAATTGGGACAGCCGCAGGCGGCTGGCGCATCATTCGCACGCTCGGCCATCGCATGGTGAAATTGCAGCCGGTGCACGGCTTTGCAGCGGAAACAACTGCAGCCGTAATCATCCAAGCCGCCAGTTATTATGGCATTCCGCTTTCAACCACACACGTGATCACGACGTCGATCATGGGCGTCGGCGCGGTAAAACGTTTCAGCGGAATGAAATGGACCGTGGTCGAGCGAATTATTTGGGCCTGGCTCTTCACCCTGCCCGCCAGCGGACTTATTGGTTATGCGTTAGCGCGCGCGGCGGCGGCGCTTTAACGCTTATCGAGAGCTGCTAACCTGAACATCTCAGGCCTCGCGCGGTGCGAGCGATCGAGCTCCGGAGTCACCGACTCCGGCTACAGTTTGTCCAGATCTTCGATCACCTTCTCCATGCCGCTGACCACGAGCGTGAACCGGTCGTAATCGAGCTTGTCGGGCGTATCACTCGATGAATGGTAATACGGATAACGAAACGGCGCTGTGTCGGTGACCATGATGCCAGGATACCCGTGCCGCCAGAACGACCATTGGTCCGACCAACTCACACCGGGAATGAAGCCGGGAAGCGACGCGCCTTCGGACGGGATCTTTGCATGTTCGCGAAACAGCGCGATCACGCAATGAAGGAGTGTCCGCGAAGGAAGGTTGCTAACGAATCCGATGAAGTCGCCAACCTTTGGATAAAAGAGGCCCAATCCTGGCGACGGATAAGTCTGTGAGTGCGGCGCATCGGAAAAATAGCCGATCGTTTCCAAGCTGATCATCGCTGAAATTTTGTCGCCGCGCGTCTTGCATCTGCCGGCGTAAATAAAGCTTCCCATTTCGTCTGATAGAAAATAAGGCGGCTCCTCGTTTACGAACGCAACAAAGCGCAACGTGTGCTTTGGCTTTGTGCCGGCGAACCGCCGGGCGAGCGCGAGCATTGCAGCAACGCCGGTGCCGTTATCATTCGCGCCAGGCGAGCCAAACACGGAGTCGTAGTGCGCGCCGATCAGAAGAATCTCAGGACGAGCGCCAGGAATTTCCGCCTCGATATTGTGGCAGGCTTGCCCGCGCATTTCATAAGTGTCTCGTCGCGGGTGAAAGCCAGCGCGCGCAAAAGAATTTTCGATGAAATCAGCAGCAGCATTGAGCTGCGGGTAGTGCCACATATTGCGCTCGCCGATTTCACCGGCGAGTTTTTGCACGTCGGCACGGAGCTCTTCGCGTAACGCAATTTCATCCGGCGAGAGCGGCGCCGCTTTCGAAATATTTTTCCCGGGCATTCTCACTCCAAACCACCAGAGTAACGCCAAAATCGCGGCGACGGCGATGGTAATGCGCAGCGCGCTCAGGAAGATTTTTAGCAGCACGTTGCCACGAAATTATAGAGACACCTCATAATCGAAAGCGCATTTGCGGGGCTTCGGGTAGCGCACGCTGCCAATGCATACCGCGCTCACGCGATCTTTTTGCGGAATTGCAGCGCGCAGAGAATGAACAGCAGGTTCGACATCAGAATGAGAACTAGAAGATTGGGCCAGTATTCGAAGAAATTTGCGCCGCGTAAAATGATCGCGCGCATGAGCGCGATAAAATATGTCGTGGGAAACAGCGCGCCGAGCGCGTAAAAGATCCACGGCATCGTTTCCCTGGGAAAAATGAAACCGGAAAAGAAAACACTCGGCAGCAGGAACACCATCGACATTTGGAGCGCCTGCATTTGGTTTTCAGCCTTCGTCCCGACGAGCAAACCGAGGCTCAGCAACGCGAACACATACACCAGCGTTGAAAACATCATCGCAAAAACATTGCCTTCGATGGGTACGAAAAACACAAATCGCATGATCGTGAACAAAACCAACGCCATGGCCATGCCGATGCACAAATATGGAACGAGCTTGCCGAGCATCAGACCCGCGCGGCTTAATGGGCTCACCAGTAATTGCTCGAGCGTGCCGCGTTCCCGTTCACGCACGAGGGCCATGGCCGCAGCGACCGTCGTCCCGATTTGCAACACGACGCCAATCACGCCCGGCACAAAAAAATTCGGTGCCCGCATGGCCGGGTTATAAAGCATCTGGGGCCGAACATCGATCGGCATCCCTTCTCGACCGGTTTCACGCAAGAGCGATTCCATTGATTGCATCAGCGCCACGCCGAGTCCGGTCTGAAGTGCCTGCAAGGCCGTAGTGGAATTGGATCCATCCACAAGCAATTGCACCTGGGCGGAGTGGCCTGCCAACAGTTCACGAGTGAAGTTCGGCGGAATCTCGAGGGCGGCGTAGGCACGGCCTTTGCGCATTTCGCTTTTAAGCTGATCCAGGCTTTGCACTTCGCCGACCACGCGAAATGACTGCGTATTCACGAACCGATCGATCAGTTGGCGACTCTCAACCGTGCGATCTTCATTGAGAACGAGCATCGCCATGTGTTTCACGTCGTTATCGAGAGCGTAGCCAAACGCGACCATCTCGATGAGCGGCGGGAAAAAGAAGAAGAAGAGCGTCAGCGGATCACGCCAGACGACGATGAATTCCTTGAATAAGATTGCGCCGAGTCCGCGAAACAATTTGTGCTTCATACGTTTTTTTTCCGTCATCCCGAGCAAAGCGAGGGAGCTCTCATTGGGTCACGCTGCTTTTTGTTCTTCAGCGGCGTGCTTGGCTGAAAGCTCGACAAATACGTCTTCGAGCGAAGGACCCATTTCGTGAATCTCGGCATGACTAACGCCGACTTTGCGTAATTGTTCGTCGATCTGGGCGCGCTTGACGGTGTCATCGACCAGCAAGTGCATCGATTGGCCAAAGACCGTGGCGCTGCGCACTCCAGGCATATCATGCATCGCGTGCAGCGCCGTGGTCACGTGATCGCACGTTACGTCGAGCCGGCGCGTTCCGGGCGGATTCACTTCCGGCAGTTTTTTTAAGTCGTCAGGCTCGCCGCACACGATCAACTTCGACATGTAAATGTAGCCCACATGATCGCAGCGCTCTGCTTCGTCCATGTAATGAGTCGTCACGAAAAGCGTCATGCCTTTACCCGCGAATTCGAAAAGTAAATCCCATAGTTCGCGCCGCGCGACCGGATCGATGCCCGCCGTCGGTTCATCGAGAAAAAGCACGGTCGGCCTGTGCATGAGCGAACAAGCCATGGCCAGACGTTGCCGCCAGCCGCCGGAAAGCTGGCCAGCGCGCCTCTCAAGGTACGGCTCCAGATGCGTCGTAGCGATCATCTCGTCGCGCCGCTCGTTCAACGCGCGGCCACTCAAGCCGTAAAGTTTTCCTGCAAAGATGAGATTCTCATTCACCGTTAACTCATCGTAGAGCGAAAACTTCTGCGACATGTAGCCGATCATCTCTTTGATCGGCTCGGCGTCTCGGACGATGTCGTGGCCTCCGATTCGCGCCGTACCGTCGCTCGGCTCCAGAATTCCGCATAGCATCCGGATCAAGGTTGTTTTTCCGGAACCGTTCGGCCCAAGAAAGCCAAAGATCGATCCTTTCCCAACGGAAAACGAAACATGATCGACAGCCGTGAATGTGCCGAAACGCTTCGTCAGCCTGTCAACTTCGATCATCGGCTCAGACATAAGAGGAAAATTTGGCAATCATGAAACCAAGAAGAAATGTTTGGTGAAACTCCTGGATTCCAGATTCATCTCAGTTGATTTGTCCCCATTCACTTAACGTTCGGAAAATAAACATCAGCAGCCATTCCGGCGCGTAAACGATCGTCGTCAGCGGGCAAACGAACCTTTACCCCAAATACCTGTTTGATCCGATCCGCAACGGTTTGCACGTTGCGAGGCGTAAACTCGGCCTGGCGATTTATCTGTTCGACGACACCATCGAAATCCGTATGCGGAAACGAATCGACACGGACGCGAACGTGCTCGCCGAGTTTGATCAAGCCCAGCCACGATTCCGGAACATAAACGCGCACCCAGAGATGTCCGGTCAGCAGAAGCGTGGCGGCTTCGCGATTCGCAGGTAGCACATCGCCGACTTTCACGCTGAGCACCTCTAGAATGGAATCGGCTGGCGCAATGACCTGCATCTCTGCGAGCTGCGCGTCCATATCGGCAAGCTGTGCGCGCGCTTGGGCGATGCGCATTTTCCCCGCGGCGACATTTTTCTCCTGTGTTTTCGCGGAGCTGTCCGCGCGTTCAGCATCACTCGACGAAACGACTCTCCGCTTTAGTAAATCCTGCTGGCGCCGCGCTTCATCGCGAAGGAATTGCAACTGCGCTTCCTGCGCATCCGCGTCATGGACTGCCGTATCGATTTGTGCTGCAGCAAGATCTCGTCGCGCGCGCAGCTCTGACGCATCCAGCTGCACGATTACCTGCCCTTCGTGCAGACGATCGCCTTCCCACGCCAAAATTTTCTCGACGCGCCCACCCGCGCGCGGGCCGACATGCGCCTCATCCACTTCGATAGTTCCCGAAACGGCCTTGCCACGATCGCTGCAACCGGCGAGCAAGAGAAGTAACACCAAAGCTCCCGCTGCGCGCATCAACTCCGAAAATCTTGGCCAGCTCCGATTTTTTCGGGGTTGTGCGCCACGGCGAATCCGTCCCGCCGTACGGCGGGCGGATCGATGTTTCTCCACGAATGATGAATTCACGCCTTCCGTCCTTTCGATGTCAGCGCGCCTTCGAGAATAATCTTAAGAATCCCGGTGAACCCTTCTTTCGGCATCATTCCAAGCTCCTCCATCTTCGGGGGATTCATGATCGATTGAACCATCGCCAGCAAAATTTCGATGATCAGTTTGGCCGGAACGTCTTTGCGAACCATTCCCGCTCGTTGCCCCTCGACAAAAAATCTCCCGAAGTAGCGCTGGATTAGCGCAGCCCGGCGGCGTTCGACGAGTTTGAAAACGTCCGGCGCTTTCTGGCGCATATCGCGTACGAACGGCGGCTTGATCTCATCCAATTCGCGTTGCGTGCCGGCCAACAGAGCCTGCAAGGTCGCCGGGAAATCGTGCGGGTGCGCACGCGTAACCGCCTTCAGCGTCGCTTCGACACCTGCTAATTTATCGGCCAGCACAGCCTCGAGCAGATCGAACTTGCCCGGAAAATGCGCGTAAAGCGTTTTCTTGCTAATGCCCAGCTCCTCCGCCAGATCATCCATGGTCACACGGCGGAATCCGTGACTGAAAAAGTGGACCCGCGCAGCATCGACAATGCGCTGCCGGTTAGGATCGCGCTTGCGGCTTCGCGGCGGCCACAATTTGTGTACCGGGTTCATGTCCACGGTAGCCTTATCACAGTGTGGAAACTAATCCAGTATATTTAGTTTCCACGGTCGCCTGCCCATATTTGATGTGTATCACTCGCAATCAACCAAAAATGAGAAAGACTCGATACCTCGATCACATTGACTTGCGCGTAACCGATCTGAAGCGGGCGCATAAGTTTTACAGTAAACTGTTGCCTGCGCTTGGATTTATCCGCGACCGCTCAAGTGGGCGATGGGGAATCTTCTATGCCGCCGGCGGCGACAAGCCGGAAGCGTTCTTCGGTTTCACACAAGACCGACGCCATCAGCCCAACGGCACGCGAATCGCCTTTTGGGCTGATACCCGCGAGGAAGTCGACCGGCTCGCAGGGCTTATCCGAAAGATTGGCGGGAAAAATCTGGAAGGCCCGGAAGTCTGTCGCGCCTACAGCCGCGGCTATTACGCCTGCTTTTTTGAAGATCCCGCCGGCAACAAACTGGAAATTTGTTGCCGCGAAAATCCGGTCGTTGCCGGGTAGCAAGACACACAGCCCGGCCTAGCTATTGACCTTAAGAGAGTTGCCGCTTTCCTGTTTGTTCCAGTACAAGAGCTCCATCGATAACCCGATAAACAGCAGGAGTGTTGCAAAAAATGTATTCCCGTAGAGCTGTGCGCCGCGCGGGAATATTAATCCCACTGCGAGCAACACCAGAGCTGGCAAGCTCCACCACGCAATACCGAAGTGATTTACGGAAAGCACGCGCTGCGTGATTACTGCAAATGGCAGCATGAGCCAGGAATAGAAGTAGCCAAACGAAAGTGGTGTGACCATCAGCATCAGCAATAGGAGCAAAGCGAACTCGATCGCATCGGTCTCCGCCGTTCGCATTGCACGCGGAGGCATCACTGCGATGAACAAGATGCCGAGCGTTAGCGCGAGGGTTACGACAATCGCATTTACGACGGGAAACTTTAGGTCCGCAAAGTTCACGTAGATAGGCATGTGCTGAGCGGAAGCAGCATCGGCATCGACATGGCGAAGCAAGCGATTGCTCACGCCAACAAGAGATTGATTTTTCCATGTGTAGCTGCGCATCGGGCGCTGCCCCACGCTGGCCTCACTGTATCTCAGCATTCCGGCGCTCCACTTCTCGAGGTCGCGCCACGCCCGTTCAAGACCTCGGAATGGCGCCGGTAAAATGAGAAGTAAAAATACAAGGCTCACAACAAGACTTGCTGCTCCTGTCCAGTACCGCCTGTAAATTAGATAAACGACCGCGAGGACTGGAAAAGCTTTGATAGCCGCCGCAACTGCAATCAAGCCTCCGGCGACGACCTCCCGTTTGGCGCGCAGTGCGACAAACGCGCCAAGCATCAGCGCAAGCAAAACGAGGTTCGCTTGGCCGAGGTGGTAACTGGACCAGATGTAAACGATCACCAGCAGACTCGGAACCAGATACAGCCACACATTTCTCGCGCCGTTGTCCCCGCGGGCAAGAATGGCAGTCAGCCGCGCGCTGCAAAACCATCCCGCCGAAGTAATCGTTACTAGGAGAAGAATCAATCCGCCCTGGCCCAGCAAACTCGCTCCCGCCAAAAAAAGTGCGCAGGGCGGCGGATACATGAAATCGTATTTCCCCGAACGAAAGAAATAAATTTCATGGCCGGCTAGCACGTGTTGGCCTGTCTCGTACCAAAGCTTGTAATCAAAGAGGGTGCGACCGCGGAAGTAGCGGAGTAGCGGGAGCGCAGAAAAGACAATCGCTGTCACGACAAAGATCACGAGCAATATGTGCAGCGCGGCCGGGCCGTTGAATCGGCGATTCAGCGTACGAAACGCTTCCGGAGCTGCGACTGAATCTTTCACCTCTTACGCCGCAGCAGCGATCGGGGGACACGCTTTGTGCCAATCAGTGCTCTGTTCGTAGGCGTGCGCGATTTGCAAGATGCGCCCTTCGTCCAGCGCCTTGCCCAATAACTGCAATCCAATCGGCAGTCGATGCCCATCCACTTCGGCGAAACCGCACGGCACACTGATTCCACAGTTTCCCGCCAGATTAGCCGCGATGGTGAAAATATCGGCGAGATACATTTGCAATGGGTCTGCGACGCGTTCGCCTAACTTGAACGCCGGCACGGGCGAAGTCGGCGAGATCAATGCATCGACTTTCTCGAAGGCTCTGGCGAAATCCTCGCGAATCAGCCCACGCACTTTTTGCGCGCGCAAATAATAGGCGTCGTAATAACCGGAGCTTAAAACATACGTGCCGAGAATAATGCGCCGTTTCACTTCCGCCCCGAAACCTTCCTCACGAGTGCGACCATAAAGATCGAGGATGTCTCTTGGATTTTCGGCTCGATATCCATATCGCACACCATCAAACCGCGCGAGGTTGGCCGAAGCTTCCGCCGTGGCCACGATGTAATAAACCGCGATCGCGTATTCAGTAGTAGGCAACGACACCTCAACAATTTCCGCGCCCAACGAACTCATCTGGTTCACCGCGGCATCGATTGCAGCTTTGATATGTGAATCAATCCCTTCGGTCAGATATTCCTTCGGCAAACCCAACCGGACCCCGCCCAAATCGTGTCCGAGGCTCGCGGTATAATCAGGCACCGGCTCGTTCAGGGCGGTAGTGTCTTGCGCATCATGACCTGCAATCGCGTTCATGATTAGGGCGGCGTCCCGGACAGTTTTCGTCAACGGCCCAATTTGATCGAGCGACGAAGCAAACGCGACCAAGCCGAATCGCGAAACCCGCCCATAGCTTGGTTTAAGACCGACAATACCCGAGAGCGCCGCCGGTTGTCGAATTGAGCCACCGGTGTCGGACCCGAGCGCGCCGAAAGCTGCGTTCGCGGCGACTGCTGCTGCCGAACCGCCACTGGATCCACCCGGAACACGCGACAAGTCCCACGGATTGCGCGTCATTTTCATGGCTGAATTTTCCGTAGACGAACCCATGGCGAACTCGTCCAGGTTGGTTTTGCCAAATGGAATCGCACCCGCTGCGCGCAATTTGCGAATCACGGTGGCGTCGTAAGTGGCGCGATAACTCTGCAAAATCTTCGATCCACACGTGCATGGCTGACCCATGACGTTGATGATGTCTTTGATTGCGAGCGGCACGCCGCCCAGCGGAAGATCGACATTCGAGTTCTCTGCCTCCCTAGCAGCAGCCTCCACGTCGAGCCACAGATAAGCGCCAATCGCTGGATCGATCGCTTCAATGCGAGCCTGCAAAGCATCTATGACTTCTCGCGCGGAAACTTCACGACGACGCAACAGCAACTGCAGGTCGGCGATTGTCAGCGCCGGCAGATCTTTCTCCGTCATTCGACGACTTTTGGGACGATAAAAAGGCTGTTCGCTTTTAGGGGCGCGTTGCTCAGCGCTTGGTCCGCTGTGAACCAGTCATGCGGCGCGTCCTCGCGAAGCACGTTAAAAATTGGAAGGGCGTGCGCAGCCGTTTCCACATGGCTCACGTCGGCTTGACGAAGTTTTTCGACGTAATTGAGCACGTCGTCCAACTGTTTCTGAAAAACTTTCGCCTCGGCTTCAGTCAGATTTATCCGCGCCAGCCTGGCAACGTAGGCGACATCGAGATCGGAACTCCTGGCCATGATTGTCCCTCAAGAGTGCAGATGGCTGATCAGCCACATGACAGCGACCGCGAGCGCCACCAAAAGAAAGAGAAAAATGATTCGGCCTTCCCTGCGCTCCTTGCGCAGCGAACGAGGTCTTCGGGTTGCATCGAGAGAATGTGCGGGTTCGAATGCCACCGAGACCTGAAACCGCTTGTCCGTCTTGTTACGTCTTGCACCTTGTTCCTCTCCGCGTGCCGACGATTCGTTTTGCGCGGTCGTCCCTCTTGTAACCATACGCTCGAGTTGTTCGAGCCTCTCACGCAGTTCGGCTTCTTGTCGCGCTATCTGTTGTTGCTTGTGACGAAGCGGCGAGGTCGATCTGCGCGAACGACGAAACATCGCCATCACTTGCTCGCCATCCAAAAGAAAATGGCAAGCGCGACGGCCCCAAAGAGAATTAGCGGCAGAGTGAGCGCGAGGCCGATCTGCAACCACTGACCAAACGAGCGTCCATCGTTGCTCCCATAAACATCCGCTGCGACGTCAGGCAATGCTGCGTCGCCACCGGTTGCGCCGGCTACTTGCAATCGGCTCCGTTGCTCGCTGTACTCGGTGCGCGCGTCGTCCACCGTGCTCAAAGCCCGGCTCAGCTCCTTGTGCAAATCTGAAGGATTCCAGCTTCTGGGATCGATCGCTTCAATCAATTCCAGGTGTTGCGAGAAACTTTCCCGGGTGGCTCGGATTTGTTCGAGTCGATTCTGGGCGCTGTACGCTTCTCGCTCCAGCACAACCAGCGCGCGTGTCAGCTTATCAGCCATTTCTGTCCGGCCATCTTCCAATTCCGCCTGGCGCCGGCTTAGTTCTTCCAACTCGCGTTTTTGCTTTTCGATTTGCTCTTGCTGGCGCTTAAGCTGCAGCAGTTGCTCCTGCGCTTTTTGCACCTGCGAGTCCAGTTGCTCAGCAGAGACTGCTTCGTCGCCGCTCAACTCAAGCATTTGTTCAACCGGTCGAATTTTTTCTGCCATGACAAATCAAGACGGCGTCCCCGTTCACCGAAGCGCACATTAAGTGGCTGATTTGAGAATTCCAGATATTTCCGAAAGGAAATTTTGATTTTGGCATTCATCGCCTGTCATTCCGAGCAGCCTAGATGTGCGAGGGAGCTCTCAACGCGCCGCAGATTACGTAAACGCTCATCACATGGTCGCTGAAGCGAGAATTATCGAAAAATGTAAACGCAATAATTTCCGGTGAGATCCTTCGCTTCGCTCAGGATGACGGCTCGGCGTTAGCGCCCTGGCATCATCTCGAGCAGAAAACCCCTGAAGTATTCGGTCTCAGGAATTGTAGGAAGAACCGGATGGTCGGGGGCTTGTTCGAATTGACGGACGCGTCGCGCGGAACGGCGGCTATCCACAAGAGCATCCGTGATAGTTTGCAAAAATGGGTCGTCGCTTACGTGATGCGAGCATGAAAAGGTCGCCAACAGCCCATCTTTCGATAACAGCCTGAAGGCGCGCATGTGCAATTCCCGATAGCCGCGCAACGCGTCGCGCAGTCCGCTCTTCGTTTTTGTAAACGACGGCGGATCGAGAATGATCAGATCATACTGCGCTCCCGCTTTTTCAGCTGCGCGAAGGAATTGAAACACATCCTGCTCGATCCATCGGGTTTTCAGTTCATTACGCGCTGCGTTTCGTTTTGCAGTGGCAATGTTTGCGGAATTTTCTTCAACGGCGGTCACATCTGCCGCGCCTGTGCGCGCACACGTCAACGCAAATGCTCCCTGATTTGCAAAGCAATCCAGAACACGCCGATCTCGGGCGTAGCCGGCGACGATTCCATAATTATGTCTCTGGTCCAGGTAAAACCCGGTCTTTTGACCCTGCAACAGATCGACTTCGAGCTTTACACCCTCGATTTCGATCGCGATTTCGGAAGGAGTCCCGCGCAAAACACCTCTACGTAATTCTAATCCCTCTGCGTTCCGAACCGGCGCATCGTTTCGTTCGATGATCACACGATCGCCGAACAGATCGACCATCGCCGCCGTGATCGAATCCTTTCGAATGTCCATCGCGCACGTGAGCGTTTGCAAAACGAAATGATCGCCATAACGATCGATAATCACGCCAGGCAAACCGTCACTTTCGCTCCACACAACGCGGCGCAGTTTTGCATCGACGCTTCGCCGGTCGCGATACTCGGAAGCTTGCGTGATTCGGCGCCGAAAGAAATCAAAGTCGAGATCCTGCCGTCGCCGCGAGAAACGGCGAGCTACGATTTGTGATTTCGAGTTGTAAATGGCGCTCCCAATCAGACGATCCTTGCCGTCCTTCAGTGAAATCACCTCGCCATCCGCTGGATTGCCAAAAACCTTCAGGACTTCGCTGGAAAAGACCCAATCGTGTCCGTGCAAAACTCGGGCGCGTGGTTTGACAACGATTCCGGCCATAAACGGAATTCAACGTCCAACGCCTAACGCTGAACGTCCAACGCGCGATTGTCATTCCGGGCGGAGCCGCTCAAAATAACGAAACAGCAAGCTAGTTGAAAGATGAGGGTTGAACGTTGAGGATTTGTCCATGCAAGTCGCCACCGAAACCTCAATCGATCTCCCCGGAATCAAAAAGCTGCGCAGTGGCAAGGTGCGTGAAGTGTTTGAGCTTGGAGAGACGCTGCTCTTTGTCGCCACGGATCGCATCTCGGCTTTTGATGTGATTCTGCCCGACCCGATTCCGCACAAGGGCGCGGTGCTCAACCAAATTTCGGCGTTCTGGTTCAAGCGCTTCAACGACATAGAGAATCACCTTGTCACGGCCAATCCTGAAGAGTTCCCGAAAGAGCTGCAATCGTTCCGCGAGCAGCTTGCCGGGCGTTCGATGATTGTAAAGAAAACGAAACCGTTACCGGTGGAATGCGTCGTGCGCGGTTATCTCGCTGGGTCTGGTTGGAAAGAATATCAACAATCGCAGAGTGTTTGCGGGATTAAACTTCCAGCGGGACTAAAGCTGGCGTCGCAGTTGCCAGAGCCAATCTTCACGCCGGCGACAAAGGCAGAAGAAGGTCATGATGAAAACATCGACATGAAAAGATGCGCTCAGATCCTCGGTGAAGAACTCGCAGATCGCGTGAAGGCGTTGAGCTTGGAAATTTATTCGCGCGGTCGCGATCACGCCGCGCACGCAGGAATCATCGTGGCGGACACGAAATTTGAATTTGGCGTCGTGAATGGAGATCTGCTGTTGATCGACGAATGTCTCACACCGGACTCCTCACGCTTCTGGCCAAAGGACCAATACGCGATCGGACAGAGCCCGCCCAGTTTCGACAAACAATTCGTGCGCGATTATCTGGAAACGCTGGACTGGGATAAGAGGCCGCCGGCTCCGCGTCTGCCTGAGGATGTTATCGAAAAAACTTCCGCGAAATATCTCGAAGCATTTCGCCGCCTGACTGGGAACGAGCTCGCGAAACACTAGAACTCATCTCATTGGTTGCGCTGTCATTTTGAGCGAAGCGAAGAATGACAGATGGCTAATTCCGTAGATAATTCACCTGCTGCGCAGCCTCGAACCCAATGCCACTGACCCGGCCTGATATTTTATTCATTATGACCGATCAGCAGCGATTCGATACAATCGCTGCGCTCGGTAACCCGCATATCTACACGCCAAACATCGATCGCTTGGTGCAAAGGGGAATCGCGTTTTCGAATGCATACGCCACATGTCCGGTTTGCGTAGCCGCTCGCTACATGATCCGGACCGGTTGCGAGCCGGCGACGACGCGCGTCTTCAGCAACGCGAAGGCTGACCCGGTCGCGGGGCAGCCTGTACAGATGGAAGCGCGTTGCGGACCGTACCTCGGTCGAGTCATGTCGGGTCTTGATTATCGGACGTTTGGAATCGGAAAGTTCCATACGTATCCATGGGATGAAGACGTAGGGTACGAAACGCTGTGGCGCAGCGAAGAGACCTACCATCCACCTAAACGCGAAGGCGATGACTACGGTGCATGGCTCGCTCGCGAGCATCCGGAATTCGATTTCCTCGAGCAACCGATGGGCGAACGCAGCGAGATGTATTACCTCCCACAGCGCAGTCCTCTTCCGGCCGAGTTAGGCACCGAATGGTGGATGGCCGATCGTGCTGTCGAGGAGATCGCGAAATCAGACGACGCGCGCCCGTTTTTCGGGTTCATATCGTTTGTCGGGCCGCATCCACCGCTAGCTCCGCCAATTCCTTTCAATCGAATGTATGATCCAGATCGAATGCCAGAGGCAGCTCTAGGCAAGCTCGAGGAAGACCATCTGGATGAAGAGATTCCGTACATGCGATACGCCGTCTGGGGAAACGCCATCAACGCAACCCTGACGAAAATCGTGAAAGCCCGATACTACGGCGAGATCACTTATCTCGATCATTGTTTTGGCCGAATTCTTGATGCAATCGAAGCGCGGCCGAACTCGGAGTACACGCTTGTCTGTTTTTTTTCGGACCACGGCGACCTGTTGGGTGATCATCATGGCTGGCAGAAACAAAACTTTTTTGAAGCGGCCTGCCGCGTTCCTTTCCTGCTTAGCTGGCCGTCAACGCTGCCCGCCGGAACTATCCGCAACGAATTGATCAGCCTGGCAGACCTTTTCGGAATTGCGACGCAGGCCGGCGGCGAATGCCAATTGCGGGAGGGAATGGACGTTCTTAAAATGCTGCGAGGCGAATGCACGCCGCGCGAATATCTCCTCGGAATGGTTGAAGTCCCCGGCTCGCATAATTTCAAAGTCATGGTTCTGACTGACGAGTGGAAATACATTTTCATGGCCAACGGTGGGCGGGAACAACTCTTCAATCGCAGACGTGATCAGAACGAACTGTCGAACTGCATCAGTTCCGCGCCTGGAATCAGAAATGACCTTTACGCTATGGCCGTTAGATCATGCCGCACCCCAGGCGCAATAGACGCACTCAACGGCGATAAATTCCGCGCATTCCCTTTCCGCAGACGGCCACTGCGGCGCATCTACCAATTCGACCGGTCGCGCGGTGTGCTTGGATTTCCCGATAAACCAGAAGACGCGCTGCAAAGTTTCGACCGTGCCAGGTTGAAACCAGTGAAGTGACATGGAAGCGCCTTCGGCTGATCGGGAAAATCTTGGCCTGGGCCTGAAGCCGGGCGATTCACATTACCGTGCGTACGTCGGCCCGCCGGAAGATTACGATCTCATCGCGGCGATGACGTTCAATCTTCTCACTACGCTTGGTCTGCGTCAGCACCATTCATTAATCGATATCGGCTGCGGTTCGCTCCGGATCGGGCGCTTGCTAATTCCCTACCTGAATGAAGGAAAATATTTTGGCTTGGAGCCGAATGAATGGCTTGTCGATGAAGGAATCAAGCGCGAGCTCGGTGAAGCATTAGTGCGAATCAAACGCCCAACGTTCTTCTTTTCCGATTCACCGGAGACCGTTATCCGGGCGAAACTCTCATTCGATTTTGCCTTGGCTCAATCAATCTTTAGCCATTGCGGACTGGATCTAATCAAGGGTTGGTTGTCCGCGGTTTCGAGTTCACTCGCTGAAGATGGAGCTTTAGTTGCCACATTTCTGCCCGGCGAGGATGATTCGCACCGAACCGGCTGGGTCTATCCCGAATGCGTAAATTACCGAGCAGCGACACTGGAACGCGCTGCGTCAAAAGTGAATTTGCGATTTGAAATTCTGAATTGGAAACATCCCCGGCAGACGTGGGCTCTTTTTGCTGCATCAAAATTCGATTCAAATTGGTTCAAAAATAATGCTCTCACCTGGAACGCAGGACTCGAAAAGATGCTGAGCCAAAAGAAAAAAGAAGCGCGTGTCCCGTGATCACAACTGATTAAGCGATGGAAGTCGTCGCTAACCAGAACATTTTTGCCACCCCACTGAAGGTCGACGACGTCGCCGACTGTTACTTTTATCACACTGTGGAACTCCCTGGTTATGGAGTCATAGAGGGGCGGGATTGGGATTTGCGTGGCGGTGTGGATGAATACCTCGGCAAAGTCGCTTTCGAGGGCCAGCGTGTTCTGGAAATTGGGCCTGCCAGCGGTTTTCTCACCTTCGAGATGGAGAAGCGCGGCGCCGACGTTGTCTCAGTGGAAGTAACAGAAGAACACGGCTGGGATTTCGTCCCTTATCCGGCTGCTAAACTGGAACAAGTGTTCGGCCCTCGTCGTATCGTGATGCAACAGCTAAAGAATTCCTATTGGTTCAGTCACGCCGCTCTACAATCCAAAGCCAAGCTGTACTATGGTGACGTTTACAATCTGCCGGCTGCGCTCGGTCAATTCGACATCGCTGTAATGGGCGCGGTGCTATTACACTGTCGCGACCCGCTCCGGATCGTCGAGCAATGTGGGAAAATGGCGAGCTTGCTCATCATCACTGACATGTTCTATCCAGATTTGGAAGGAGCGCCCATTTGCCGCCTGGCGCCCACGCCGCAGAATTTTCTCTGGCACACATGGTGGCATTTCAGCACGCAATTTTTCACTCAGTTTCTGGCAGTGATGGGATTTAACACTTCAGAAATTTTGCGACATCAACAGCGCCACCGCGGAAGGCCCTACACGCTTTTTACTGTCGTCGCCCGAAGATAACGAACCGCGGACCGGCGGCAGATCCTACCGAACCAAATCGCTCACAAGCGATTTTTCCTCTTTTAACTCCGCGACCGATGCGTCGATCTTCTCGCGGCTGAAATCATTTATCGGCAGTCCCTGGACGATTTCCCATTTTCCGGCACGCACACAGACCGGGAATGAGGAAATCAAGTCTTTCTCGACGTCATAACTTCCATCGGAACAAACCCCCACGCTGTGCCAATCATCGCCCGGCGTGTCATTGGTAAGCGAACTGACCGTATCGACAATCGCGTTGGCGGCTGACCCGGCTGAAGAAAGTCCGCGCGCCTTGATCACAGCAGCGCCGCGCTGTTGCACCGTCGCGATGAAATCTTCCTTCAGCCATTTCTCGTCTCCGATTACTTTGTTGGCAGGACGGCCCTCGATCCTCGCGTTGTAGAAATCCGGATACTGAGTCGAGGAATGATTTCCCCAGATGGTCATATTCGTGACCGAGGCAATCCCTACGCCGGCTTTGTGCGCCAGCTGCACGCGGGCGCGGTTTTCATCCAATCGCGTCATCGCGAACCAGCGGTCACGCGGAATTTCTTTCGCGTTGTTCATCGCGATCAGGCAATTAGTGTTACATGGGTTTCCGACTACGAGGACGCGCACATCGGCCGCAGCATTTTTTTGGATCGCCTGACCTTGTCCGACGAAGATCTTGCCGTTGATTCCCAGTAATTCCTTCCGCTCCATGCCGGCTTTGCGCGGCACACTTCCGACCAACAAAGCCCAATTGATGTCCCGAAAGCCCTCATCAAGATCTGCAGTCGGAATGACAGATTGGAGCAACGGAAATGCACAATCGTCTAATTCCATGACCACACCATTCAACGCGCCGAGCGCTGCTGGTATTTCAATTAGATGAAGTAAGAGCGGCTGATCGGGCCCGAACATCTGTCCGGAGGCGATGCGAAACACAAGCGCGTAACCAATATGTCCGGCGGCGCCCGTCACAGCGACTTTGATGGGAGTTTTCATGATCCAATTAGGCATAAACCCCTTGATGAGCAAAGCCGAAGCACGGCTCTCCACGTTGTGATAGGTTACGGCTCCCGATGTATCCAACGAAGTTGAACCAGATCATCAATCTCTTTGAATCGCTCCCACAAGATGAACGGCGCGAGACGCTCGTCTCTTATGCGGACAATGCGAAGAAGCAGGAGCCGCGCGAAACTGAGAAGTTCGATCTGGTCGATGTGCGAAAAGACGATGAATGCACGGACACGGTGGGTGTGTATCTGCAGGTGGATGAAAACGGCAAGGCGCACATCCGGATGACGCTAGGGCCGGAAGTGCAAACGCTTACCCGCTCAATGACGGCGATTTTGTGCAAAGGACTAGATGGCGCGACGCCGCAGGAGATTCTAAACCTGCCGAGTGATTTCGTGACGCGTATTGTGGGCACGGAACTCGTGCGGCTCCGCAGCCAGACGGTGTATTACATCCTCACGCGAATAAAAAGCATCTGCAAAGTGTGGTTGGACCGGCAGCGCATGGCGGCGGTGGCGTAGCACAGCCATCTTGGCTGTGGGGCCAGCGGGCATCTTGCCTGCGCAGTCAGTTTTTCATCCGCTCGCACAAGGAAACGCTTTCCGTCAGCCTAAATCGAGCAATGAGTGGACTCCTAACAGATATGGAAAGCCCAGGGAGCTTCGCCAAGATGTTAGCTATCTACACGTCGCAGGTGCGTCGGCTATTTTAGGCGATAAACATCTACAGAAGCTCGCCCGCCCGGTTTTTGAAAAGATTGCACTAGGTCAGCCACTTTAAGCAATTCAGGACTGTCAGGCTGCTCGCTTGGCGTTCGACTCACCGGTGGTCGATTCAATACAACGAAGGTTGGTTTGTTTCGTGACCATGCCACGAGCTTTGCCATATTATTCTCGCCACGCATGGTTAGATGTCGAACGGCAATTCGGTTTTCATTCATCAAAGACACCTTCAATCCAAAATCTTGAAGATCATGATGGGCGACAACAATGCCGCCTGGAGAAGCCCTCGCAAGGCATTGCAGATAATGGGCAGCCTCTGCAACACCATAGCCCGACGGCCAACGCTCCACGTACTGATTAAGGTCTGCGCGGGGTAGCGGGGCATGTGCTGGATTCGTCAGCACTAGCCAGTTGACTTTCCAAGCAAACAGACCCACGACTACGCAAAGGAGAATCCCAGGCACAGCACGTACGGCAGCCGATTGGGCTAATCCGATTAGACGCGCAATCCGGGGGGTTATATCAACCGTTACGACCCCGGCTACAAGTGTCAAAGCGGGCACTGTCGCAAGAAGCAGATAACGGGAGAACAAGACTCTTGAGATAGCGATGAACGCGAAGATCGGAACAAGAGAAGTAGCCGCTAGCAGCAAATGCTCACGGTTTCGTTTGATTACTGCAAAAACGAACCCCACTAGTCCAAGAATCAGTACGGGTGGTGTCCAGTAGAACCAAAGCCACTTGTAAGTCATCTTAACATTAGTTACGACTTGAACCATCAAAGCCCAAGCATTCTCGCCAAGAACCGATTTTTCATGATGCTGACGCGTTGTCAGGAGGAATATAACGATCGGAACGACCACCAGGGTCAAAGTAATGCAATAAGAAAGAGCCAACTGCTTGGCCACACCGATGCGAGGCGGCTTCGCCAACAGAAAGGCGGCGATCACGGGCGTAAGCAGAGTTAGAACCCCTGGCATCTTGCACAGTATTGCTCCTGCCATCGCCAGCCCTAATAGTAAAACATACAAGCCTCTCGTCTTATTACGGCGATAGACCAGAGCAAGGTCAGAGCAGCGAAGGCCGACAGGGGACCATCAGCTAGAGCCGTTCTATCATAGAACAGCGTGAACGGGCACATCACATATAGGGCCGCGCATAAAAATCCCGCTAGCCGGTCGTAAAGACGTGCGCCGATGCGAA
>QHMR01000121.1 GCA_003217875.1 Verrucomicrobiota bacterium
GGAAATTGCTGCGCCCAGAAAGCGCCAGAGCGTCAATATCCTTCTCGGAAATCAATAGCATCACTTCGTGGCCACGATCGCGCAGCACTTCTGCTACAGCGATGCCGGGGAAAAGATGTCCGCCAGTGCCTCCGCACGCGATCACTGCATTCATGAAATTCGATCTCCAGTCTCCGGTTGCCGCAATAGATTCATAGATTCATTGCTAGTTCCTAAATCCGCGGTGTTATTCGCGCACGCATGGTAGCTTTTTTCTGATGGGGCGGTTCAAGAATGCCCTGCCGATAAATGTTCAGCAACAAACCGACGCCGAACATGCACGCGACAAGGTTAGAACCTCCATAGCTAATAAAAGGCAGTGGCAATCCCTTATTCGGCAGGAGCGAAGTGGTCACTCCGATGTTGACTGCGGCCTGCAGAGCCAGGAGTGAAACCACGCCGCAACCCAGGAGCAGACCGAAACGATCCTTCGCGTGTAGCGCGATCATAGTGCCGCAGACAATTATCACCACGAACAAAAAAACCACGAGGAGACTAAAGCGTAGACCGAGCTCTTCCCCCACAATTGGAAAAATGAAGTCTGTGTGCGCGTAAGGCAGATAAAGCATCTTCTGGCGCCCATTGCCCAAGCCAAGCCCTTCCATTCCGCCGCTCCCCCAGGCGATCAACGCCTGCATCTGCTGTAAACCAGCATCTTCCTTGAAATGCTGCGGATGAAGAAAAGCCGAGAGCCGTCCCATCCGCTCGGAGATCCGCGTTGCAACGATTAAAAGAGCGCCCAAGCCAGTGAGCGATACAATGCCAAGCCATAAAGGATTGGCTCCGGCAACGAACATTACGACAAACGCCGTGGTTCCAATTAGAGCCGTTGTTCCCAAATCGACTTCGCCGAGCACAAGCGCAGCCGGCAGGCTGATGATGGCAAGGGGAAGAATAAATCCCAGGAGTACTTTGCGGTCAGGTTTTTCATATCGTGCAAACCAGGCAGCGAGAAAAAAGATTATGGCCAGCTTTGCCACTTCCGATGGCTGAACGGTAATTGGGCCCCATCCAATCCAACGGCGCGACCCATTCAGGCGCATACCAATGTGTGGGACATAGCAAAGCGCCAAGACCCCGAGTGCGAGCCCGAACCAAAGCCACCACGTCCGCTGCCACCAGTGATAATCGATCAACGCGGCGAAGATGCAGACCACTAGCCCAACGCCAAACCACATCGCCTGGCGCTTGATGAAGAAATAAACGTCTCCATGACTGTCGCGTGCAAACGCGCTCGTGCTGAAAAGCATGACAATCCCGATGACGAGCAACCCCAGGACTGCGAGAAAAAGAATATAAGCGCTCTTACGATGCATAACTATGCTGTGAGTGTCTGCGTTACATGAAAAATGCTATTGCCTCGCAGGTTCATTGATTGTCCTTGCTCGTTTTTGTTTTGCTCGCCTTAACTGGAATCAGCAGCTTTTGGCCGATCTGCAATTTGTGCGGGTCTTCGATGTGGTTCAGGGCGAGCAGATCGTCGTAAGAGATCTTAAGTCTCTTTGCGATTGTAACGGGGTTATCGCCTTTCTTGACGATGTAGGTCTTTCCAGACGGCGGCGGAGGCGTCTTCGCGTGTTCGTCTTTCGAAGCTGAACGCAGAGGCTTCGGATCGTTACGCGGCGCAATTTCCTTTTGTGAGAGCGCGGCCCGTGGCTTGGCAACGTCCGGGCGATCTGGCGATGCCGCCGCCTTGGCGAAGTTGTTTACCGGATTCGTTGGCGCTGCCGGTGCAAATGAGCTTTCCCGCGTCTTGATTGCGTTGAACGCGATGATTCCCGACACGGCAACCACGTGCAAGAGCAGAACTATGAGCAACGCCCGCGACAACTTCATGTTTGGTTCGGGGATGTCCCCAAAGTCCATTCCAGCAGAGGGGGCAGAGGCGCGGCGCGCGGTTGCCGCCCGAAGTTTTTTGTGTCTGAAGAACTGCGGGATTTTCATCGGTCTGTTTTGGGCAGGGCCCGCACTAGCGCGCGAAATTGATCACCTCGATCACCATAGCTTTTGAACATGTCGAAGGAGGATGTGCCCGGGGAAAAGAGGACCACTTCACCCGGTCCCGCCGTAGCGTGTGCGCGCTCAACTGCGTCCGCGAGTGAGTTTGCGATTTCGCACTCGACGGCGCCATTCCAAGAACGCCTGATGTTCTCGGCCATTTCGCCGATCAAAATTGTCGATCTGACCTTCTCCTTCACCAGAGGTCGAAGTGGATCAAAGCTAAAACCTTTGTCCTTGCCGCCAGCAATGAGGATGACTGGCTTGTTTTGCGCACGCAGCGCTTTGTCCACTGCGTCGAGGTTTGTCGCCTTGGAATCGTTCACATATTCGACGCCGCCGACTTCGCGCACAAATTCGCAGCGATGCGGTCGCGGCTCATACGCACACAACGGCGCCACCATCTCTTCGAACGACAATCCGCGTGCCATGCCAGCGGCGAGTGTCGCCATTAGATTTTCGATGTTATGCAAGCCCCTCAGTTTGGTGTCCGCCAGCCGCAGGATTGGTTCGTCTTGATAAACGATCGCGCCTTGGGAGACGCGGAAATCTGCTTGATCCGCATAAGCGCTAAAGGTGATCTTACGCGGGCGAACCGCTGGTAATTTTTCGATCGCATTTACGATTGCGACGTCGCTTTCCATTTGATTCTCGAAAATGCGGAGCTTGGCCGCGCGATAATCAGCGACAGAGCGATATCGATCGAGATGGTCGGGCGCGAAGTTGAGCCAGAGACTGATCGATGGGCGAAACGTGCGGATCGCTTCCAGTTGAAACGAGCTCACCTCTACTGTGAGCACATCGAATGGCTTCTTCTCGCGCGCGACTTCTGAAAGCGGTTTGCCGATGTTTCCGCAGGCAATCGTTCGCTGACCGCACGCGTTCAACATTTCAGCCAGCAATTCGGTCGTTGTCGTTTTGCCGTTCGTGCCAGTAACAGCGATGACCGGAATTTCGGAGGAGCGCCAGCCCAGCTCCAGTTCGCTGATCATTTCAATTCCGCGCGAGGAGAAATTGCACGCCAATCGGGAAGCCGGATCGATGCCAGGACTTAAAATGGCCATGTGATATGTGGCTGAATCTTCATCAGCCGCAGCGCCGCAAATCACACCGACACCGTGTGTCCGCAGATTATCGACGGTCGATTTGAGTAAATTTTGCTCCTCCGCGCTATCCAGCAATGTGACCTGCGCGTCCTCAGACCGAAGCAGAAGGGCCGCAGCGCTGCCGCTCAAGCCTGCACCCAGAACAACGATATTTTGGTTTTGGTAGCGAGTGTTATTCATCTCAGTTTGAGCGTCGCCAAGCCAAGTAACGCAAAGATGATTGAAAGAATCCAAAATCGAACGATCACCGTGCTTTCTTTCCAGCCGGTCAGCTCGAAATGATGGTGAAGCGGAGACATCACGAAAAATCGTTTACCCGTGAGCTTGAAACTCATCACCTGCAAAATCACCGAGACGGCTTCGATGACGAAGACTCCGCCGACCACCCCCAAAAGCAGCTCTTGTTTGCAGCAAATCGCGACGACGCCCATCATGCCGCCGATGGCTAGCGACCCGGTGTCACCCATGAAAACTTTAGCTGGGTAACAGTTAAACCAGAGAAAACCCAGGCCCGCGCCGATGAGTGCCGAGCAGACCACCGTCAGCTCTCCAGCAAACGGGTAAAATGGAACTTGCAGGTATTCCGCGATCCGGAAATTGCCGGCTGCGTAAGAAAGCAACGCGTATGCAAACGCCACGGTGATGGTGCAACCGATAGCCAATCCATCCAGTCCATCAGTGAGGTTCACCGCATTCGATGAACCCACGATGACGAGTGCAAAAAACACGAATGTAAACCAGCTCATGTTTACAATCACAGGCGCCTTGATGAACGGCACGTAAAGAGAGCGTGCCTGCACTTCCAACATCGGATTGGTGAGGAAAACGCCAGTGATAATTGCCGCAAGAGCAATTTGACAAACGAGTTTGATCCGGCCGCTGATGCCGTCGGACTTTTTCTTTGTGACCTTAAGGTAATCATCGGCGAAGCCGAGCGCCCCGAGGTAGACCATGCTGAATAGCGCCAGCCAAACGAATCGGTTGTCGAGGCGCGCCCACATAACACTCGACACAAAAACCGCTCCGATAACCAGCACACCTCCCATGGTGGGCGTGCCTTGCTTGACGCCATGCAGCTCTGCCAGAAGATGAACTTCTGCCGCTCCGCGAATCGGTTGTCCCAGCTTCAGCGCAGTGAGCATTCGAATTATGAAATTTCCAAAAATTAATGTGCCTACGAAAGCCGTTACCGCCGCGGCAATGGCTCGGAAAGTCACATAAAGGAAAACGTTGAACCCGATGAAGCGATCACTCAGGTGATGGAGGTAGTACATCATGGGGAATTGGCGGCTGCGGCTTGAGGTCTGCGGAATGCTTCAATCACCCGCTCGGTGCGAGCTAAGCGGCTGCCTTTGACGAGCACAAGGTCGCCGGGCGCGGCGATTTCGCTCAACAACTCAGCGGCTTCTGAAGTCGATGCGACAATTGCGGTCTTTTCGAGGCCGGCGTGCTTGGCGGCGTCAGCGATTGCGGCCGCGACATCGCCGATCGCAATGAGTTGATCGATCTTTAATGTCGCCGCGGTTTCTCCCACTTCGCGATGGCCGCGCTCCAATTCATCGCCCAGTTCCCGCATCTCGCCCAGGACTGCGATGCGTTTGCCATCGGCGGGCAATTCAGCCAACGTGCGCAAGGCCGCCTTCATCGAGTCCGGATTAGCGTTGTAGCTGTCGTCGATGAACTCCACGCCCCCGATTTGCTTGATTTGCAAACGAGCTTTGGCGAGCGGCGCAGCAGCAAGGCCGGCAGCGCAATCCTCAAGAGAAACACCGAAGACACGACCCGCAGCGACTGCGAGCAGTGCATTTTGCACCATATGCACACCAGGAACGTACACTAGCGCGCGGCAGCGATGTGCGCCCTCGGTGATGGTGAAATCCGTCCCGCTCTCAGTTTGGTTTATCTCGCTGGCACGGATTGTTCCAGCACTCGTGCCGGCCAGGACTACTTTGCCGCGTGCCCGGAGCGCGATGCTCCGACTAAATGAATCGTCCGAATTCAGAATGACTGTTCCCTCGGTGCCCACGGCCTCCGCAAGCGCGCCTTTCTCTTCCGCAATTTTTTCGCGTGAACCAATGAACTCGATGTGCGCCACACCAATATTTGTGATGATGGCCACATCGGGCGCTGCCAGTTTCGCCAATGCCGTAATTTCGCCGGGATGATTCATGCCGATCTCCCACACACCTATTTCATCCCTCGACGTCGCCTCTAAAATTGTTCGTGGAAGCCCGACATGATTGTTGAAATTTCCTTCTGTTTTCGTGACGCGAAAACGGCGGGCGAGCACCGCTGCCGTGAAATCTTTCGTGCTCGTTTTGCCGTTGCTTCCGGTAATGGCAACCACCTTTAGGGCGAGCGATTTCCGGTAGTTCGCCGCGAGCTGCTGGTACGCCTGCAAAGTGTCCTTCGTCTGGATCAGGGCGAAATTATTGGAAATTTTTCTGTTCCAAGTGGACTCAACGATTGCCCCAGTTGCGCCAGCTTTTGCGGCGGATTCAATGAAATTGTGTCCATCGAAATTTTCACCGCGCAATGCGACGAACAATTCGCCGGGCTTAAGCGTGCGTGAATCAGTGCTGACCTTCTTAATGACAACCCTGGCGTCTCCGGCAGAAAGCGAACCGCCGGCAAACTGCGCAATTTGCGAGAGCGTAAGAAAATTCATTGCAAGATGTCTGTGCCACGAAGACTCAAACAAATCATCATGACGAAAATTTTACGGGATGGTTTTCAATCGCGCGTCGCGCGACTTGGATATCGTCGAACGGGATCGTGTAATCGCCGAACCCCTGATAATTTTCGTGACCCTTGCCCGCAATCAATACAATGTCTCGTGGACGCGCGAGCGCACTGGCGCGATCGATCGCCTGGGTGCGATCAACCATTTTTTCATACCGATCCGAGCGAAAGCCCTTTTCGACCTCGGCGATAATCGCATTCGGATCTTCCTTGCGCGGATTATCGGAGGTGATGATGGAATAGTCAGCAAGGCGATCTGCCATCTCGGCCATCAACGGGCGCTTTTGCCGGTCGCGATCGCCGCCGCAGCCAAAAACGGCAATCAAACATTGCGGGGCGAGTTCGCGAAGAGTTTTCAGAACGTTGCCGAGCGCGTCGGGCGTATGCGCGTAATCGACGAATACCTGGAATTGTCGCTTTGCCGGAACCAATTCCAGACGCCCGGGCACTTGCGGCGACTTGGCAAGGCTAAACACCGCGTTTCGCAGATTGATTCCGAGAGCGTTGGCCGCAGTCAGAGCAGCGAGCGAATTTGTCACATTAAACCGGCCGATTAATGGCAGACGAACCAGGTAACTCCTTCCATGGGCATCCAGCTGGTAGGACGTACCGCTGAACTCGGCGCGATAATTCGAAGCGCGGAAATCGGCGCGCATCCCCATTCCATAAGTGACGACCGCCACGCGCTTGTCGATTTTGTCCAGCAATTGTTGGCCATAGCGGTCATCGATATTCACAATCGCAACGGGTTTGCGCTTTTTTTTCTGATTCGCGAGACCGGTGAACAAGTTCAGCTTCGCGTCGAAGTAGTTTTCCATTGTCCCGTGAAAATCGAGATGGTCCTGGGTGAGATTTGTAAAGACGGCTACATTCCATTCGAGGCCGCGCGTGCGATCTTGCGCAAGCGCATGCGAAGAAACTTCCATCGCCGCTGCCTTGCAACCCGCGTTAGCGATCTGCGCCAGCAGCTCCTGAAGATCGAGTGACTCCGGCGTCGTGCGGATCGCCGGCAGGAGCCGCTCACCAATCTCGTAGCGCACCGTCCCGATTAATCCGCACCGCAAGCCATCACTTTCACAGATGTGCTTGATGAGAAACGTCGTCGTGGTCTTGCCATTCGTGCCCGTGACCGCCGCCAGTTTCAATTTGCGTGCTGGGTGGCTGTAAAAAGTTGCTGAAAAATCAGCAAGCGCAGCGCGCGTGTCCTCCACGACGAGACAGGTAACGCGCGGATCTTTTTCGTCGCGCTCGGCAACGATCACCGATGCGCCTTTGTTGATGGCTTGAGCGATGAATTGGTGTCCGTCAGTTTTCTCGCCTCGCAACGCCACGAACAAGGTGTTCCTTTGCACGCGCCGTGAGTCATACGAGATGTTCTCCACCGGGCGATCAACTGGCCCGATGATTTGGCGAATTGGAGTCGCGGAGAGAAGAGTCTTGAGCTGCATGAGGCTTTAACATCTACGCCCACCGTGCGGCGGGATGGATTCGCGGCGGCGAACTGGGGCGAGGCTTTCAATGGTGCGAGGCATTGGTTAAGACGACTCGTTCCGCCGGTGCAGTCCTGTGGACTCGCTCTGCCGGCGTCTTTTTTTCCACTCGCGCCACGGGAATCGCTTTGCGAATCTCCTCATGCGGCTCAAGATCTAGGTAGCGGGCAGCTCGCTCGGCGACACGGGAAAAGATCGGTCCCGCGACGAGCCCACCATAGTTCAATTCTGGTTTGCTCGTGTGCGCATCGTCGAGCATCACCAGACCGACAAACTCGGGATGGTCGGCGGGCAGATATCCGGCGAAAGAAACGACGTACTTTCCTTCGTCATATCCGCCTCGAGGATTCACCTTCTGCGCTGTTCCGGTTTTTCCAGCAATGATAAAACCTGGCACCGCCGCAGCGGCAGCGGTCCCGTTATCGCTCACTACCCCTCGAAGTGCATCACCAATTTCTCTGGCGGTTTGCGAAGAAATGACCTGGCGCAACACCACTGGGGACAGTGAACTGACGGTCTTGCCCTCCAATGTCGTAATCGATTTAACTATCCGCGGCATGATCAGTTTGCCGCCGTTGGCAATCGTTGCCATTGCGACCGTCATTTGCAACGGCGTGACCCCGATCTCGTGCCCCATCGGAATACGTGTGATGGAGATTTTGCTCCAGGATTGCGGTGGCCGAATGAGACCGTTGATCTCGCCTGGCAACTCAATTCCTGTGCGCTCGCCAAATCCGAAGCGTCGAATGTACTCGTAGAATTTCTGTTCGCCCACAGTGACCGCGAGTTTGGCCGCTCCGATGTTGCTCGATTTGATGAGAATTTCGCGCACGCTGAGGTACGAAAATGCGCGATGGTCGTGCAGCGCTGCACCGCCGAACTTCCAGAGGCCGTTCTCACAAAAGATGCTCGAATCAGGCCGCAGCTTGCGTTCATTGAGAGCGGCGGCAGCGGCGACAATCTTGAAGGTCGAGCCCGGCTCCATCATGTCGATGATTGCCCGGTTCTTCATTTGATCGGCTTTCGCTTCCGACCGGAGGTTCAAATCAAAGTGCGGTCTATTGGCCATCGCCAAGATTTCTCCGGTCTGCGGCCGCATCAAAATAATGGTGGCTTTTTGAGGCGAATATTCTTGCATCGCCGCGTCGATTTCGTTCTCGACGATGTTCTGCAAACCAAGATCCACTGTCAGGTGGATCTGGTAACCGTCCCGCGGCGCGCGCTCCTGTCCGCGATACGGGACGATTTCCTGGCCAGCCCGATTGTGTTCGATGAAACGATAGCCGTCCTGCCCATGAAGATATTCTTCCATCGAGGCTTCCACGCCTTGGATACCGTGATGATCGAAGTCGGTAAATCCAATGACGTGACAAAGCATGGAGCCATTCGGGTAAATGCGCGTGGCGTCATGCTCGAAATAAATTCCGCGCAAATTCCCGGCACTAAGTTTTTCACGCAGCGTGGTTGCGGTGTGTTCGGACACTTCGCGTTTGATCACGATGTAACGGCGACCGCTGTTTAATTTTTCCGCAAGCTCCGTGGACGGAATGCCAAGTTCGTTGCTTACAAGATCGACGGTTGCTTCCCGGTTATTAAGATGCGTCGCGTCGGCGACTACGGTTTCTACAGGAATGTTGTGCGCAAGAACCTCGCTGTTCGCGTCGAGAATCGTACCGCGCTCTGCGTAAATGATTTGCTTGTATACGTGTTTTTCCGCAGCAAGACCCGCATACTCATCGTGTTTTATGGCCTGCAGATAGATCAAACGGTATGAAAAGATGCTGAAGAGCCCGATAAAAGCGGTGCATACCAAAACGCAACGGCTTCGACTGTTTGGATTCATCTTGCGGCAGAGGGGTTAACTACCGGCTGGATCGTATCTTCGTCCGCTGAGCGGGGAGGAACAGTGAGCCGCACGATGTGGGCCTCCGAAATCGGGATCATTTTTAGGTAGCCTTCTTTCAATCGGCGTTGCAACGCCGAGCGTGACGTCAATGCTGCGATCTGGGCGCTGGCTACATCGCTTTGAGTACGCAGACTGTTGAGCTCGTTCTCGACTGCTTTCCTGCGCTCGCCCAGATGATAAAGTTGTAGCGTCAAATAAACGTAGCTCAATCCGGCCAGTGCCAAAAACGCGGTCATCACGATCCAACGCGCAAGTGAGGCCGCATTTACCGCGTTATGGTTTCTTCGACGCGAACGGTTCATTTATCTTTTCGGCGACGCGCAACTTTGCGCTCCGCGAGCGCGGATTAGCTCGCTGTTCTTCATCGACTGGGTGCACCGGTTTCGGCGTAACCAATTTAAGGTCGTAATCGGGATTTCGCTTTGGCTCCGGCCACTCCGGCTTATCCAGCCATTCCCGGCTATGATCGCGAAAAAAATTCTTTACGATTCGATCCTCCAGTGAGTGAAAAGTAATCACCCCGATCCGTCCGCCCGACGCAATTCGAGCAGTTAAAACACGCAAGCCTTCTTCGAGCGCGCCAAGCTCGTCATTCACTTCCATCCGCAGCGCTTGAAAAACCTGCGTGGCTGGATGCTGCCGACCGTGTCGTCCCACCAATCTTTCGATTGCGAGCGCGAGCGGCAGAGTTTCGCGAAACGGCGAAGCCTTCCGCATCTTGACGATCAAACTTGCGATTCTCCGCGCAGCCGGTTCCTCGCCGAGTTCACGAAAGAGACGGGTCAGTTCCTCTTCGTCGTAATGGTTTACGATGTTGGCAGCAGTCAGGTTCGTTTGCGGGTCCATGCGCATGTCGAGCGGACCGTTTCGCACGAAGCTAAAACCGCGCTTCGAGTTTTCGAGTTGGCGCGAAGAAACACCCAGATCAAGGAGCGCGCCGCCTATGGAGCGAATGCCGAGCTCGTCGAGAACCCAGCCGGCGTGCCGAAAATTCGCCTGCCGCACGATAAGACGGCGGCCGAAACGCGCGAGTCGTTCAGTCACGTGTTGGACTGCATCAGGATCCTGATCCAGCGCCAAAACCTCGGCGCCACTTTCCAACAACTCTTCGGTATGGCCACCACCGCCACAGGTTCCATCCACGATGAGAGAGCTCGCTTTCGGTTTGAGCAACTCCAGCACTTCCCTCTGCAAAACTGGACGGTGATATACAACCTCCTCCGTCGCATGCGCCTCCTCTTCGCCAGCGCCCGGATCAACGGCGAGCCAGGCAGGTCGCTCAGACCACAACGTGTTCATGACATTTTGACGAAGCATATGGTTAAAAACCGATCACACCTGCGACGTGCTGGTAAGTTGGCGTTTCCTCCTCGTGCGCCCGTTTCCAGCGCTGCAAATTCCAAATCTCAAAGCGACCCTGGCCGCCTACCAGGGCGACCTCGCCTTTCAATCCGACTTTTCGGCAAAGCTCTTCTGGCAATACCAGCCGTCCTTGTCGGTCGGCGCCGGCATGCTGAGCTCGAGAATGCAAATGGCGCAGAAAAACGCGGCGGTCGCGTGCGGAGACGGTCTGGGTTGTTTCCGCAGCGGAACTCATTTTTGCAAACTCCTTCGGCGACATGACGATCAGAAATTGATGAGTCGCCTCCGGCAGGAGAATGAATTCTTCGGGGCGACCGTGTCGCCAACGAGAAGGAATGGTGATCCGATTTTTATCGTCGATGGAATGCCGAAACTCTCCGGCGTAAAGGCGTTCGGGTTGGGAATCGGCGTCCATGATCGAGTGGACAATCATCCATTTTGCCCCACTTGACACCACTTTTAACCACCTGTGAAGCCGCCGGTCAATAAAAATTTTCACTGTAATTGCACCCAGCCATCTTCACCGTAAGCTCCTCACGTCATGAAATTTTTCCCCCTTGGGCTGGCAATCGCCTGCGCTCTTCTCGTCTGTGGCGACATGATCGGATTCGGCCAGTCTCCAGACCAGGCTCGCGCTGACGCCGTGCGGGTGACTATGTCGATGCACCCGGACGGTTCACGCACTGTCTACAATTTCGATGCTGCACAGCATAAGGCAGTGGCTACAACAACCGGTCAAGACGGCAAACTTCGAGAAACGATTCGTTACGTACTGGATGATACGGGACGTTTTTCCAGTGCGGAAGTCTCCGGACCTGACGACCACCTTCGGCTCAAGAGTCGCTACAAGTACGACGATGCGGGCCGGATTCTCGAAGAGACTCAAAGCGCAGCAGACGGGACGCTTCAACATAAGATCGTCTACAGTTACGACTCATCCGGAAAGCAGACCGGCTATTCCGTCTTCGATGCATCCGGCAAACTAGTGGGCGGCAAGAGCGCCGGCGTGAGCCGGCCGTCTCCCTCCCCAAAACCGCGTGAGAAAATTCGACGATAATTCCTCCTGTCTGGGGTAACCCAACGCTAACGACTGATCTTTAGCACCGACCGACCACAGACTGACATTCGGTTGTTGGCTTGCCACGGTTCGGAAAGAGCGCTAGAAAAAGCTGCGTGATTGATTACATCCAAAAGGGCGGGCTGTTAATGTGGCCAATCCTGGGGTGCAGCATCATCGCGATTGCTGTTTTTGCCGAACGGTTGTTTTACCTGCACCGCGCCACAATCCACGTCGGCGAGTTCCTGAAGGGACTGTCTAACCTGATTCGTCATCGGAACTTCGCCGAGGCCCTTCACGAGTCCGCGGGCACGCCGGGCCCAGTGGCGCGGGTGATTCATGCAGCAATTATTCGGCACGACGCGCCTCGGGCGGAACTGCGTGATATCGTACAAGAAGCAGCCCAGCTCGAGGTACCAAAACTTGAGCGATTCCTTCCTGTTTTGGCTACCATCGCATTTCTGACGCCGCTGCTCGGATTACTTGGGACCGTTGCGGGAATGATAGATGCTTTTGGTACGATTGCTTCCAGTGGCGGTTACGCGACAGTGACTGAGCTTTCGAGCGGTGTTTACAAAAGTTTGCTGACTACGGCAGCAGGCCTGGTTGTCGCGACGTCCGCCTTTGTCGCATATAGCTATCTCTCTTCGCGCGTGAATACGATGCTTCATGACATGGAACGCGCGGGAATTGAGATCGTCCACATGCTAACCGAAAGCCCCCCGATCACTGGCATTATCAGCTTTCAACAACCAGGAGAGCCGGCGCGGTCGGAGGCGCAGTTTGAATCCTAGGCCGACGGTTCGGTAGTCGACGAAATCTGCAGCGTCTCATGAAATTTCGACGAACGATGAATTTCAATTTCGGCTGGGTCGTCCTCGTCGCGCTGGTGGACGTCTCGTTCTTGCTTGTTTTTTTTCTATTACTCAGTTCGAATTTCATCCTGCAACAAGGCATCTCGATTTCGATGCCATTCTCGCGCTTTACGCTCGGTCCGCAGGCCAGCCGCCAAATCATCAGCATCAGCGGCGGGGCAGTGCCGGCTATTTATTTTCAAGACCAAAAAGTCACCATGGAACAACTCGAGCCATTGCTGGATGCAGCCAAGCGCAAGGACCAATCGATCATCATTAAGGCAGACCGTTCTACCTCGTACGAGACGGTGGCCGAAGTGGCAAACGCTGCGCTCGAACATGGTATTACTTCGGTAGCTCTGGCCGCGAGTCCGCCGCGATGAACAGCTTCATCTCGGAGAGCGCAGCCGAACCGCTTATCTTCGGTTGGGATTCGCCTCGCCGCGAAAAACTAGCGATCACAATTTTCCTCGCGCTTTCTTTGATGGCGCACGCTCTCTGTTTCTACATTTTTCAAATTGTTTATCCGCCAACGATCGCGCTTCTCCCACCGCCAGCGCGCGTGACATTGATTACGCCGGCTTCCGAAGAAGGTCGTACGCTTCTTCGCTGGATTGATTCGGAAGATCCTGCGCTCGCTTTCACCACTCGGCGGCCGCCTGAAGCAAGGCTCCACGCCCTGCCAAAGGCTGAGCATTTGCCGTCGTATTCCGCGATAGAGCCTACGTTGAAGGATATTCCATCACTGGAACACGACCTGGGCATTCCGAGTTGTCACCCTCCGGGCGCAGTACCTCTTGCTCGCCAGAAAACCGCCCGCGCCATGAGTGTTTTTCCAACGTCAGTTTCCTTTTCAAAAGAGTTGGACCCCTTTGGCGTTCCAACTGTGCCAGCGGCGAATTTTGCCGCCTCCAACGAGGAAGCACCTCGAACCATTCGGTTTCGCGTGGCCGTGACTAAGCTCGGGGAAATTCGCTACTGTTTCCCGGTCAGTTCGTCGGGTGACCCGGCGCTGGACGAACAAGCACGTTTGTTTGTGGCGCGTTGCCGCTTCTCCAAAAGCACAGTGAATCCTGAAAAAGCCGAGTCGTTTCTGGCCTGGGGGATCGCGACAATTGAATGGGGCAATGACATCGTGCGCCCGCACACCCCGACAGCCACCGTGACCCAGTGATTCGCGTTAGTCTTGCTACTCTTGTCACGATTTATTTACTGCTTTTTCTTGCGGCGGTTTTCCTCTTCTGGATAGTTGGAGAATGGAATCGCCGGCGGCGGGAGCGACGGGCTCTGCAGCACCGGTTGCGGTGTGTGATTTGCGCGTTCGAATTCGAGGATCGAACCGATGCGCTGCTTCCGCGGTGCCCGCACTGCGGAAGTTTGAACGAACGATTCAGGATGGAGCGGATTTGATATGGGAATGTGGATAGGCCGAAATCGCAAGGCGCGTGTTACCTACGGGTTTGACGAGATCGCGCTTGTACCTGGGCGGGTAACGATCAACCCCAACGAAGTCGACATTAGATTCCGTTTGCCGCGCAAAGAAACAGATCCACTTGAGTTAAAAATTCCGATTCTCGCGAGCGCCATGGATGGAGTCGTCGATGTCCGTTTCGCCATCGCCATGAACAAATTGGGCGGCCTCGCCGTTCTGAATCTCGAAGGAGTGCAAACGCGGTATAAAAACCCGCAGGAAGTACTGGAAAAAATCGTCGAAGCTGAGAAATCCGAAATTACCGCGCTGCTGCAACGGATTTACCAGGAACCCGTTCAGGAGGATCTTATCGCGGCTCGCGTGCGCCAAATTAAGGATGCCGGTGTATTGGCGGCCGTCAGTTCCATTCCTCAGCGTGCCGCTGAATTTGGCAGGATCGCGGAGGATGCTGGCGCCGATGTTTTCGTCGTGCAAAGCACAGTTTCGACAGTCCGGCATATTTCTGCGCAGTATAGGTCGCTCGACTTGGAAAAGTTTTGCCGTGAAATGCGTATCCCGATAATCGTCGGAAATACTGTTGGCTACGACGTGACCCTCGAGATCATGGAGTGTGGGCCAGCGGCGGTTTTGGTCGGCGTCGGACCCGGGGCGGCTTGCACTTCGCGCGGCGTGCTTGGACTTGGTGTTCCGCAGGTTACCGCGACGGTCGATTGCGCGGCGGCGCGTGACGCTTACTTCAAAAAAGCATTGCGTTACGTGCCGATCATCACCGATGGAGGGATGAGTAGAGGTGGCGACGTTTGCAAAGCGCTGGCCTGTGGCGCAGACGCGGTCATGGTGGGCAGCGCATTCGCCAAAGCGCACGAAGCGCCTGGCCGCGGCTATCATTGGGGCATGGCCACTCCGCACGCAAATCTTCCGCGAGGCACTCGCATCAAGGTGGGGTCTACGGGATCACTGAAGCAAATCCTGTTTGGGCCGGCAGAAGTGGACGATGGCAGCCAAAATCTCGTTGGTGCGATCACCACTTGCATGGGCAATGTCGGCGCGCGCAACATCGCCGAATTTCAACAAACGGAGATTATCATCGCGCCCTCTATCAGGACCGAAGGCAAGCTCTTCCAAACCGTTCAAAGCGTCGGAATGGGAACGAGCTAAGATAACTTAGCGATTCAGTGATTTCGCGGTTGACGCCGCGCTACGCCGCCAGACCATTACACCCTTAAATCGCTAAATGAACAACGATCGCAGAGTTGTTATCACCGGTCTGGGCTCCGTCACGCCGCTTGGCAATGACGTCGAGACGTTTTGGTCCAACCTTAAAAACGGGGTTAGCGGCATTCATGCAATCGATGCGTTCGACACCAGCGCATACGATTGCCGAATCGGTGGGCAAGTCCGCAATTTCGATCCGAAACCATTCTTCAAAAATCCGAAAGACGTCCGCCGCACCGATCGATTTACCCAGCTTTCAATGGCGGCGGCAAAAATGGCAGTCGAAGACAGCGGGATTGATGTAGAGAAGCTGGATCGCCGAGATCGTTTTGGCGTGATCATTAGCACCGGAATCGGCGGACTAAAAACGCTCCAGGATCAATTGACGATTCTGCTTACGAAAGGTCCTTCGCGAAATTCGCCGTTCACTATTCCGATGCTGATCAGCAATATGGCGAGTGGGGTCATCTCGATGGAGTTCAACCTGCACGGACCCAATTTGTGTATTGTTACTGCCTGCGCGACCTCGAACAACGCCATCGGCGAAGCCTGGCGAATTATCAAATTTGGCGACGCCGACGTATTCCTCGCGGGCGGCTCGGAGGCGTCCATCGTTGAGATTGGTCTTGCAGGATTTTCAGCCATGAAAGCGCTCAGCAGCCGCAACGATGAACCCGAGCGCGCCTCGCGGCCGTTCGATCGCGACCGCGATGGTTTCGTGATGAGTGAAGGCGCAGGAGTTGTGGTAGTGGAGGAATTGGAGCACGCCAAAGCGCGGGGGGCGAAGATCTACTGTGAAATCACAGGATACGGCCTTTCCGCGGACGCTTACCACATGACTGCGCCGCCACCGGACGGTGAAGGCGCAGCGCGCGCCATGGAGCTCGCGCTTGAGCACGCTCGCATATCGCCGGCTCAGGTCGATTACGTCAATGCGCATGCAACCTCCACCGATATCGGGGACATTTGCGAGACTCGCGCCATCAAGCAGGTCTTCGGGGAGTACGCTCACAAGGTGTCCATCAGTTCCACAAAATCGATGACCGGCCACCTGCTAGGGGGCGCCGGTGGAGTAGAAATGGCCGCCTGCGCGCTTGCGATCCGCGATGGAGTGATTCCGCCGACAATCAATCTGGAAAATCCGGGCGAAGAATGCGACCTCGATTATACGCCCAACATCGCCCGCGAAAAGAAAGTGCGCGTCGCGCTAAATAACTCCTTCGGCTTCGGCGGCCACAACGCGACGCTCGTCGCCACCGCATTTGAAGGGTAGCGGTCGCCGCGGCGAGCTGCGATTGGCGTCCCGCAATCGCTTTGACTAGTGGCGCGGCACCACGCACTATTTACTCGCGAACGCCTCGGCGTTCAGTACGTGAGGCGCGGGCATAGCTTAATGGTAAAGTTCCAGCCTTCCAAGCTGGCCATGCGGGTTCGATTCCCGTTGCCCGCTCATCGCAAGGGACTTCGCTTGATTTTCGTCTCATGGTAAATTATCCAGTCTGTGAGACATCAAATGATGAAAGTACTTCAGCTGCTCGGCTTACTTCTGGCCGGAATGCTTTGTAGTTGCGCCTCCAGCGCCCCTTATTCGGAGACAATGATTGACACCAGCACGCAGAACCGACAGACGGTCCTGCCTGAAGCACCCCGCCAGCCGCCGCTAACGTATCAACCCGGGCTCGATTCCGGACCAGGCTTCGGGGGACCAGGCGGGCGATAGGAAACACCAGGACCGGACCCGCTTCGCCCCAAGCCCGCATCCACCATCTGGACGTTTCGCTGGCATAGCGAAGTTCCACAATCGAGAGAAGCGTCAGAAAAAAAATAATAGTAATGATTTGCCACGAAGTCTTCTGTTTACCCAGACTTTCCGCTGGAAGGATTCGTCCTTTGGCGGTAGCCATTAGGCGCAATCCGGTGATCAAAAAATCTCGTGCGACCACTGCCGTTGCTGCCCATGCCGGCACTGCCTTGAGAGGCACCAGTGAAATGAACGCCGCGGCCACCATGATCTTGTCCACGAGCGGATCCATTAGTTTCCCGAAACTAGTGATTACTCCGTAGCGTCGAGCGATTTCTCCGTCGATGAAATCCGTCAGGCCTGCGATCAGAAAAATCACAAGCGCAGCGGTGCGCGCGTACCGCCAGGAAGAATTGAGCGCCACCACGAAAAAAACTGTAAGTGCAAGCCGGCTCAGCGTAATTCGGTTCGCCCAGTTCATTTCGCCTTAGCCGCCATTGTTGCTCTAGTCGGGGGCGTTGACCCCGGTCGCCTGTCATCCCTGGTCGTAAACCGGGGTCGTTTCCAAATTGGCGCCTTCTTTTTTAACTCATCCACTATCCATTGACTGGCCCGAAACGCTTCGCCGCGATGCGGACTCGCCACTCGCAGAAAAAGCGATGGCTCGCCAACGGCGACAAACCCGATTCGGTGATGAATGATAGCAAGCTGAAGTCGGAACATCTCAGTGGCCTGGTCGGCAATTTGTCTCAACTGATGTTCGGCCATTTCTCGATGCGCTTGATATTCGATTCCTTCAATTTCGCGTCCATCTTCAAGTTTCCGCACCACTCCAAAAAAATCGACGATCGCACCTGCGTCGACATTTTGTTTTTGCGGTGGCGCATCAAGCGGCGCTTCAGTCAATAAAACTTCGCAGACGGAATTTGCCATGCGCTGAAAGTGCTCGTTACAGTGGTGTCTTCTCCGAAGTGGTTCAAACAAGATACTAAAATGACAACCAATCAATGTGATATTGGCCTGATCGGTCTGGGTGTGATGGGTGAAAACCTCGCACTGAACATGGAATCAAAGGGATTTTCTGTCGCTGTGTTCAATCGCACCACGGAAGTCACCGAGAAATTCGCGACCGGACGCGCCCAGGGAAAGAATATTCAGCCGACGCGCACGACGGAGGAATTCGTCGCGGCATTGAAAAAGCCGCGCATAGCGATGATGATGGTGAAAGCGGGCCCGCCGGTCGATGCCGTAATCAATCAGGTTGCGCCACTGCTGGAAAAAGGCGATGTGCTCATCGACGGCGGAAACTCGCTCTTTACGGATACCGAGCGGCGCGAAAAGGAGTTGGAACCGAGAGGAATCCATTTCGTTGGCATGGGCGTCTCCGGCGGCGAAGAAGGAGCGCTTAAGGGTCCGTCGCTTATGCCAGGCGGCTCGCGCGAGTCATGGGACATTATCGCGCCGATTTTTCGCAAGATCGCCGCGCATGTGGATGGAGAGCCCTGTTGCCGTTACATGGGCCCGGATGGCGCCGGTCATTACGTCAAAATGGTGCACAACGGCATCGAGTACGGCGACATTCAATTGATCTGCGAATCGTACGCCATTCTCAAGGACATCTTGGAAATGGAGGCTGCGCAACTGGCCGAAATTTTCACAGAGTGGAACAGAGGCGAGCTCGAGAGCTACCTCATCGAGATTACATCACAAATCTTTCGAAAAATTGATTCTGATACCGGCAAGCCGTTGGTCGACATGATTCTCGACAAAGCCGGTCAAAAAGGGACCGGCATCTGGACACTTCAAGCTGCGATCAAACAATCAGTCGTAATTTCTACAATTAATGCGGCGGTTGAAGCGCGCGTCATCGCCGCACGCAAAGAAGACCGCGTAGCTGCGTCGAAAATTTTGCCGCAGCCTAGAGTTCGCAAATTCAGAGGCAACCGCTCCCGATTCGTCGAGATGGTGCGCGACGCGCTTTACGCGTCGAAAATTATTTCGTACGCGCAAGGGATGGAGCTGCTTCGAGCCGCAAGCAAAGTCTACGACTGGAACCTTGATCTCAGCGACATCGCGACAATTTGGCGAGGCGGCTGCATCATTCGCGCGAGATTTCTCAACCGCATCGTGGAGGCGTATCAGCGCGATCCCGCCCTGCACAATCTGCTGCTTGATCGTTATTTCACGAGGGCCATTAGAAAGGCGCAGCGTGGCTGGCGTGTCGTAGTTTCTACAGCAATCAAACATGGTGTTCCTGTGCCCGCGTTTTCGGCCTCACTAGCTTACTTCGATAGTTACCGCTCCGCTCGATTACCGGCAAACCTGCTGCAAGCGCAACGCGACTTCTTTGGCGCGCACACTTATGAGCGTATCGACAAGCCCGGCGTTTTTCATACTGAGTGGATGGAGCCCGAGAAAGAACCAGCCGAAAGACCGACCGAGCTGAAAACGCCCGAGCCGCATCACGCGGGAGAATAGGTGTAGTGGGCGCGCGTTTCGCACAGCGAAGCGGCTACAGATTATCTAAAATCGTGCGATGCGCTTCCGACAAGTTGCTCGTGCCCGAGTGATTTGATGTTGTGCGCTTTGATTAAAACAACGTTGTCCGAATTCTGCACTTGGCCTTCGATGAGCAGAAAGGCTTCCTCGGTAATCACGAGCCGAAAGCGTTCGAACAAGTCTGGCTCCACAATTGCATTTGAAACGCCGGTCTCGTCTTCCAAGCTGATAAAAACAAAGCCTTTCGCAGTGCCAGGACGCTGACGGCAAATCACGTTACCGGCGATCTGAATAATTGAACCATGTCGCGCGTGAACGAGATCGATCGCACGCCAAATGTTCGGCAGAGTTTCGCGCAACAGTTTCATCGGATGCGGTCCGGTGGTCAGATTCATGGTGTCGTAATCTGCCTTCACGCGCTCGGGTAACGTCATCGGCGCAAGAGGAGCCCGGCCCCCCCGCCGGATCTTTTCGGTGCCCCGGCCGAAAAGCTTCCGATGAGTGTCGCGCGAGGCGCGTGACACAGCGAGCGGCGTGCCCGCGCTTCCCAGCAAATCGTCATGCAGCGTTTCTTCCACGCGCCACATTGCCGCGCGGCGATGTTCGGCAAAACAATTCAACGCACCCAATTCCGCCAATGTGCGTAATTCGTCTTTCGAGAGCGAGACCCGCCGCTTGAAATCGTCTAATGAGTCGAATTGTTGATCTTGTCGTTGTCGGACGAGTTCTTCGCCATGCTCCTGCCGCAATCCATTCACCACGCAAAATCCCAATCGCATTGTGTTGTCATCGACCACGGTGCACCGCCAATCAGAATGCGCGACGCAGACCGGCTTAATCTTCAGCCCATGCCGCTGCGCATCTTTGACAATAGTCGCAGGGGTGTAAAAGCCCATGGGCTGATTGTTCAACAAACTCGCATAAAATTCGGGCGCGCGATGCACTTTTAAATATGCGCTGCCGTACGCGAGAATGGCGAAACTGATCGCGTGCGATTCCGGAAATCCGTAAAGGGCAAACGATGAGATCGATTGAATGATTTTCTCGATCTTATCCGGCGCCACGTCTTTGCGTTCCATTGCCGCGCGTAATTTGGCGCAGACCTTGTTCATCCGTTCTTCAGAGCGATGGAAACTCAGTGCACGGCGCAACTCTTCGGCTTCGTCGCCCGAGAAATCCGCCATCACCATCGCGATCTTCAGCATTTGTTCCTGAAAAAGCGGAACGCCGAGTGTGCGTTTGAGCACTGCTTCTAATCGGTCGTCGAAATAGGTCACCGGCTCCTTCTCGGCGCGGCGAGCTAGATAGGGATGTACCATGTCGCCCTGAATCGGACCCGGTCGAATAATCGCCACTTCAATTACGACATCGTAAAAACATTCCGGTTTCATCCGCGGCAACGTCGCCATTTGGGCGCGACTTTCGATTTGGAAAACACCAATGGTGTCAGCCCGCTGCATAATCTCGAAGGTCGCCGGATCATCTTTCGGAATGTGAGCCAGGTCGAGTGGCCGCCCGCGTTCACGACACAACTCAAATGCGTCCTGCATCACCGACATCATACCGAGGCCTAACAAGTCGACCTTCACGATTCCGAGGTCTTCGCAATCGTCCTTGTCCCATTGCGCAACAACACGGCCTGGCATCGACGCGTTCTCCAGCGGCACGAACGAGCTGAGTTTATTCTGGCAAATAATCATGCCGCCGGAATGCTGGCCGAGGTGTCGCGGCAAGCCATAAATCGCGTGATACAACCGGATGAACGCCGGCATCCGCGGGTGCGCTTTGGGTAATCCTGCCTGTTCGATCTGCGATTCGAGCTCCATCGTGTGCGGAAAATCGCCATTCGCGAACAGGTGCGAGAATCGATCAATAATGCTTGGAGAAAAATTCAGCGCTTTGCCAATCTCACGCGCCGCGCTGCGTCCGCGGTAACTGATCACATTGGCGGTCATTGCCGCGCCGTGTTTGCCGTACCGCCGATAAATTTCCTGGATCACGGCTTCCCGCCGATCGCCGCTGGGCAGATCGAGATCGATGTCCGGCCAGCCTTTACGGCTCTCGTTTAGAAAACGTTCGAACACCAGATGACTACTGACCGGATCCACCGGCGTAATTCCGAGGCAATAACAAACCGCGCTGTTGGCGGCGCTGCCCCGACCCTGGACCATGATGTTGTGTTCGCGACAGAAATTGACGATGTCCCAGACAATCAAAAAATAACCCGGGAAACGCAGCTTCGTGATAAGGGCCAATTCTTCTTGGAGCTGACGTTTTACCTTGGCACTGATCGCAGCGTAACGCTGTTGCGCACCGAACCAGACGATGGTGCGCAAAAATGAATCCATGGTGTGACCCACCGGCACCGGGTATTCGGGAAATTCGTAACCGAGATTTTCGAGGGAGAACGTGAGGCGCTCGCTCAGGCGCAATGTGTTTTCGATCGCTTCCGGCAAATCCGCGAAAACTGCTCGCATTTCGCGATCACACTTTAGATGGCGCTCGGCATTTTGTGTCAGCAATTTCCCCGCAGCATCCAGATGGGTGTGTTCCCGAATGCAGGTAAAAACATCCAGCACTTCGCGTCCGTATGGCTTCGCGTATTGCGCGCTATTGGTAGCGAGGAGCGGCAGACGATTTGCGCGCGCGAGATCAATTAATTCGCGATTGATCTGCTCCTCCCCACGAATGAAATGCCGCTGGATTTCAACGAAAACATTTTCGCGTCCACAGACATCGATCAAAAACCGCGCGTAATCTTGGGGAGCGCATGCATCCTGCGTGCTGTGTTTGGCATCCTGCCAAACACTTCTTTCGTTCGACAGGATACCGAACGATGCCCGCTGGAAGCGGGCGCTCCCCAGAAGTACTACCAAACCCTCCGCGAATTGCGGGAGCTCGCCCCAACATACTGCGCACTGCCCTTTCTCGCTGCGCAAATGCGCCTGGGTTAGTAGCTCGCACAAGTTTTTGTAACCCGTGCGATCCTTCACCAGGACAGGCAAAATGCCGCCGTCTTCCATCGACAATTCGCAGCCGATGATTGGTTGCACGCCGTGCTCGCGCGCAGCGACGGAAAATCGTTGCGCGCCATAAACGCCGTTGCGATCGAGCAAAGCCATTGCCGGCATTTCCAATTCGGCTGCGACTTCAGCTAAATGCTCAGGGAAAGAGCCGCCCCGCAAAAAGCTAAACGCGCTGCAGGCATGAAGTTCGACGTAGCTCTTGTTCATTCCGCAAGCTTCAAATCCGAAATTAGTTCAGTCATACACTCCATCGATCTTCCAAGTTCGCTCAGCTTCATGAACACGAACGACTTCTCCATTCTCTGTGTGCAGGTCCCATTCGGCGCGCGCCCACGATTTTTCGTCCCACCAATTTCCGGAAATCAAATACGGACCGCGTTGTTCGATGACGTTTCCCCGAATGTCTGCGCTGCGAACGTGCGCCGCCCTGTCTTCATCCAAGAAGACTGATGCAGCCACTGCAGGACGAAATCGGCGCACTGCTGTAGCGTGCGCTGTCCTCAGCGCATGGGAAGATTCTCCGCTGGGGACAGCGGACTCTACAGCCCACGTGAAGGGCTCCAGACGAAATGCGTCGGGGCGATGAGTCTCTTCCAAAACCGGCGTGCCGACGCGATCGGCGCCAAGTAGCGCGGTCAAACGCGCGAGGGTTTCTGAGAGTTGAGACGGATTGCGTAATGTGGTTTCAAACAATCCGAATTGTTCTTTCGCAGCTT
>QHMR01000161.1 GCA_003217875.1 Verrucomicrobiota bacterium
TGTATGCTGTTTAATACTCGTCGTGACGCTGCACCCAATCCATCGTGAAATCGAGATGATCCTCGTCACGACCTTTAAACGCGCCTGTGCTTCGCTTACACGCTCGCGAACTCCGCTTCGCGCTTGAGTTCGCTTACAATCGGACATTCGCCTGCCACCGGCCTGACTTCCACGCGAACGCCGTACGGCAGACCTGGGCATTCCTTTGCGATAGCAACTGCTTCGTCGATCGTAGCGACGTCGAGAAGGAAATAACCGCCAATCGCCTCTTTGGATTCGGCAAATGGACCATCGGAGACGATGCGGTCCTTGCCCGAGACGATTTTGCCCTCGCGCTCCAACGGCTGTCCAGCCAGCGCTTTGCCCTGTTCCGTCAGGCGCTTGAACCATGCCATCCAGTCATCTGTGACCTTTTGCAGTTCCTCCGCCGAAAGCCCTTTGCGCAGGTCCGTGCCGCGAAATAGTAGCATATATCCGTTTTCGTTCTGTGTGCTCATAATGTTCTTAGGTTAATGTTTGAATGTTGATGATTTTCTTTGTTTCAATAATACGACGAACGAGCTGCCAGCTTTTGGACAATTATTTCGCGTTTGGGTCGCTCTGCCAAATACCGAACGCATTGCCCTCGGTATCCTGGCAGACGGCGAAGTAGCCCATTTGCGGCACCGCCGTTTTTCCCATGCAGATTTTCCCGCCCAGTTTGTCGATTTTATCCGCGTACTTGTCTACCGAATCCACGCTGATGTAATTCACGACTGGCTCTTGCAGATGCTTGCGTCTCTTCAACGCGCCATCGGGAGTATCATCGGCACCACCAGTGTCAATGTGCCAATACTCGCCTCCACCGGGAAATGGATTGATCTTCCAGCCAAACAGATTGCTATAAAACGCCGTGGCGCGCTCCGGATTGTCCGCCGGAATTTCAAACCAAACGATGTTTGCAGCCTGTTGTTTCTCTGAATTGCTCATATTTTAACCTTTCTGTTGAGTTGATGTTTGAAGATACGACGGACGAGTAATCCGATTTAGGACAATTTTTTTCCTAAGCGGTCTCGCCGTCGACGCAGCGCTGCAGTCGTTTCAAAAGGAAGGCTCGCTCCGATTTGGTTTCAGCGAGTTCGAATGCCTTGCGGAATTCCTGCGCTGCGGCTTGACGATTGTTTAATCGCATCTCGAGATCGCCGATCACCGCGTACAACAAGTAATACGAACTTAACTTTTCTCGACCGCGGATACTGCGCACTGCGTCCAATCCTACCTTCGGACCGCGAACATTCGCTACTGCGACCGCGCGATTAAGGGCGATCACAGGCGAATCATCGAATTCCGTCAATCGATCGTAGAGCGACAAAATCCGGTCCCAATCGGTCGATTCGTAATGAATCGCCATTGCGTGACAAGCTGCAATCCCTGCCTGAAGATGATATTCGCTTGCCGCGTCGCCTGCAGCCGATTCGCGTAGATGCGAAATCCCACGAGCGATCATCGCCTGGTTCCAGCGCGTCCGATCCTGTTCTTGAAGCCGAAGCAGATTGCCTTCGCGGTCTTCGCGCGCGGCAAGCCGCGCCGCGTTCAACAACATCAAAGCAAGTAACGCATGCGTCTTCGGCTGGTTGCCCGCCAGATGTTGTGCCAGCAATTCCGTGAGACGGATCGCCTCTCTGCACAGTTCTTCACGCACGAGGTTGTCGCCGCTCGACGCTTTATAACCTTCGTTGAACAGCAGGTAGAGCGATTGCAGGACGCTGTCGAGACGGCGCGCCAACTCCTCACCGGCAGGAATCTCATATGGCACCCGCGCCTCCTGGATTTTTTGTTTCGCTCGCGTCAGGCGCTTGGCAATCGCCGCTTCCGTCGTGAGAAATGCGCGACTGATTTCCGTTACGCTAAAGCCGCAGAGTGTTTTCAACGCTAGCGCCACCTGCGCTTCCGATGGAATGACTGGATGACAGCAGACGAACATCATCCTCAACCGGTCGTCCGCGATTTCATGCTCCGAGAAAATTGCAGCTCCCGGTGTTGATCCGTCCCGCTCGATCAATCGCGCAATTTCGGCTTCTTTCGCGTGGAAAATCTTTTGCCGGCGGATCACATCAAGCGCCAGGTTGCGCGACGCCCTCATAATCCACGCTGAGGGATTTTGCGGGACCCCGCGATACGGCCAGGTCTGCAACGCGCGCGAGAGTGCCTCCTGCACCACATCCTCCGCAAGATTCAAATGCTCGATCCCAAAAATCCGGGTCAGCGTCGCGACCATCTTTCCCGATTCATCACGGAAAAGATGCTCGACGAGTTTGGAAACGCCGGTTGGTTCTACCATCACAGAAGTATCGCTGTGCCATACGCGCATTATTTCCAAAGGCAATGCGTGATTGTTATGATTTGAATAGTTGATGAAATACAACCGTCTCTCTGTGCTGGCGCGATAAAGCGCTAGATGTAAGAGCCAGCCAGGCCATGGTCACGCGACAACTTGTTCAACCAGAGCAGTTCAGGTTTAAAGACGACGGCATTTTTCCAAACAGCGTGCTGCCATTGCTGGTGTACAGGCACGCACTCACCGCCGACGGTCACGATCCCGCTTCCCTTCTTGAGGAACGCTTCGCTGACAATGACTGGTGTAATTCGTGGCGAAACGGTGTGTATTCCTTTGCTCATTATCACAGCACCACGCATGAGATTCTCGGTGTCTACTGTGGCGCCGCGACACTGAAAGTTGGCGGTGAGCGCGGCAGGAATCTGGATGTGCAGTCCGGCGACGTAATTGTGATTCCAGCTGGCGTCGCTCACCAAAAACTCGATGCGAGCCCGGACTTTGCCGTTGTTGGCGCTTATCCCGATGGACGCGATTGGGACTTGCTCCGAGGCCGGCTCGGCGAGCGGCCCGAAGCCGATCGCAAGATCGCCGCTCTGCCAATTCCAGATAATGATCCGATCTATGGCGCGGAAGGTCCGCTGCGACAGGTTTGGGAAGCCATTTAGCGCCACGGCGCGCCATTAATGTCAGCCTAGGACACCGTCCCAGGATTGATCGCACGCGACGAAAACGCCAGCGCTGAAGGCGCGCCCACTTTTCATACCAGCTTGCACATGTTCTTCTGAATTGAAACGGACTTACAGCGCTTGTTTCGGACGATTTCAAATTCCTGGGCGATGCTCCCAGGCTTGTATGAGGCAGCGCCTTTGGCGCTTCACATACACAAACGTCAATGATCGCGTCCTGACCTGAGCAGCGTAATCTTGACGGATGAGATCAACACAAAACCGTGCTGCTTCAAAATTTCGCACGATGCACGAGTCCGGTTGTTTCGTGCTTCCGAACCCGTGGGATATCGGAACGGCGATTTATTTGGAACAACTCGGATTCAAAGCACTCGCCACGACTTCGGCAGGCTTCGCCTTTTCGCGTGGCAAACCCGATGGCGGAGTTCCGCGCGATGAAATGCTCTCTCACATCCGCGAAATTGTCGAAGCAACCACGCTGCCAGTGAATGCCGACTTCCTCGGCGGCTACGCCGATGAGCCTGAAGATGTCGCGGCAAATGTGCGACTTTGTCTTGCGACTGGAGTTGCCGGTTTATCCATCGAAGACAATACAGGTCGTGCCGACACCCCACTCTATGAGAAAAAGTTAGCAGTCGAGCGCATTCGCATCGCACGCGCTGCGATTGACGATTCAAAGAGTGGCGTGGTGTTAACCGGTCGTTGCGAGGCGTGGCTCGTGCGGGACCCCAATCCTTTGCACACCGCTCTCGAGCGACTCACCGCCTATGCTGAAGCGGGCGCCGATTGCCTCTACGCACCGGGCGTCAGTAATCCTGATGAGATATCACAGATCGTGAAAAGCGTTGCACCGAAACCAGTCAACATCCTTGTTTCAGGATTCAATCATCAGCTGTCAGTTTCTCAACTGGCCGAACTTGGTGCGCGCCGCATCTCTGTCGGCTCTGGTCTTGCGCTAGCCGCGTGGGGCGCATTTCTCCATGCCGCGCAGGAGATCAAAACGAACGGCATATTTAAGGGTCTGGCCAATAATGCTGCTTCTGCCGAGCTGAACGAACTGTTTGAAGAGAAACGCTGATGGTCAGGGCCAAGTCGGAGCAAGGAATAGCGGATCCGACACAGAGCATACCAACAGCAATGCGATTGATCGCCGCATAGCCTTGGTCAAAGCAATTCTGCAAGCGCCTCGTGCATTACCGCCGCTGTCCGCTCGATATCGGCGGGTGTGTGAGCTGTGGAAATGAATCCGGTTTCAAATTGCGATGGCGCGAAATAAACGCCGCGCTTCAAACAGGCATGGAAAAATCGGGAGAACATTTTCAAGTTGCTTCGTTGAGCGCCAGCAAGATCGATAATTGGACCAGAGGCAAAGAACATACAAAACATCGAGCCGAAGCGATGAAACGTGATGTCGATCTTCACGTGCCCGCCATGAGACGGATTCGCTGCGGCGAACTCAATCGCTTCCCGCGCAAGCTTTTCAAACTGTGCGCCCAATTCTTCGAGCAATTTCCAGCCGTTGATCCGCTCGAGCTCTCTTAGCTGTGCCAGCCCGGCGGCCAGCGCCAGCGGATTGCCTGATAATGTCCCAGCCTGATAAACCGGGCCGTCCGGCGAAAGCAGGTCCATGATTTCGGCGCGTCCGCCAAATGCGCCGACCGGTAATCCGCCGCCAATAATTTTCCCCAGCGCGGTCAGATCGGGTCTAACTCCGTAAATTTCCTGTGCGCCGCCACGCGCCACGCGGAAGCCGGTTATGACTTCGTCAAAAATCAAAAGGGCGCCGTTGCTTGTGCATTCGTCACGCAATCTCTGCAGGAAATGATGAGTTGGAAAATAAAGACCGGCGTTCGCTGGGA
>QHMR01000122.1 GCA_003217875.1 Verrucomicrobiota bacterium
CAGCCGACCGCTCTACCACTGAGCTACGCTGGATCAGCCACTGAAAAACCGCGAGTGCATATTTTCGCGCACGATTGGCTCGAGGCAACTGCCAATCGGTTAATTGTGCCTCCAAATGGGCGCACGCGAGGCGTCAGCAACGATTCTTTAAGTACTATGAAAGCGTTCTTTTCAATCATGCTCGGCTTCGCGGTTGCTGTTAGCAGCGTTGAGGCGGGACCTGTCCGCACGGCCAGGAATGTGGCGAAGAGCACGGCGATTACAGCGAAGAATGTCACGCACAGCGTTGTGAAGGGCACCAGAAGAGCCGTCCACACTGTAGTCTATACGCTTACCCCATAAGTCGGCGAGAATCTGACGGCTTATTGAGTTAGTACAACGGCGCCATTCGAAAGGAATCGGCGATTTTTCAAGACGCTAATTTCTACAGATCAATTGCGGCTTTCATACGGCTATTGCTGAACCAGCAGGCGAATAGAGAGAAACACAGTTCGAACACAAACTGCTTTTAAGCTGTCGAATCGAACTTCTGGGGTTCTCTCGCGAAATGGCCATTCGATCTTTCTTTCGGGTCCAAGTACTGTCGACGCCCGTTAGCGATCTTATTCGGCGGCTCACCGTTGCGCTTCTAATCGCAACTATTTTTCTTGCAGGGATTCAGCTACGCCGCTGGATCGGTGACACGACGCGGCACGTCCGCTATCAGCACGACATCGTAAACGGTTTTTACTGGGGCAGCGAGGTCCTGAAGGAGGCGCACCGATTATCGCCTGACGAAGCTTCTGCGAATTCGTGGCAAGGATTCTGCCGCGGCTATCTCGCACTGTACGATCGGGTAAAGCACAAGGCATACGAGAAAGATTACCACCTCGATTATCCGCCACTGCGACTTCTAGTCATGGCAATCTGGGCAAAGCAGGTGCGCGATGGGTTCCCGGGAGTCGATGACGGCCATCCAAAACTCGTCAACCCGCTGTTAAAGATCAATTTTGTATGCGAATTGCTTTCCGCGGTAGCGATCTTTCTGCTGGTTCGATTGTGCGTACGACGGTCGTCACTCGGAGCGCGCTCATCGCTGCTGCATCGTTTCTCGCAAGAACAGCGCGCTTCGATTTTCGGACTGGCAGCGGCGAGCGTGGCATGGCTTGAGCCGTCAATGATCCTCGACGCGCATGGCTGGCCGCAGTGGGACGTGTGGATCCTGCCGTTCTACCTGTTCGCCGCGCTCGCAGCCTTGAAAAATCGATGGTTCTGGTGCGGCTGCTTGGTGGCCGCAGGCGCAATGCTCAAAGGGCAACTCTTATTCGTAGCGCCTTTTTTTGTTTTCTGGCCCTTATGGCAAAAAAGATGGACCTCGACGTTGCGCGTGCTCGCCGGATTCGCGGCGACTTCGGCGTTAATTGCTTCGCCGTGGCTTTTGCGCACTCCGGCATCGTGGATCGCGATCGCTGCTGTTGCTGGTATAAGCTTGCCAGTTTTCCTAAAATATAAGGTGCCGCATGGAAGCGCGTGGCTCGCCGGAATTATCGGTTGCGCCGTATTCGTGATTGGCGTCTTCACGAGAGGCAGCTTCGCCTGGTTGCAAGTCGGTTTTATCTACGGCACCGAACATTATCCTTATCTGTTTATCAGCTCGTGCTACAACCTTCCATCACTGCTCTCGAAGGTCGGCTGGTCATTGAAGGAGTCTTTCTTGTCGGCGGATCTCGGATTTGTGCATTTGCATCTCACGCTGCAATGGGCGCTCCGCCTGCTTTACCTTGCGTCACTGGCGCTGTGCGCTCACGGATTGGCGCGACACTTGCGCGATCGCGATCCACGTGTGCTAATCGCAATTGCCGCGCCATGGCTGCTGATGTTCGCACTGCTCGGTCAGATGCATGAGCGTTACCTGATGTGGGGTGCGGTCGTAAGTGCCGTGGCACTAGGAGTCAGCATCAGATTGACTGTAGTTCATTTCGTCATATCCCTCGCCAGCACGGCTATGATCGTGCACGTGATGCTCATCGATAAGAAACTCGATGCGACGCTTCCAGCCATTGACGCGCTTAAGCATATTCGACCGTATGGGTCGGTCGTCGTCCTGGCCTGCGTGGCTGTTTACCTGTGGAACACATTTTCCACACGTCTTCCGGCTTTCCAACATCGAGAGGTCAGACTAGGCGCGACTCCTTCCGTCTCGCTCGGGACCGGAGCCGGAGGAGGCCTGAGCTTACCTGCCGGCGATTGCGAGTAACGTCCTTCGCCAGCTACCCCATTCGGCTTCGCACAAAAACGAAATACAACACCAGCACAATCGCCAGAACGTAAGTCAGCCAACTAATTTCGCGGCCGCGCCCGCTGAAGGCTTTGATGATGGCATAGCTGATGAATCCAAGCGCAAGCCCGTCTGCAATTGAATACGACAGCGGAATGCCAATGCTGATCAGGAACGCTGGGATTGATTCGGTGTAATCCTTCCATTCAATCTTCGCCACGTTTTGCATCATCATTGCTCCGACAATCGTCAGCGCCTGCGCAGTGATCGGCGGATATCCGCCGATCATTGCAATCAGCGGACTGAAAAACAGCGCCAGCAAAAAGAGAGCAGCGACCACCAGTCCAGTCAGCCCCGTTCGACCGCCTGCTTCCACCCCAGCAGCGCTCTCGACAAAACTGGTGACGGTGCTGGTGCCAAGCGCTGCGCCTGCCACTGTCCCGATTGCATCCGAGATCATGGCCTGCTTCGCGCGAGGCAATTTATTATCGCGCATGAAACCGGCTTGCTCGCAGACGCCAATTAATGTGCCAATCGCGTCGAATGTGAACATGAAAAGAAAAACTAAAACGAACGGGAGCATCTTCGGCGTGAGCGCATGTGCGACATCCATTTTCAGAAATGTCGGCGTAAGCGATGGCGGTAGAGCAATCAACGCGTTTGCGAATTCGAAGCGCTTGTTGAGCATCGACTCGCTCACGTCATGCGCCGCGGAGACGCTGGCGGGCATGTGCGGCAAGCTCAGCTTGAGCAGACACGCCAATATTGTGGCAACGACAATCCCCCCAGAGAATCGATCCTCGTACGCGGCGCGCGTCTCGTACGCGGCGCGCGTGCAAGACGGCCGTCGTGAGCATACCAACGAAGAACACGATCGAATCAGGCGAGGCGAAATGCGCGTTCAGCTTCACGGCGGTGCCCGGGTCTCTGACGATTACACCCGCCTGCTGCAATCCAATAAATGCAATGAACAGCCCGATGCCTACCGCAATACCATTTTTCAGGCTAGGGCTGATTGCGTTGAAAATCAGCTCGCGCAACCCGACGAGTGATAAGATCAAAAAGAGCACACCGGAAACGAACACCACGCCCAGTGCCACCTGCCATCCGTTCCTGAACCCCGCCGCAGTTGCCGCTGGAAGGGCTGAAAAAACAAAGAAGAAATTCTCACCCATTCCGGGAGCTTGAGCGATCGGGTAACGGGCGTACACCGCCATGATCGCTGTTGCGAGCGCGGCTGAAAGACACGTTGCCGTTGTGACTGCGCCGAAGTCCACACCCGTATCCGTGCCAAACACTTTCCCGGAAAGCACCGCCGGCTGGACGAAGATGATATAAGCCATCGTGAGAAATGTCGTAAGACCAGCGAGCGTTTCTGTGCGCGCAGTGGTTCTGTTCTCAGACAGTTTGAACACGCGCTCGAGCATACGGCTTCGCCACAGCTCTGCGATGTCAGCGCGCCGAGTTACTTCGCGTCCACTCGCCAGAGAACAAATTGCGCACGAGCGAACTGCGTCTGGACGTTGCCATAGATTTCTTGAACGACGGGAAGATCGGGCGCAACGCAAACGCCGAGCACCAGCGGCGGAGGCGGAGCACCGCGAAGTTCGTCAACCGTCAATTTTGCGACCGGAAACCGCAGGTTCCCGTGAAAGAGAAAAAACGAGTCGTAACGCAAGTCGCCCACTGGGTGCACAGGCTTAACGAGGACAATCTTTGTGCCTTCCCTCCGTAAAGCCCCGAGCTCTTCGGCGACTCGTTTCCCATCAGCAATGTTCTTTTCGGGGACGCGAACCTTTATTTCCCCGTGTACCATCTTGGCCGCGGCGTTCCTTTGCCGTAAATAAAATTGAATCTCTGCCTGTGTGAGACCCGCGATGAGCATCAGTGCCAGCAACACTGCGGCCACGATACGACCCGGTGAGCGTTGCTCCAAAAACCGGTGAAAAACAACAGCGAGTAAAAGACAGAGCGACGGAACGATTGGTACCATATAGCGGACCGATCGAAAATTAAAAACCACCGCCAGCGCGATCAGCGTCACGCACAAAATCGCAAGCTCTTTTGTCGCGGCGGAGAATCTTTGCTTTTTCCAAAGAAGAACCACAAACGGCGCGATGAAGGCCAAGAGGCCACCTCCAATCCACGCGGTGGTGCTGAGGCGAAATGGAACTTCAAAGTAAGGTCGCGCTCCCAAATGCTCGGGTCCAAGCGCCACAACGACCTCTTTATGGAACACGCTTTTCACTGGCATTCCGTACTTTGCCACTTGGATCAATGGCCACACTGCAGTCGCGGCAACGGCGAAAACGATGCTCGCAACCAACCAGCCGCTAAAAAGTCTTTGCCGCTCGACAGATGAGCTCACGCGAACAACCAAAATCACCAACCACAAAATGAATATCAGCGGAATCTTTTGGAGGCTCCCGAGCCAGCATGCGACAGCGACTCCTATCCACCATGCCGGATGTTTGCGCGCGAGCTGTGCAAAGAGGATTGCGGGTGTTGTGAAAAACGCCAGACCAATATCCAGAAGAGCGCGGCCTGCCTCCGATGAGAACAATGGGCAGCAAACCAGAATCGCGATGGTAAGCGGAACTAGCCACGGCCGGTCCGGCGCAATCACACGAACCAGGCAGGCAAGCGTGATCGCGCTCAAAACCGCATAAATCAACGGCCAAATCCGCACCGCGAGCGTGCGATTTTCGAACCGCGGAAGCGTCAACGTCGTTAGCCAGTACTGCAACAGCGGTTTCGCGAAAGATTTTTGGAAATTAAAATGGATCACCCATGGCGTCGTCAGAAGCATCTCGCGGCTGCGTTCCGCCGTTAACAGCTCATCGGTGTCGGTTAAGATGCCTTTGGGAATTTCAATCGCAAGCCAACTGATGAAGCAAAGGACGATTAGAGCTGCCAGAGCAATGGTACCTAGATCGTTTCTACCGGAATCGTGCGCCCCATTATCAACGCCAATAAGATTGGGAGTGCCGATTCGAGTCATGTTCTCACGGCGTTTCGGACAGATTTTGCGGCTCGTACTCGAGCATCGCAATTAGAGTAAGTCCCGAATCTGATCCAGTTGAATGAATTAAGGGCCACCTTTTGCGCTGCGTTTCACACAATGGCGAGGGCCCACAGGGCCTTGGCTACAGCCGCGGTTTCGTCAGGGCTATTGCCGGGCCAGTCGGCGGAATAAGAATGCACCCAGCACGATAAAAAGAACATTGGGAAACCACACGAGCAGCTCGGGATGGGCCTGCGGATTTCCGCGCAATGTATCGCCGATGATGACGAACAAAAAATAGCTCGTGGCAACAATCAAACCCATGGCGAAACCGATCGAAGTCTCGCGACGATGCGCCGTGACCCCCAGCGGCACTCCGATGATTGCGAACGCCACACACGCAAAAGGGAATGAAAAGCGTTTATTGATTTCCGTGCGGCTGGCGCTGCGTTCCCGCTTGTTCTCACTTTTCAATTGCTCAAGCAATTGCTCGATCGACAACGCGGAACGGCTTGGCCGTTTTTTCTCTTTCTGATAAAGCTCTTCCAGACTGATAGGTAACGTGCCTTCGACCATATTAATCCCGTCCCGAATCTTTCGAAGATCGAGCGGGTTCTTTTGATCGCGCTCCTGGTAACGCGCCTGATACAGATGCATGAGAATCTGTTTGTTCGCCAAATCGGCTTCGAGCATGCCCGTGCGCGCGTAAGTCACTTTTACCGGCAACGAATTCTGGTTCAGCTCGAACACAGTAATGTTTTCGAGCTTGTTGCCATCTTTCCTGCCTACGTAAATTTTGCGTCCCGGAAATTGGTCAATCACCTGGTCGCTTCCGAAAAGCGCCATCGGATTCCGCGTGGCGAGATCAAAAATCGTGCTGCGTAATTTTTCCTGCGCAGCCGGTGCAGCCTGCACATTCAACCACCCACAGATGACCGTGCAGACGATCGCGACGGCGGCCAGTGGAATGCAGATGCGCGAAATGCTCACGCCGTTGGAACGCAACGCGATCAATTCGTTGTCCGCCGATAGTCGCCCGAACACAAGCAGGATCGCCGTCAACAATCCCCATGGGATCGTGAAAATGAGTGAGAACGGCAATACATAAGCAATAAACGTGATCAGGTACTCCATCGGCACATCGTGATTCACCAGCAACGGAAGAAGTTTCCGAAAAATGTTTCCGACGACGAGCACCAGGCTGAGCACCGCGATAGCAAACAAAACGTTCACAATCAGCTCGCGGCTAATAAATCGATCGATCAGCTTCATTTTCCCCGTCCCGATGTTAGCACAAAATTGCTGGAGACGCCCCGCTGCCCTATCAAAATCTGGACAATTTGCTAACGTTCCGCACAGATGAGCACCGCCATGTACGATGTCGCAATCATTGGGGGAGGACCGGCAGGCAGCACGGCCGCGGCACTGCTCGCGCGCGCCGGACGGCGTGTGGTCGTCTTCGAACGCGAGAAGTTTCCGCGCTTTCACATTGGCGAATCACTTCTGCCGTTCAGCATGAAGGCGTTTACCCGGCTGGGGCTGCACGAGAAGTTTTTGCACGCAGGGTTCTTGAAAAAATTCGGCGGTGAAATCTTTGGAGCGTGTTCCGATCAGGGCACAAAATTTTACTTCAAGGACGGCTATCGTTCGAAAACCGATCACGCTTATCAGGTCACTCGAGGTGATTTCGACAAGGTACTATTGGATCATGCCGCCGAATGCGGCGCGGAAGTTTGCGAACAGATTTCAGTTGATCGTGTTCAGTTCTCACAGGATAACGTCGAACTGGCGGTCAAAAGCAACGGTTCATCTCAGTCCATTCGGGCGCATTACCTCATCGACGCCAGCGGGCGCGCGTCGGTTCTCGGCAGACACTTCAAAATCAAAAAGACTTATGATCATCTTCAGAAGCTATCCATCTTCGCGCACTACGACGGTGTCTGGCGCGCCGAGGGAATCGACGGAACCCTGACAGTTTTGATCCGTGCCATCGATCGCTGGTTCTGGTTAATTCCACTCAGCGCCGAGCGCACCAGCATCGGAGTGGTTCTCGACAGCGAAACTTTTCGCAGGTCAAAGCTGAGCGCCGAAGATTTTCTTGAGCAGGCGCTGGCAGAACAGCCAATCATCGCCAAGCGGACAACAAACGCCAGCCGCGTCTCACAGGTTTATGTGGAAGCGGATTTCTCCTATCGCAGCGCTAGATTATACGGCGACCGCTGGTTGCTTACAGGCGATGCCGCAGGCTTTATCGATCCAATTTTTAGCAGCGGCGTTTTCCTCGCCGTGTTCAGCGGTGAACAATGCGCCGACGCTCTCAACGAAGTTCTCGATCGGCCCCGGGCTGCGAAGCGATTGTTCGCGCGCTACGAGCGGTCGGTGAACCGCGCGATGGATGTTTATCTTCGTTTCGTGGACGCCTGGTACACGAAGGAATTCATCGAAGTTTTCCTCGCGCCGCGCAATGTGCTCGGCCTTGCGCCAGCCGTGAACGCAGTGCTTGGCGGAAATGTCGGTAACAGTTTTCCAATCCGCTGGCGGATGTGGGTCTTTTATTTTCTGGTTTGGCTGCAACGCCATCATCCGATTGCGCCGAAGCGCACGCTCGTGCCAAAGAAAGAAGGAGCATCTGCCTCGAAAGCCGAAATCAGTGTGACGGCATGAAAGCGATGCGGAAACGCATCGCACTCCAAAAGCGCTGCGCGCGAAATATATGTAGCGCGCTACGATGTTTTGTCCGGCAGGTGCCGGACCTTCGGAGTGCGCACACGTCCTCGCGTCGCTTTGGTTTCGAACAGAGTGGCCAACTGAATTGCCCATCATTAATTTTCGCTCTCGCGATTACTTTGTTTTGCGTAACAAGTTGCGCAACTATTTCACCCCATGAGTTTTCAGAGCCAACAGCTGGATGGCAAACCAAAAGTGGCCAGCTCATGTACCGAAGCCCAAAGACGACGCTGATCGGCGATGCGCTGGTCCGCTTTTCCAGAACTGGCGACTTCCAATTGACCGTTTCGAAAGGACCCGGAATAACGTTGTTGTCGTTGCGACAGGACGCCACGTTTGCAGAAGTCAAAGGAGCCTTCGCTCGCCAGGGTTGGTCTGGTCCTGTAGAAAAAGCCCCGCCACAGCTGCGCGGCTGGTTCGGATTGCGCGATCAATTTGTTCGCGCGCCGGATCAGAAAACGCTGCGGTACATGAGCGGCGACGAGACATTCTTATTCCGCTTTTGAGTCTCTGATTCTTCGCTGAGGACAGCGGACGCTACGTCGACGGCTGTAGTCTGCGCTGTCTTCAGCGCATCGTCATGCGTAGTAATGGCGCGAAGCATCGAGCGCGGCTACAACATTGGCATCTTCGCGCCGATTCGTGTTGAATGGTGGCTTGCTCATGCGCATCAGCGATTTCATCGCACAAACCATTACTCAGCGCCGGGCGCTGGTTTGGTCCGGCGTGGCGCTGCTCACGATCGGCTGCATTGCGATTCTCGTCACATCGTTGCGCCTTGATTCTGAGGTCTTCAACGTTTTGCCCGGCAGGTTCTCATCGGTGCAAGGTCTCAAAATCTACGATCGCGATTTTGAGCAAACCCGGGAGTTGACGTTCGCGCTTCTGTGCGACCCAAACGACGTCGATAAACTGGAGGAGTTCGCGCCGGTGTTTGCGGAACGCTTGCGGCAGCAGCCTTGGTGTGCGCGCGTGCTGGCGGGTTCGCCCATGGGCACGCCCGAAGGAATTCGCGATCTTCAATCAATCGCGGTGCCGCTCCTTCTCAACCTGGAAGCCCGCATGTTCGACGAGACGATGTTGCTTCTGCAACCGGAGAAAATTCGCGATCGTCTTCATCGTTTGCGCCAACAGATCGAGGCAGGCTCGCCGCGCCCGCAGTTCGAGCTTTCATTCGATCCGCTCGGTCTGATTGCGCCGGCGCTCAAGCCTTTTGCGGAAAACACGATAATTGAACAGGAACAGCCGCTCTCATCGCCAGATCGCACCATGCGAATTTTTCTGGTGGTGACGAACCAAACTTCGGTCAGCGCGTTTGAATGCCAGCGATTGATGCGCCGCGTGAACGAGTTTCGTGTAACCGCAGGCGAAGAGTGGAGCGGCGTTCCATTGCAAATTTTCATCACTGGGCGGCCGGCTTTCGTGTCAGAGATTTCCTTGAGCATGCGCTACGACGTCGTCGCGACGCTGCTTGGCTCAATCCTGCTGGTAGGCGCAATCTTCTATGCAGGGTTTCCCCGAATGCTTTCGGCGTTGGTGGGCGTGGCGTTTTGCCTTCTCCTCTCCTGTTTGATTGCACTCACACTTGGGCAGCTCTTGTTTGGACGACTCAGCATGGTCAGCGTCGGCTTCTGCGCCATTCTCGTCGGGCTGGGTGTCGATCTCGCAATTCTCACGCTCGGGCGGTACCACCAGGCGCGCGCTGACGGAGAACCGCATCAGAAAGCCATTGCCATTTCCGTCGCAAGACTTGGTCGAGCGGTGTTCTTTGGCGCGCTCACGACTGCAGTTGGATTCCTCGCGCTGGTGCTGAGTGGCGCCCTGAGTTTTTCGCAACTTGGTGTGCTCATTGCGATTGGCATTTTCGTCGCCGGTTTGTTCATGTGCTCGATTTTGTTCCTGTTTGTTCGCGACCGACAGTCGGCAATTCGTTATGACTGGCTCTTCGACATCGTAAGGAAATATGTGCGCTGGACCGTGCGCAAACCCGCGCCAATGCTGATTTTTTCGGGTACGGTTTTGTTGTTGCTGACTGTGATTGGCTTTTCGCCGATTCCCCCGCTCCATTTCCAAGCGAGCACACGTTCCTTGCAGCCAAAGAACATCCGCGCGAATCGCGCTCTTGAGGAAATCATGCATAAGATGCCCGTGCGTTGGGAACCACTCCTGGCGATTGTTCGCGCGACTAATCCGCAGGAACTGCACGATTACTGGCAAAAAATTTCAGCGCATTGGCGAGAACTCCAAGCTGCAGGGAAAATCAAAGGCTTCTCCACGCCGGCAGCGCTTTGTACTTCACCAAATTGGATGCAGGCAAATCGGCGAAAGTTGAGTACGATTAATTTTCAAGCGGCGCGCGAAACACTGGAGCAAACAGTGGATACCGAAGGATTCAGCCGCGATTCGTTCGCGCCGGCATTCGCGTTGCTTGACGATTTACAGCATTTTACCGATCCAAATGTGCCCCTGCCAGACTGGCGGACGCAATTGCCGCAATCATCCAGCTGGTGGTTTTTGGTGGACCGCTACTTCGGTCGGGACCCATTGCTGACAACGGGATTTGTCATGACAAGTCAGCCGGTCGCGACTCACGCGCAAAGCAAAGAGCTGGGACGCGATCTGGCAGTGGCTGGTGTGCCCATGATTATTTCAGGCTGGAGCTATGCGCTCGCGGATCTCCAGCCATGGTCGCATCATCAACTTCTTATCATCAGCGCGCTCATGGCGATATTCGACGTATCGTTGCTGGCGCTTTTGTATCGCGATCTTCGCTTGTGGTTGATCCAGGTGATCACACTCGCGTTCGGCATCGGAGCAATGATCGCTTCGATGAAGCTGCTGCATATCGATCTCAATCTGCTGAATGTGCTTTCGTTCCGTCTGGTGCTCGCGATCGGCGTTGACTACGGGATATACGTTGTGCTGGTCTGGCAAAAGACACGTGAAATCGAGCACGATGTCGCCGGTGTGTTAAAGCCTGTCTTGCTTGCGGGATTGACCGCGGTGAGCGGTTTCGGTTCGCTCGCTCTTGCGCGAAATCCGGCGCTCACCAGCCTGGGCATTGCGTGCGCGATTGGAATTTTCTGGAGCTTGATCGCCACAATTTTCTTCACGCTGCCTGCAATGGCGGCGGCTCAACCGAAAACGTAATCAAGGCGATCGTGCAGACTGCCCGGCTGGGCCGAGCACTTTCCGTTCGGTCAAACGCCTGCTAAACTGCTGAGAAAATGCGCCGACAGGGGTTGCTATGGTTGAACGCGATTTGCGCGCTGTTTCCCGCTACGGTTCTGGCTAGCGCCACTGCCGAGGGACGAGTAGAACTTCCAAAATCGCATTCGGCCCCGGTTCAGGCGAAGCGCTATGAGATCGTCACCAAAGCCGGCGTTCTTTCCACCCAGCCGCCTCTGGCAGTGGTTTATCTGGACGGTTCCTTTCCGCAACCAGCTTCGCTGCCGACAAAAGAAGTCGCGCAAAAGGACTTGACGTTCATTCCAGCGATCCTGCCGATACAGCTCGGGACCAAGGTTGAATTCCCAAATCTGGATGACGCTTATCACAACATTTTTTCGTACTCGCCTGCCAAACGTTTTGATCTTGGGCGTTATCGGCCAGATGAGCGACCGATCCCGACGCAAGTCTTCGATAAGCCGGGCCTGGTCATACTTCGGTGCGACATTCACGAACACATGCGTGGATTAATTCTGGTTTTGAATACGCCGTATTTTGTGATGACAGACACAAATGGGCACTTCCGGTTAAACGGACTTCCGGCGGGTCACTACACGCTCAAGGCGTGGATCGACAGCAGAACCACGCGGGAAAAACCTGTGGAGTTGAAGAGCGGCCAAACACTCCACGTTGATTTCCCATGAGCTCTACTGTTCCAGCGCGAGACAAAGGCATAGCGCGCTTTCGCACCCGATTGTTTACCGCCATGATGCTCGTCGTAGCAACGCTGACCGCTCTCGGTTTTTATCTGGCACAGCGCAAGGTGACGGCCGATGCAGAGCGAAATTTGCAGGCGATTTTTCAGAGTGAACTTTCTTCGCTGCACAAGCTCGAGGAATTACGCCACGCAGCGCTGGCGGATCGCTGCAACGCGCTCGCGGCCAAGTCGCGAATCCACGCGGCCATCGAGGACAACGCAATCGACCTATTGTATCCGAGCGCAAAGGATGAGTTGCGCGATCTAATGGAAGGGGAGGAGCCGCCCCCGGAGCAAGCGGCGCAATCGCTTCACGCAAGATTTTATCGCTTCCTCGATAGTAAAGGCGCGGTCATTAAGCCGCTGAATCCTTACAATGTTGGAGAGCTGGACGCCAAAACCGAAGCGCAGCTCGCCTTGGACAAATTGCCGGATACGCAGCAAATCGGTTACATCCAGGAAAATACCCAGGCCGGTGATGGATCCATCGTTGAAGTGATAGCCGTGCCGATCTTTTCTACCGACACCGGCGATGTGATTTCTGCGCTCGTGATCGGATTCAAACCACTCGAGCTCGAAGCTAAATACATGGGAATGAAGAGCGGCATCTGGGCCAACGGCCAGCTGCATCTGCCGGCGCTTCCGAGATCCACCCAGGCGTCTCTGAATGACAAATTGGCAGGTGAGCTCGCTAATTCTGACCAAGGTGAAAACTACTTTCGCGTCGATGTTGCTGGTGCGCCACAGCTCTTGTTTTATAAGCGGCTCAACCCGGCTTCGCTATTCCCGCCTGCTTACGAAATTTGCGTTTATCCCTTGAGCTATTCGCTGGCACAACTGCATCGGCTCCGTTGGCAAATTGGCGGCGCGGGTGCGTTGCTTTTGTTAGGCGGGTTCGTTGCAAGCCATCTGGTCGCGCTCAGGCTGTCCATGCCGGTGAAAAAGCTGGCGCTCGATTCGGAAGAGAATCGCACACAACGAAAACGCGCCGAAGCCGCCCTCGCTTCCACTGCTGAGGAACTGGAACGATCCACAAGATATTCTGCGGACGCCTCGCATCAGTTGAAAAGCCCGGTCACCGTTTTTCGACTCGGTTTGGAATCCTTGCTAGCACGCGAAGATTTAAAGCCGGAGGTTTACGAAGAGTTGTCCGCCTTGCTACATCAAACACATCGTTTGACGGGCGTCATCGACGATTTGCTTCTGTTGTCGCGCATGGACGCTGGTCATCTTGAAATCGCCTCGACGCCGGTAAATCTCAGCCAGCTTGTTGACGAGTGGTTGGACGATCTTGGCGCGCTTCCCGATTCGCTCGACGTAAAAATCGAGAAGGAATTTCCACGCGGACTGTTTGTAACCGGCGAAAAACGCTACACGTCGCTCATCGTGCAAAATCTCCTGGAGAACGCACGAAAGTACAATCGCCCTGGCGGGCGGATCCGGGTCAGTGCATGTGGCAACGGCAAGGACGTGGTGCTGACTGTCGGGAATACGGGCCGCACAATCCCACCCGGCGAAAACATTTTCGAGCGGTTTCACCACAGTTCGACCCCCTCGGCTGCGTCGGGTCACGGAATTGGTCTGAATTTGGCGCGCGAACTGGCCCGGTTGCATGGTGGCGATTTGCGTTTGGTCCGATCCGAAGACGATTGGACCGAGTTTGAAGTGCGCTTTTCAGCTGTGGACGGTGTTAATGGAGTTGCATGAAGTTGCACACTTTCAGCCTGTGCCTTTTTGCTTGCACAGCGTGCGCGTTCGATATCGATGATTCTCTCGACCGGCTCGACAGCGCGCTGACGCTCTCTGCCTTTCAAGATAATCTTCGTGCGCGATTAAGCGGCACACTTGATTTGGAAATCTATCACTTCGAGCAGCCGGCGCCTGGCCTCATCAACAGCGACATCGACACTCTTTTCAATCCGCGATTGACGCTTTTTCTCGACGCCCAAATTGGGTCACAGATTTATTTCTTCGCGCAGTCGCGGCTCGATCGCGGTTTTGATCCGAGTGATCACGGCGCTCAGGTGCGGCTCGATGAATACGCGCTGCGCGTTACACCATGGGAGGATGGTCGGTTGACGGTACAGGTCGGTAAGTTTGCCACAGTAGTGGGCAATTGGGTTCCCCGGCATCTTTCGTGGGAGAACCCGTTCATCAACGCGCCGCTAGTTTATGAAAACGTCACGCCAATTCAGGACAAATCCGCCCCGCTTTCGCCACTGGATTTTATCTACGGCCCCTTCTACTACGAAAAGTATGCATTCAATCCGGTAATCTGGGGACCCAGTTATGCCAGCGGGGTTTCTGTATCCGGCCGGCTGGGGAAATTCGATTACGCTGTTGAAATGAAAAATGCGTCGTTGTCGTCGCGACCGGAATCTTGGAACGTGACTGAGCAAGGATTCGATAATCCGACCTTCAGCGGGCGCGTTGGTTTCCGGCCTAACGAGGCGTGGAATTTTGGTTTGTCAGCGAGTGAGGGCCCATATTTTCGGCAAGAAGCGGAACCCACGCTGCCGGCGGGACGTGATATCGATGATTATCGTGAGTTCGTTCTTGGGCAGGATGCCAGTTTTGCATGGCGCCATCTGCAAGTATGGGTCGAGTTTTACGAAGCGCGCTTCCAAGTACCGCGAGTAGGAAACGCAGACACATTCGCTTATTACATCGAAGCGAAATACAAATTTACCCCGCAGTTCTTTGGCGCGCTTCGTTGGAACCAACAACTCTTCGGCGATATCAGTAATGGCTACGGCCAGAACGTTCGCTGGGCTGAAGACCTCGGCAGGATCGACATCGCTGCAGCCTATCGTTTTACACCACACACGCAGTTGAAATTGCAGTATGGTTTTCAACACGAGACAACTGGCCCCGGCGATGACAATCATCTGTTAGCCGCGCAATTTACCATCCGTTTCTGACCCATGCGCATCCTGATCGTCGAAGACGAAGCTGCTGTGGCGCGGCAAATTGCTTCTGCATTGACTGAGGCCGGCCATGATCCGAAAGCGGTTCACGATGGTGAAGCCGCTCTGGACGAAGTGAGCAACACGCCTTTCGACCTGATCGTGCTTGATATTATTCTGCCGGGGATGGACGGGTTTGACGTTCTGCGACATTTGCGTTCGCAACATATGGCCAGTCGCGTGCTAATGCTGACTGCCCGTGGCGAGATGAAGGAGCGTGTTACCGGCTTGCAACTTGGCGCCGACGATTATTTGCCAAAGCCCTTTGCTATGCGCGAACTCGTTGCACGAGTGAATGCGCTGGGGCGGCGTTACCCGGAACAACCGGTTTTGAACCTTCGGGTCGGCGATCTCACGCTGGACCTGGCTACTCATGATGTTCACCGCGGCGCGAGACGAATCGAGCTTTCTCCGCGGGAGCTTATGTTACTGAAGGTCCTGATGCGCGAGCCGGGCCGTGTCTTTACGCGCACGGAGCTATGCGAACGCGTTTGGGAACACGCGCATGAGTACGACACGAAGCTGGTCGAAGTTTTCATAGGGCGGCTGCGAAAAAAGATCGGTAATCCTCCGCTGATTCACACCGTCCGCCACGTCGGCTATACGATCGCTCGCGGGCCCACCGTTGAGACATCTCGGCCGCAGTCCCGTCCCTAAACACGCCTGCGGCTCTGAAAAGTAACAATCCCGTTACTTTTCTAATGCGCTACGAAGAACTGATTGGCGCGATTGTCTCAGCAGAAAAAACAACCACCAAAACCTATGAAAAAGATTCATGCCTATACAAAAATTGCTCTGCCCGTGTTGGCAGCGGCAATCCTAACGGCCACGTCTGGGCGCGCGGACACCTATTCGTGGACAAACTTCCAATCCGATATCCCCGGCGTTGCGCAGCACGTCGATCCAAACCTTGTCAATCCGTGGGGCATGGCAGCCTCGGCGGGTGGCACGATTTGGGTCAGTGACAATGGCACCGGCGTGTCAACCCTCTACCATCAGGATGGCACAGCGGTTGATCTGGTCGTGACAATTCCCACGGCCGCGCGGAACAGA
>QHMR01000043.1 GCA_003217875.1 Verrucomicrobiota bacterium
GTACTCCATAAAGTCCTGCGTCGTCACGTGTTGGAACAATTCGTTGTCCATCACCTGAATTGGTTGCGCGCTGAATCCGATCTGACCATGCCGGACGCGCCGTGCTACCTGTTCCTTCAACTTTTCGAACGCACCACTCACCACGAACAGAATGTGCCGAGTGTTGATCGTCTCGCGTCTTGCTTTGCCGCGCCGCTGAAATTCGAACGCAGCCTGTAGTTGCGCCTGCAGATCGTTCATACTGCGGACTGGCACTTCTGTTTCCTCCATTAACTTCAACAGCGTGGTCTGCACGCCGCGTCCGCTCACATCGCGACCAATCAAATTTCCAGCCGAGGCGATCTTGTCGATCTCATCTATATAAATGATGCCAAACTGCGCGAGGTTCACATCGCCATTAGCTTTGTGCACCAACTCGCGCACCAGATCTTCCACGTCACCACCGACGTAACCGGTCTCGCTAAACTTCGTTGCGTCGGCTTTTACAAACGGGACTTTAATCAGATCGGCGATGTGTTTGATCAGATATGTTTTCCCGACGCCGGTCGGTCCGACCAAAATCACATTTTGTTTGATGTATTCAATCTCCTCTGCGCGCCTGGCATCTTCTTTCTCAAGCCTGCGCAGATAATTCGCGTGGTTGTAATGATCGCAAACCGCGATCGCGAGAACCTTCTTCGCCTCTTCCTGCTTAATGACGAACCGGTCGAGGTGCGCCTTGATGTCTCGAGGCAGGAGATTGAATTCGAATTCCTTCTGGTCGGCCTTCTCGGGCTTTTCCTCCTCTTCCGCTGTCGCCGGCTCCGGCTCGGCAAACGTCGCCACCGAGACTCGATCGCCGAAGTTCTGTTTCATGAACTCCGTGATCTTGGCCTTGAGCTCTTCCGGTGAAGGAAATGATGGTGGTGGCGGGTTTTGTGTCATGCGCAGAAAACATCGTGCCAAAGGGCGCTTGTGGCAATGATTCGTCTAAAATCTGACTCTCAGGCGCGGCATTCGTTCATCCACGCTCTACTTGCTGTTCCTACTCTTACGCTTGCTCATGTTCGTGCTCTGATCTAGTTCCGAAATATTGAAAGAGTCGACGCCGATTGAGTTTGTCGTGTCGCCCAACGACGCGAGACTGCGCCTTGATCAGTTTTTGGCGAAGCAACTTCCGGAATATTCCCGGTCGCGCCTTCAGCAGTTGATCCGCGGTGGGTTCATTCGGCTCAACAAGCAAACCACCCGGCCACGCCAAATCGTCAGAGGCGGTGACAAGATTCATCTTATTGAGCCGCCGCTCGAGAAGATCGAGATGCGACCGGAGCCGATTCCACTCGATGTTCTCTTTGAAGATGACGATCTCATTGTTATCAACAAACCGGCTGACCTGACAGTTCATCCTGGCGCCGGTCAGCGTGAGCACACTTTGGTCAATGCGTTGCTCAGCCACTGCACGACCTTATCAGGGATCGGTGGAAAAGAACGGCCCGGCATCGTTCACCGTCTCGATAAGGAAACAAGCGGCTGTCTCGTGGTAGCCAAAAATGACATCGCGCATCGCGAACTATCCAAACAGTTCGCCGCGCGCACAGTGGAAAAGATCTATCTCGCGCTTGTCGCGGGAAAACTGCGAAAACCGACCGGCGTAATCGAAGAAAATATCGGGAGACATCCGGTCCAACGAAAACGAATGAGCGTGTCCTCAAAGCGTGGGCGCGCCGCCAAAACGGAATATCGCGTCATTCGCTCGAGCGATCAGGCAAGTCTGGTTGAATGCCGGCTGCATAGCGGGCGCACTCATCAAATTCGCGTGCATCTTCATCATCTCGGCCATCCCGTGCTCGGCGATAAAATTTACGCGCCGCGGTTTGCCAAAAATTTCCATCGCCAAATGTTGCATGCGTGGAAGCTTGGGTTTCGTCATCCATGCACTGGCGAATGGAGAAGTTTTGAGGCTTCGTTGCCTGCTGATTTTAACGAAGCTATCCGGGCTGCCGGCCTGTGAATATCAATGCCGTCACGTCGGGTACTCACACAATTTCCCTACGGTCCCGCCTCGGCACCATGGCGCTGGCGAGCATTGTCTGGACAATTTCGCCGCGCTGATTAGTGGTCACATTGCGCAGTCGAATAATCCCGTAGCCCGGTCGAGAACGCGACGGACGCAAATCGACAATCTCCGTTTCAACCGTGAGCACGTCGTCAGGCCGAACCACATTCGGCCAGCGCAATTCATCGACCCCGAGGCCGATGGCGCCTTCGGCGAAGTTCAATGTTTGCACAAACAGCCGCATCGTCATGGCCGCCGTGTGCCAGCCACTGGCAATTAATCCTTTGAAAATTGTTCGCTCGGCTCTCTTGCGGCTAAGATGAAACATTTGTGGATCAAACTTGTGGGCGAACTCGATGAGATGCTTCTCGGTCACATTTAACGGCTCAGATTTGAACCGATTACCCACTTTCAAATCGTCGAAGTATTGCTCTCTCATTGTGACAATGGCGGAAACACATTCATGCGTCATTGCTCACGATTGAGCAATCCATAAGTAACCGTCACATCTTCCTGGCAGATCGCGGCACATCCAGATGCCGAGCGCAATACGAAGCGTGTGTGCAGTTGAGATCAGAGTAGAAACAATGAATTGGCCGAAACTGTACCTCTTCGATCGAGCTCGAGTTGAACACAGCTTTAAAGCTTTCGTCGACCGAACAATTCGTGAACAGCGCCGCGAAGAGCGGCACCTTGCCGCGCAGCGCACAACAAAGCATCGGCTCCAGGCGAGAAAGTCATGCATCGCTGATGCACGAAGTTACCGCGTTGCCCGGCGGTTTCCGGCGCAGCTGTTGCACGATAATTCGATCAAAAGACACTAATTCGCACGTAATGGCTCAATAAGCTCCGGAGCGCGTGTTCAAAAGCTTTCGCAATCATCGCTTCAGGATTAGCTAACCGCAAAATCCTGCCGTAATTTTTTCCACTCACATAGTTGGCGTCATTCACGTTTACAATGACGCGGGCAACGTGATCGAAACGCACGAACCGGCGGGCGAATTCAAAAAGTGATGAAAGTTTTCCATCGTGCTGGCGTTCTGTTTCTTGGTAACATTGCGATTAAACCAAACCTCAACGAGGAGACAGATCATGCCAACCCGCAAGCGCAACCATCCCTACGGCAAATTTAACTTTCTCGTCGAGCTGGGCGCCGGTGATACCGGAGCCCCGCAGGCTGCCTTTCAAGAATGCAACATCGGCATAGAAGTCACCGTTCCGGAATTCCACAGCCGGAATAAAAAGGAAAACAGTGTCCGAAAAATCACGGGCCTGAACAAATCGACCGATGTCACGTTTAAGCGCGGCGTGATTGGATCAATGAACCTCTTTGACTGGCTCAACGATATCCGAAACGGCAACCAAGCGGCCACTCGCGACGTCACGATCCAGCTTCAGAGTAAAGATCATCGCGCGGTGGTACAGACCTGGAAGCTGATCCGCGCACGCATAATCAAATTCGTTAGTGGACCGATGAAAGCTAAAGGCACAGACGTGGCGATGGAGGAACTCACACTCGCTTACGAGCGGCTCAAGATGGAATAAGAGCGCGGCTAGCTTCCCAGTAAGTCAGTCGCCTAGCCAAGCGGTGCCGCTATGCACATCGAACGAAACCATAACTTGGGTAAAGAAGACGCAGTTCACAAGATCGATAGCTTTCTTGACGACTTAATGAGCCGCCAGGTTCCCGGCGGCATCACTATTGAAGAACCGTCCAAGAGCTGGTCCGACAACGTTATGCGTTTCTCCTTCAAGGCCAAGAAGGGTTTCTTTGGTACGACGATTTCCGGCATGGTCCGCGTAAATGACGACTCGGTGATCATGGACTCCGACCTGCCAAGGTTAGTCACAGCGTTTGTTTCCGAAGACAAAATCCGAAACCTAATCAACCAACAATTGGAAAGCTTATTCCCGGCCTGTCATTAGGACTGTTTCGTGTCAGCCGTTTCTCGTGCGCGTCTTGTTTGCGAAAGGACTCCAAAAATTCAGCGTTACAGCCGACAGCACCCCGTGTCCGCGGCGGTGAATCACGGATTCGAGTTCGAGAAACGCCGTTACTTTTCCACCCGTACGCACAACGAAACGCTTTCCGTTGCCGCGATACGCGTCAACAGGTTCGGTTCATTCGTGTTCAAGCTACGAAAAATGCTTTGCTTGACTGATCACCGTTCACTAATCACTTATCACCTGCCTCGAAACTGGCGGTTAGCTCAGTGGTAGAGGATCTCGTTTACACCGAGATTTAGGCGCTTTTCCCCGTTTTGCGGCTTTGCCTTCGTGATTGACTCAGAACCGCTCCAAGCCAGGCAAAATCGACTCAGGAGGGACTAAACCACGTTATCTCACGTTTTCTGATGACCAGATAGGCAGTATCATACGGCAGTGCACATGACGTTTTTCTGTGGCCATGAATCGTTTCTGGTAGCGCCGTCCCGTGACGACGTTTAGCGACGTTTGCGCCGTGGAGCCTTCTTAGACTCAGGGGCAGCGACCAGCGCATTCCGGGTGTTCTAGCAGGCTGCTAACCTCCCGGCGGTTCCGTCGGAAGGTCACAGACTCCGTGCCATTGTAGCGGCCTCCTACGTGACAACTCTTGCATTTGCCACAACCCCTACTCATCCTTTCGCCACTATGCGTAAAACTGCAAAGGAAGTCTCGCCGCTACTACCCCGAACGAGATTCATGATTGGCTCTGGACTGCCAAAATTGACGAGTTACGTGCTTTTTTGCGATTTGTGAAGCGCGAGGAGCATTGGGGAATTCACGCGAGAGATGCTCTGGACATTTGTATCGCCGATGACAATCGAAGGATTGCTAATCGAGTTCTGATTCTTACATGGGTCGCGGTTGGTTGCGGTCTCATTCAGGCATTCGGTGTAGTCTGGGCGATTTGCCACCTTCATTGATCGGGGGGGGCGCCCTTTACGAAGTCCGACCCCGAAAAGATCATCGCGACGTCGATCCATTCTTTGATGCGCTGCCATTCGGTCGGCTGTGGTACGGCGAACCGGACGCGATCGTAAATGCCATTGGCTACGCGATGCTCCGCAGCTGTTCACATGATGCAGTCATCCGCATGTACGATGCGACTGGCAACGTTATTGAAATGCATGAGCACGGCGGTGATTTCAAAGAGTGGTAAGAATTGCCCTCGACCTATCCGATTACGCCGAGGGCCAAGCAGAAGCAGACGCTCCTTTCATTCTCGACATTCGAGATGGTTGATCCCAATCTACTAAGTTCATGAAAGCGAAAACACTGATTTTGCTGTCCGCTGTTACATTCGCTGATTTGGCGATTGCTCAAGCTCCACCGGTCTATACGGCCGTCGAAGCGGGGAAACATGTGGGCGAAACAGCAACAGTAAAGGATAAGGTCGATGGGGCTTATCAATCGGCCAGGGGCCACATTTTCCTGAGTATGGGCCCGAATCAAGCATTCACGGCCTTCATCCCCGCCTCGAGCGCAGCGCAGTTTTATCGCCCGCAGCAATACGAAAGGCGAACCCTCGCTGTCTCTGGGAAGATCGTCCTGTATAAAGGTAAACCGCAGATCGTCGTTAACAGTCCTTCTCAGATTACAGCCAAGTAAGTCCTTATGAAACACCTTCTCTTATTTTCATCGTTCGCCTGTTGGAATCCACGGCTGACACGCAGCCCCAACTCCATCCGGCTTTGCTGAGATTGTCGAAGATGATTTCCCAAGTACTTCACGCGGGCATTGTACTTCGTCTCCTCTTCGGAGG
>QHMR01000123.1 GCA_003217875.1 Verrucomicrobiota bacterium
CAGATTCCGGTCGAGGGACACAAAAATATAATCGACTCCTTTCAAAAACTCATAGTCAGTCCTAAAAGGTTCATCTCTGCTCATGGCGGTCCTACAGTCCTTGGTCAGATTGGGCGAAGAATCCTCGGACGTCGAGCTTTAAGGGCAGGCATTCACCAATCTTTGAAATCGCCCTTGCCTCGTGCGTCTGGATCACATTGCCAGCATCATCGTAAACGCGAATGACGGCATCATGTGATCGGCTGAAAAACTTCGCGTAATCGACGGCATCATCCGGCTTGGTGTACCACAGCGGAACCGAATGGCAGCGCATCGAAGATTAGATCGACGCCGCGATGATCCTTACGTGGGCGGATTTCGTAAATGTGCGTTGGCTGAGGGAATGTGGTTTTGTGGACTCGACGCGAGGCGTGACCGGACGCTCTGATAATCGGGCGATGGGACTTGCAAAAGAGGACCAACGCGAGACGAACCGGCAGGACTCGAGCGATGCAGTGGGGACTTCCCCGATTGAAGGCTGAGTGAGTCTGACGGATGAACCCTCATGGAGTGAGCCAACTTTATTTGGTGAAGCTCAGCTCCGGATGTCTGCGTGTGAAGAGAGTTCGTCAGAAGCCAGCCACGCCTTGGGTCGAGAGAGTGAAGCATAACAACCAACCAGGAGGAATATCATGATGAAGAACAAAGGTCGAGTGGTGGGACTCGATGTGCACCCGGACAGTTTCGCGGAAGCAGTAGTGGAAGGGCGTGATCCGGCCAGCGCGGTGGTGTCGAGCACTTCAACGCGGGTCGAGTTGGAGCGATTGGAAGAGTGGGCGCTGCGTCACACAAGCACAGAAGACACGCTGGTGTTGGAAGCCAGCGGCAATGCCTTCGCGGTGGGGGCGCGCCTGCGGGCGATCGGCCGGGAGGTGGAGATCCTGGACAGTCATCGTGCGGGGCAGGTGGGTAAGGTGTACTGCGCGAACGATCGAGTCGATGCGGTGAAGATTGCGCGGATCTATTTGAGCGCGCTCTCACCCATCGTGTGGCAACCAGATCAAAAGACTCTGGAGCGGCGCGAGATCTTCAGTGCGTATCAGGCGGTGGTAAAGGAATCGACCCGGGCCAAGCAACAACTGCGCTCGATGTTGAACGAACATTGTGTGCGTCTGGAGAAGGGCTTCCGCTTATGCCATCCCTACGCCATTGGACGTCTGCTCAAAGTGCGGGAGTGGACGCCGGCGCGCAGGATGTTGCTGCAACAATTGCACGGGAGCCTTTTGGCAGCGCGCGCGCGTCGCACTATGCTGCGCCGGCACATGGCCCAGGAGATCGTGGCCGAGGAAGCACTGCTACGATTGAGCCGACTCTGTGGCATCAATCTGATTACCCTTTACGGGGTGGTAGCGGCGGTGGGCGATGTGCGTCGCTTCACACACAGTAAAAAGCTGGTCGCCTACCTTGGCCTCAACCCGAGCGTCTCACAGAGCGGCAACTTTCAAGGCAGCGGAGCACTCAAGCGGCATGGAAGAGGAGCGCTTCGCGCCTTACTCATCCAATCAGGCAAGAAGCTCCTGGAAGTAAATAATCCGCTGCAGAAGTGGGGACTGGCAGTAGCAGCACGGCGCGGACGAAACAAAGCGGCCGTCGCCGTCGCGCGAAAGCTCTGCGTCGCGCTTTGGCACGTGATGATGGGACACGCGATCGGCACACTCGAACGACTCGACACACTCCAGACAAAGCTCAGCAAGTTCGCCACTGAAATCGGCCCCGCTGCTCTCACTGCCTTCGGCTACAACAACAGAGCGGACTTCGTGCAGAAGAAACTTTATGTGTTACGCAGTTATCCTTGACCTAACCACATGTCTGCATCGCATGGTTAGGCCCTTTCAGCAAATGCCCGTGCAACATCTGCCTCCAAAACATCGAAGACGAGCCGATCTGGCGGAACGCTTTTTCCGTACAATCGCTGAAAGTCGGGACGTAGATCCCCCGGCACATCGGCAACGGTGACGCGCGCAAGTCTTGCGCCCAGCACCTCTGGCGACACAGTCGCTGTTGACCAAAGATGGTCAGCAATCTCATCATCAGCTGTGGCATCGCGAACCAACGACTGTCCTCACACCTAACGAGAATTAGACTGCATCTTGCGATCTATTTCTTGCCGTTGCGAGGGGAAAGCGATTAAAAGGCTGCACGGCGCGAATTGTGCCGAATTTAGCGGGAGTGCGACAGAGATTCGAGCCTAAATTAATGAACACGTTTCCCGAATAAGAATACGGATAAACAGGCTTATTACGTGGCGATTAGGCCAATTTCAACGAACAAAAGAAGTCTAAGCCACTCACGTGAGATACGTCGCCGCACTTCGTAAACATGTGCTGGAATCGGCGATGTCATAAGGCCGCATCATTTACCGTCTGCCAATCAATGCGCATTCTAGCGCATTCTTGGCAAAGCGGGGGAAATCGTTGTTTGGAAAGCAAGCGCACAAATTGAAAGGCGGGAGAGCCAGTCAAAACACGTGAGGCGCTCTACCCGGTTTGGCGTCTTTATCCACCGTTTTATCCACTCATGGAATTTTTTAAGCGTACTTGAGCACAATTTGGGACGACGCGAATTTGGCCGTTTACCTATGATTGAGCGCGTTAGAGCGAGTCGGGATTATTTGAGAATATCGACCGGCCATTAATGCCATTGAGGCGCTCTACCAACTGAGCTAAGACCCCAGCAAATGATCTCAGATTGTAAATTTCAGATCGCGGATTGCAACCTGCCAGGTGGATTTTTGCGATGAACAGTCCCGGCATCCAATCTCGAAAGCGATTCGGTTGCAACAAGTTAAAAACCAAAGTTTGCAACAAAGAGACATTTGTGATGTTGAATTGGGCGGAGCACCTGATGAAACAGTCTAAATTTTTGACCTTTTGCCTAATCGCGGCTTTCGCGGCAAGCATTCCTAGCGTTGCTGGACAAGTAATCAACCCGAGCGTGCAAAATGTTTCTTCGCGCGCGGTGACTAGTCGTAGCGCGCCAGTGGCTAGGCCGATTGCGAACACGTCAATGGCAGCGCATGTCGCCCCAAGACCAACGGGTTTCAACCCTCGCATTGTCGGCTCATCCGCGCCTCGCGTCGTCGCTCAGCCGGGAGCGAATCTGCAGCGGAATTATTCGCCGCCAACGCGGACTTTGAATCCCACGTTTGCAGCGTTCAGGACTCAGCAGAGTGCGCGGGTGGCCGAACAAGCGATCACGCTTGATCGAGCGACACGTGCGAGAGAATCGCGCACTTTGCCAGCAATCCATGAACGGCGCGGCTTCGGAACTCAGCAACCAATCACCCTTGATCCAGCAATACGTGAAAGCGAATTGCGCACTTTGGCGACAATGCGCGATCGACGCGGCTTCAGAACTGAGAATCGAACACTCGCTGCGATAGATGCCCAACGACATGTCACGACCCACGATCCGGCGGCGGGACCTCAGTTAGAGACGCGCGAAGCACCAAAAGACCTGGCAACAAAAAAATGGCGCAACAGAAATGATCAACCCAGCTATGCCGATGCATTCCGCCGTCATTGGCACGAGTGGCATGATCGCAACTGGTGGCACGATCATTGTGACGCGATCGTTTTCGTCAGCATCGGATACTATTTTCTGGACGGAAGCTACTGGTATCCGGCCTATGGCTACGATCCTCTCAACAGCTATTACGATTACGATGGGCCGATCTATACTTACAGTAATCTACTCCCCGACGAGGTAATCGCGAACGTCCAGACCGCCTTGCAAGATGCAGGCTACTATTTTGGAGCAATAACAGGCTCGTTAAGCCTTGAAACGCGAGCGGCCCTTGCGAATTTCCAGCGCGATTACGGCTTGCAAATTACCGGAGCCATTGATGAAGCGACGGTCGAGACGCTGGGACTATATTAGCCCTTCCTCGGTGTTTCAGTCTTAACTGTAAACATCCACCGGGGGGGCACGATTCCTGAGAAACTGCGTCGCCTTGCCTACAATCGAGGTTGCAACGCAGGAAATGGTTGAACCCAAATCGGCAGCCGACTCCCGCCCATCTCCAAAGCATTCGCCAGAATCGCAGAGGTGTCGACGAAACAAGTCACTGACAAGATCCTGATTCAAGGCAACGCTGCCCAGCTTTAATGAGGCGCGTCGACAAAAATCGAAACGTGATCAGTTGATCGCAAATGGTCTCAATTATGTAAGGCAACTCCTTTGCTCTGCGAGGGAAGCGAAAGTGGGCTGTGGCAAAAACACGAAGTGGCTCTTGTTCAATTCAAACCAGCTTCAGAATTTGCCCAGTGAAACATTGTTTAACCACTAACACAAAGATGGAGGCATCATGAAAAAAACAATTATCACTCTTATCTTCACGCTAATTGCCCTGCTGGCATTTGCGCAGACGAGTTCGACGCATAAACAACAAACAACCACAGAACCAATAACAGTAACAGGAACGGCCCTCAAACTGACGACCAAGGAAGGCGCAGCAACTAGCTATCAGCCTGTCAAAACGCTCATCGTTCGTGAGGATGGCTCGAATAATCCGAGTAGTTATGCCCTCAACGGACCTGGTCACGTTTTGAACAAGGCCGGCGAAGTCGTTCAAACCGCGATCAAGCCCGGGACACGAATGCGTGTTTATTACGTAAACACGGGCGATTTGCGCATGGTTGATCACGTGGTCGTTCTAGACTGAGCCTGCGCGGCTGCGATATTAAGAATAAAAGCCGCATGGTTTCCGAACCGTGCGGCTTTTTATTTATCAGTAGTATGGCAAACCGACCGCAAAGCTCCGCGATGTTTTTCAGTGGATCGCAATGATCTCGTGTTCGAGGTTTTGATGAAGCGGGCAAGGTGATCGAGACACACGAGCACGCAAGCGATTTCAAAGAGCCGGTCAGCGTGGCGCCGGCGATAGCCCAGCGTTACTGAAGAGTTCACAGCAACACAGCCCGTGTTTACTGTGGCGTGCTGGTGGAAGGCGCACTGCGCAAAGATCTAGCGCGCGTCAGGACGTGCTGGGAGTTGCTTTGAGCCTTCTTCTTCGAAGCTCCATCGCGCAAAGTGCGGCGATGGTAAGCAGGTCGCTGGTGATGTGCGTGGCCTTTACGCTTCCAAACGTAGCGGGCGTAAGAGTTGGCTCGAGCAGGCCGCGCACTTGGGTCGAGGCAGTGGCGGTGATACTCCCAGAATCAAATTGTTTGATCGCTTCAACGGCAGCAAAGCGTTGCGCGGTCGTATCTTTCATGGCATCGATATTCTTATAAGCGAATAGGCCGAATAGAATACAGACCAGCGCGGTGGTAACGGCGGCGGGTTGTTTGCGCAGAGAGGAAAACGCGAGGACACCGCCAACGATGATGACGTAGAGGTTCCAGTATTGCTGCATCGCGTTCGAGCGCTCGAAGTAAAGCTGAATCAGTTCGTTATAGCTCATAGGATTCCCGCGATTATGAACGAACGCCACCATCTGAGGCGAGAAAGAAAGAATCCGCACCAACGGGCGAAGGGCGAAGTCGAGGTTCAAATTCGGACAAGGCGGAGATCACCTCGGGCCGAATGACAACGGACGGTCGAACGCGGCGAATGATGGCGAGGGCTTCTTTCGCGGTATTCGCTTTGCCACTCATTATTAAATAGGCGGCGACCGCGGCCGCGCTTCGCGAATAACCGATCTTACAGTGAACATAGATGACATGGTTTCGAGCTTGATTGCCGATGAATTCGCCCATCTCCGCGAGCTGCGCCTGGGTGGGAGCAGTCAAATCCAGGACGGGGATGTTTCGATAATTGATTTCGCGAAACGGTTTCGCCTCGGAAAACTCGGCGCTCAAATCGAGCACTGAAGCCACGCCGGACCGTAAAGCTTTGGTCGCGTCACCGTCGCGCAGTTTGCCGCCGATCCAAATTCGTGGTGTCACTTCATCCCAACAGCGGCATCGACGGCGATAATACAGCAGCGAGAAATATTGACCGAGCAGACACGGCGCCAGCACAAACCGCGTGCACCAGGGCAAGTTCCCTTTCGTCTTCCGAAAAACAATTGGACCGGCTCCAAAGTATCCAATCGCCACGATGCCGAGGGCGATCGTCGGCCAAAGAAGCAGTGCGCCCCACGGCCAGAACATCGCGGCCAAGATCAAGAGCACCGCCGCTCCCGTTGCGTAGTACGAACCGATGCGGCGATTCACGACGAATGGCACGGTTAGCGGAGGCTCGCGAAAAAAATAGAAGCAATATCCCGCGAGAACAAAACCACCGACGATGTCGATGACGTGGTGCTGGTAAGTGAGCAATGGCGAGAGACCGATGAGAAAGAACCAAAGCATGACGGCGAAAAAGAAAACGCCGTGAAGTTTTCTCGCGTAAAGATCGACCAGGAGCAACAGGAGCGCGGCGTGCAGCGACGGGAGAAGATTAAAGGGCGCATCCATTCCGCGAAACCAATTGAAGATCGCGCCGAGCCATCCGCTCGCGTGAGGACGCGGAAAAGCGAAGCGCAGCGGGAAAAGCAGAAAGCAAAGACCGGCAATGAGAATCGCGGCTACGACTCGCCGCGAAAAGATTTGCAGCTCCTCGTCCGTTCGTAGAAGGAATGGAGCCGCGATGAAGAAGAAGTCGATCGACATGTAGGGGAGAATCATGAAAGGAACGAATGGGATGGCGCGCTCCCATTGAAAATAAAATGAGCCGACGTGACCGCGTTGCCCTGTGATCCAGTTGCAGCCGCCGTAAACGACCAGAAACAAGATTGACAATCCCGCAGAAACCGCGAACGCTTTGAACCGCGAGACTTGCACGCGATGCTCAAGGCTCCGGGCGCTGTGCGATTGAGACGGTGAACATTCCCCACTGATCCACTTCCATCGCCACTTTTTGAAAACCGGCCACGCGCACCAATTCGTCTATTTCAGCCGTCGTTCGGCGGCGCATGATCCATGGCTGGCCCTCGCGATTACGCAAAACGCGCGCGATAAACTCGACCTGCGGATGCCAGGGTTGATTCGTGTAAATCAAATAACCGGCCGGCTCGATTGCTCCGGCAAGGCCGCGTAGCGAATTCAGGACCGCTTGATTTAGCGGAAACAATTCGTAAAGCCCCGACACGATTCCTATCGTTGCGCGGGGCGCAATTGCGGCAATTGAATCGCGATCGAATGCGTCGCCTCGTTCCGCGGTTACATTTTCCAGTCCGAATTCCTGCGCCAAAGCTTGCGCCGCATCGATATTCTCCTGTTCGTAATCGCGCAGGGTGGCGCTTATCGAAATATCTGAAAGCTCGTGCATCGTTTCGATGACATATCGGCCCGCTCCTGCAGCAATGTCCAAAATGCGAACGGGCAGTTCTTGGTGATGAAGCTTTTCGATTACCTTCCTTAACGCATTTTTAAGATTCGCCTTGCGTTGCCGAATCCCGCGCCAGCCGATGCTGTTGAGATAGGACCTGTCGATCAGACGGCCGACGCCTGACGCACCGCGTGGCTTATTTTCGTAAACGTAATCGAGCGAAAGTCCCGAATCGAAGCCGCTTCGCCAGCCAAGATCTACGCCGCGGCTCAAGCGGCCTGCCGCTTTCAGTCCGGCGCGTGCGACGGCAAACTTCATTCCGCCGCGCGACTTTAGCCGCTCATATTCATCCCGGGTGTAGCCAACCTGATCAGCGTTTAAAAGCGACGGGCGAGTCGCCGGCTCGGCGAAGCGTTCGCGAATGAACTTACGCACGCGGTCCACAACCAGATGTCGATCTTGATCATGAAAGATGGCGTGATAAGCGGCTGGATAAATCTCGATTTCCTTCAGCGGCGACGACAGGCGGTCAAAAAATTGACGCTGCGCCTTGAGCCTGACGACCCAATCGTGACCGGCGCCGATCATCAGCGTCGGTGTTTGGATTGCGCCAGCGTCCGCGACCAATCGATTGGCCGCGTCGTAAAGGTCAAGCAAAACATTGACCGCAATTTGCCGGAAGATAAGCGCATCGGCGTCGTATTGCGCGGCCTGCTTTTTGTCCCGAGTCAGAAGCTTCGATTCGACGTAACTCTTCACCTGGCCTGGGCCGAACAGCCTTTGCTTCATTCGCAAAAGGGGAATGGCTAGGGGAACGTAAAGCTGCACGTGAAACGCGGCGGTGGCCAGAATCATTGCGCGAATCGGCGGCGCGTAATCGTGCACCCAGGCCGCGACACTGACCGCGGCAAGGCTGTGAGCCAGAATGATCATGTTCTCGATTGGAATCTCGTAGCGCTCGGAAATATGGCGCGCAAAAGCGTCCACATCCCTGATCACGTCCGCAAAATTATTCGCGGCGCCGCGTTCGCCCGGCGATCGCCCGTGACCGCGCGCGTCCCAGGCAAAAACGGCGATGTCTGTAAGCGCGAGCAGATCGACTGTTTCCTGCCACCGGCCGGAGTGCTCGTGGCCGCGATGAAAGAGCAATATAGCCTTGTCGGTCGCTTCGTGAGGAATCCATTCGCGATAGAACAGCTCGGCGCCGTCCCAACTCTTCATCGCCTGCTCAATGGCTTCCATTGGTTTCTCCCAACTCTTTCACGGCGCGATGCAATTCCGCTGCAATTGTGCACATGTCGATCTTGTTTGCGTTGCGCGACGAATAGTTGCGAGGCGCACCGACAATGAGTCGAACTTTTTTGGGACGCGGCAAACGGCGGCCTTTCGGCCACGCGTTAAAAGCACCCTGCAAATAGCAGGGCAGAACCATGACGTCGCGCCCGGCGACCAGCGCGCCGATTCCCGATTTAAATTCCCGGGTCTCACCTGTTTTCGATCGCGTGCCTTCCGGGAAGATGATCAGGATATTTTCGGGATTGCTGAGAAGTTCCGAACAGATGGAGAGGCTCCGGCGAACGCGAACTCGTCGCGCAAAGGGGAGCGCATTCGTGACCACCGCTGCGACCAGGATGCGCGGCACGCTTTGGAAAAAATAATCCGCGGCCGCGGCGGGAAAAGCGCGATGCAATTTGCGCAAAGGCAACGCGGCAAGGAGGCAGAGCGTGTCGAGATGACTGGAATGATTGGCCACGATGACAAGCGAGCGATTTGTCCGAAGATTTTCGTGCCCGATGATCTCAAACCGGTGATAGATGCGCAGCCAGCTGCGGATGATCAATGCGACCAGCGCACGCACTCCGTAAACTAGCATGTTGGGCTCGCGCGGAAATCGGCGTAAGCGATCAAACAATGGTTGGTCGACGTCGCATGCCCAATCGTAATGCCGCGTCTTCATCGCAAGCCGTAGTAAAATCTCACCATGTGCATGAACAACGGCGCAACGTAAATCAAACTATCGATGCGATCCAAGATTCCCCCATGCCCGGGTATTGCCGCCCCCATATCCTTGGTTCCGATGTCTCGCTTGATCACGCTGATAGAAAGATCCCCGAGCAATCCGCCGATTTCGACAATAAAGCCCGTAAGAACCAGTTGCTTCGCGCCGAAAAATGGAAATGAGAACCACAGCAGCCAGGGCAAAACCATCGAAACCGCCAGACTGCCAAGCGCGCCTTCCCACGTTTTCTTCGGACTGATTTCGCTGCGAAGCGGATGCCGTCCAAACAATCTTCCAAACGTAAATGCACTGACGTCATTCAATTCGGTCGCAAAAATAACGTAACAAAGAAATCCGTAGGCATTCGTCGGATTCGCGAGAAAACCCAAATGTCCAAACATCCAGCCGATGTAAATAAAACCGACGATGCTCAACGACATGTTTTGCAACTGGCCGCGTGCGCGATTGCGCAGGATTGGAATAAGCAGGATCAATGCGATAACGAAAACCGGCACGGCCATGAAGAAGCCATACCAGCTCGCGCCGGGCCCTTCGCCGCGCGGAGGCGGCATCAAGGCTGCAATGCCGACCGCAACGATGCCCGCATAAACGGCGCCCGCCATCCACCGGTCGCGATATAATCCGGAGGCGCGTGCGAATTCCTTGAATCCAAAAGTCGAAAGCAATATCACCCCAACAATGACGGGGACCCGCCCCGCAAAAACGACGAGTAGTCCAATCGACGCCATAACAAGCCACGAACGATAGGTTTTCCAGATCGAGCCGAGCTCCTTCTTTAATCCCCAGCGAAGGAAACCAAGAATCGCGCCGCCAAGCGCAAGTGAAACAGAAACGATAATAAGGTACGCGCGAAAAACCGGATCGTGCAGCGCCGTCCGCGGGGAAATCATCTCGCTCGATCTTGAAGTGCGGCCATGATTCGTTTCAAGCGAACGATCATGGTTTGCAAACACCCCGCGATTATGACGAGGCAAGTCCAATCGAGGATTGTCAGCTTCCCCAGGTCGTGCAAGCCGATCTGGCGAGATTGATAAACAAACGTCGTCCAGGCTCCCAAGCTCAGTGTAACCATCCGCCACGGCTTTGACATGATTCCTCCAAACTCACGCCGACCGCCGATCGCTTGCCCGAAAATTCCCACGTAGGCAGTGAGCAAAGAAAAGATCGCCGCCCAATAGCCAATCACGGGATTCATCAGGCCGCTGTGCGCCAAGCCGGCGAAAATAATCACATCAGAAATTCGATCCGGCAGATCGTTCACAATCTCTCCGCGCAGGCTGGTCTTGCCCGCCGCGAACGCAACCATGCCATCCAGCATGTTGAACCAAAGCCGCAGATAACAGCACAGCGGCCCGACAATCAACAGCCATGGATTTCTGCCCGATTGCCAAAAACACACCGACGCGATCAGCGCGGCCAGGATCGACAAGTACGAAATCGCATCGGGAGGAATGCCGAGCCGCACGCACAAATTCGTCGCCGCGCCCGCCGTGCGACGAAACATCTGCGCGATCGGCCGGTGCGATGCCGGTTGGTATTCCGCCATTCCTTACGCTTTAGCGAAAAGCCGGGTGTGTTGCCCGAAAAATCTGGCGCGTACTGGGACGATTCGAGACCACTTAAGTCACGTTCACAGGAGAAAGCGTTCACTGCAGGCTTTGAGTGATTCTGGGACGCGAGAACGGCACGTGGAAAATCGATGACGTACCAGGCACCGACTGCAAGAGCGTCAGACTTCGGACACATGATGCTATGACTCGTGTTTACGATGAACGGGGCAATCTGATAGAGATGCACGAGCAAGCGGGAAATTTCAAAGAGTGGTGACGTGTCGCGACCTAAACGAGCAACCACGCAATCACCGCGTACGCGATCGCAACCTTGTAAACGTTGCGCCGCTTTAACTCGTCAAAGAAGCTGGAGGCTTGCCCGCGCGCCGCATGCCGTATGTAGAGGCGGTCCGGGAATGGCGCATCGAGTTCTGGCGACGAATTTCAACAAACCGGCATCGAGAAATTTTCGCACAAGGTCGTTTTCATTTCACCGAATCAGTAGCGCCGCGAACCAGGCCATCCTGAAAGTTGCGGCGAAGGTGTTCCTTGCGATAAATTCGCCTGCATGAAATCGGCTCTACGTGTGTTGATCGGGGTTGTCGCATTGGTGGTGATTGTTTCTCGTTATCAAGCAATTTAACAAGGGCGTCTCAGAACCCTCCGGCTACTCTATACCAGCGCCTCAAAAGATTGGCGGGACGTTTACGTCCGCTGAAAACGACTACAGTCATCGCATTCCGCAAGGTTGGGAAAGGAGACCGGCGCCTCCGTGCAAAGCAGTGATGATTGCCGCGCCTAAATCGAGCGGCTTGTTTAGCAACATGGTTACGACCGTTGAACCGTACGACGGGACTTTGCGCGCTTATCTGGACGCAAACATACAACCGGTGAAGAAAAGCGCGGTGAAAGCAAAGGTTGTAAGCACGGAATTTACGACCGACTCAAACACGCCGGCTTACAAGGCAAAATTGCAAAACAAGGTGAACGATGTCGATCTCGCGCAGACGATGTATTTTTTCCAGGGGCCGGACAACAAAAAGATCATTGTAACCTGCACTGCGCCCGCCGAGTTCCAGGCGCAGCTTGAACCGCTTTTTGATGGTTGCATGAAGACTTTCGCGTTGTCCGCGCATTGACTTTTGGGGCTAAACGGTCAAGGAGGCTCTTCGTAATGAATCATACTCGGCGCGCGGCCGAAGGTGACGCGCAACTCGCCGCGTTGTAGAGTTGAGACCTGCGAAGATTTCATGGAAGAAAGTGACATCAAATTGCGCGATGGCAGGATCATTCGCGGCGAAGCGCCGCTTAACCTAGAAACGCCATTTGAGAAGCTCGATAGCTTTATCACGCCCACTGAATCGTTTTACGTTCGCACACATTTTCCAATTCCTTCGATCGATAGAGATGCATGGTGGCTGCGTATCGAAGGAGAGGTTGAGAAGCCATTCGCCATCAATTACGAAGAGCTGCTCGACTTAGAATGGAAGACGATCCCGGCGACGCTGGAATGCGCCGGCAATAATCGAAGTTTTCTCGAACCGAAAGTAAAAGGCGTGCAATGGGGCCTCGGCGCGGTCGGCACAGCGGAATGGACAGGGGTGCCATTATCAATCCTGCTCGATCGAGCCGGTGTGAAAGCAAACGCGTCTGAGATAATTTTAGAAGGGGCGGATGGCGGCGTGCTCGAAGATCCAAAGAGTCCGCCTGGCGAGCTAAGATTTGCCCGCAGCATTCCTGTGGAAAAAGCGCGGCGCGACGTGTTGCTTGCTTACAAAATGAACGGCATCGATCTACCGGCGGAACACGGATTTCCGGTGCGCGCGATTGTGCCCGGCTGGTACGCCATGGCATCCGTCAAATGGCTCCAGCGCATTATCGTCGCGGATCAACCGTTCACCGGATATTATCAGACGATTGATTACGCCTACTGGGAGCGGCGAGAGGCAATCGCTGAGTTGACGCCGCTGACCAAAATGCAGGTCAAAGCTCAAATCTCGAAGCCGTCACAAGACGAGATTATTCCGGCAAATTCTCTCGTGTGTGTTCAGGGTGTTGCGTGGACAAGCGATGGCAAAATCGCAAAGGTGGAACTGAGCACGGATGGCGCATCGACATGGAGTGAGGCGAAATTGCTCGGGGAACCGAAACCAAATGCATGGCAACTTTGGGAATTCAATTGGCAAACGCCTGCCGCGGCTGGCAAACAAACGCTAATCGCTCGCGCGACCGATTCATTCGGTCGAACACAACCATCGCAGCGCGATCGCGACCACGGCAATTACATGATCAATCATCTTCTGCCTATCGCGGTAGAGGTGCGGTGATGTTTTGATTTCCGGGGAAGCTCAGTTTGCCGATCTTGTTGAACTGCGCCGCGGCTTTGCCGTAAAGTCCGTTCGTGTCGCTAGTTTTTAAAACTATTCAAACCGAAGGGATCGCAGAGCTTTCCTATCTGATCGGCGATGACGATGAAGGAATCGCAGCTGTGTTTGACCCTCGCGCGGACTGCGATGTTTACATCGAGGCGGCGCGTGAAGCCGGCGTGGCCATCACGCACATTTTTGAGACGCATATTCACGCCGACCTGATGAGTGGTTCGCGCGAACTTTGTGCGCGACTTGAATCGGCCAAAATTTACGCCAGTGGAGAAGGCGGCGCAGAGTACGGATTTGCACCGGAGAAGATAAAAGATGGCGATCGATTTACATTTGGCGAAGTGCTCGTGACGGCGCGGCATACTCCGGGCCACACGCCAGAGCACATTTCCTATTTGCTGGCTGAGGCTGATCATCCGGACGAACCGTGGGCGGTGCTCACAGGAGATTCGCTTTTTGTTTCTTCTGCGGGGCGCCCGGATTTGTTAGGCGAAAAACACACCAAGCAGCTCGCCGAACAACAATTCCGCACGCTTCGGGATTTTTATCTGAACCTGCCGGATCACGTGATGATTTATCCGAATCATGGCGCCGGCTCACCATGCGGGGCCGATATCGGTGCGCGGCTGAGCAGCACGATCGGTTACGAGCGCAAATTCAATAAATTCCTGCAATTCACTGATGCGAAAAGCTTCACCGATTATGCGATTAAAACCGCGCCCCCGGTCCCGCATTACTATCCGATCATGAAAAAAGTGAACGCGGAAGGGCCGAAAGTTCTTGGAAATCTTCCACGCGTTCCAGCCCTTAGGCCCAAAGCTTTTAAGGAAGCGATCGAAAAAAAGGCTGGTGTCCTTGTCGACGTGCGCAACATGCTCGCGTTTGGCGGCGGTCACATCACAGGCGCGCTCAACATCGGCGGCACACCCATTCTCTCTATCTGGGCAGGTTGGATGCTCGATCCTGAAGAGCCGATTCTTCTCGTGCTCGAGGATGACGAAGAGCTCGAAAGAATCGTGCGTTTGTTTGTTCGGACCGGATATACTAAATTCGTCGGCTATTTGATCGGCGGAATGAAAGCCTGGCACGCAGCGGGGTTTCCGCTGGAAGGAATCGGGCAGATGAGCGTGCACGAGCTGAACGATCGAAAGTCTGCCTTGCAGGTCGTCGATGTGCGTTCGCCCGGTGAATGGAAAAAGGGTCATGTGCCCGGCGCGGTTCACATTTATGTACCAGAGCTTGGCAAGCGAATGGGTGAGCTGGATCGCGACAAGCCGACGGCAGTTTATTGCGGGAGCGGCTATCGCGCGAGCATCGCCACAAGCATCTTAAAGAAGCAAGGATTCAACGAGCTTTGGAATGTGCCCGGGAGTTGGGAGGCGTGGAAAAAAGCGAAACTGCCGGTGGAAGGGGCCAGTAGCGAATGACCGGCGCGACAGCGATACCACGCCGTTCATTTGGCGAAACGATGCGGGCCGACATTTGGTGGGTGCAACCGCTGCTCGTCTTTCTCGGATTATCGGTTTTTATCGTTTATTCGACGTGGGCGGCGTTTCAGGGCAGGAATTATTTCGTCGGCAATTACATCTCGCCGTTTTATTCGCCGGAAATTTTCGGCGATTCGCCACACAGTTGGTTCGGACCCAAACCTGGCTGGTGGCCAGGCTGGCTCCTGTTCTCACCTGCGCTTTTGGTTCTTTGGGCGCCCGCTGGATTTCGCGTTACCTGTTACTACTACCGCGGCGCGTACTACAAAGCGTTCTGGGCCGATCCGCCGGCATGCACTGTCGGTGAACCGCGCAACAGCTACTGGGGTGAGCGTTCCTTCCCACTCATCATGCAGAACGTGCACCGATATTTTCTGTATCTGGCGCTTTGTTTTCTAATCGTTCTATCAATCGACGTTTGGAAGGCACTGTGGTTTCCCGATGGATTTGGAATTGGAATCGGCACGATTGTGCTAGCAATCAACGTCGTTTTGCTGGGTGGCTACACGTTCGGCTGTCACTCGCTGCGACATCTGGCTGGCGGATTTCTGGACCAATTTTCCCGCGCGCCGACATGCTTTCGCGCGTACGCGTGCGTGACCTGTTTTAATCGCCGCCACATGCTGTGGGCGTGGCTGAGCTTGTTTTGGGTGGGCTTTACGGATCTTTACGTGCGCCTGTGCGCAATGGGAATCTGGCACGATGTGCGGTTTCTGTAGCCGCAAGTGATTCGTCAAAAATGTTACAAAGTTAAAAGGCTTTGTCTTTGTAACGTCGTAACTTTGTAACGCTTCTAACTGTTTTTAACTTTTGACCATGCCCGACTATGAAACTTTCGAGCACGATGTGTTGGTGATTGGCGCAGGCGGCGCGGGGTTGCGCGCCGCGATTGAAGCTTCTGCTGCGGGTGTTCGTGTCGGACTGGTTTGCAAATCCTTATTAGGCAAAGCGCACACCGTGATGGCCGAGGGCGGAATTGCGGCGGCGCTAGCCAACGTCGATGAGCGCGATAATTGGAAAGTGCATTTCGCCGATACGATGCGCGGCGGGCAATACGTGAACCAATGGCGCATGGCCGAACTACACGCGAAGGAAGCACCTGATCGCGTGCGCGAGCTTGAAGCATGGGGCGCCGTTTTCGATCGCACGAAGGATGGGCGAATTCTGCAAAGACATTTTGGTGGGCACAAGTATCCGCGGCTGGCACATGTGGGCGATCGCACTGGCCTCGAGATGATCCGCACATTGCAAGATCATGGCGTTCATCAAGGCATCGACGTACATATGGAGCACA
>QHMR01000044.1 GCA_003217875.1 Verrucomicrobiota bacterium
GCGATTTTTGGATTGACGCAACCGCTGGAAACGGCATCATGTCGCCCTTACTGCCTCAACGATTGGCGGTTTTAGCAATTCCCATGCAAGGAAGCATCGGACATATTATTTGGACGGTTTGCTACCTGAGCGTGCTTATCGGGCTTTCAGCTTACGGGATCCATCGCTATTTCATCATTTACCTGTATCTGAAAAACCGGAAGCGCGCGCCGGTGCCGCCTCACCATTTTGAACAACTGCCCAAGGTGACGATGCAGTTGCCGATCTTCAACGAGGTGTACGTCGCCGAGCGGTTGCTTCGTTCCGTGAGCGAACTGGATTATCCGGGGGAGCTTCTGCAAATTCAGGTGCTGGACGACTCAACCGACGAGACTCGCGAGATCACCGCCGCGTGCGCGGAAGAACTGCGCCAGCGTGGCTTTAATGTTCAGCTTATTCATCGAGTTGATCGCACAGGATTCAAGGCCGGCGCCTTGTCGGCAGGACTCCACGCTGCGGAAGGAGAATTCCTTTGTATCCTCGACGCTGATTTCGTCCCGGAGAAAGATCTGCTTAGACGTACCTACCATTTCTTTACTGATCCAAAAGTAGGGATGATCCAGACTCGCTGGGGCCATTTGAATCGTGGGTATTCTTTGCTCACGCGCATGCAGGCGATCTTTTTGGATGGACACCTTTTGCTTGAGCAAACCGCCCGCAGCCGCAGCGGCCGTTTTTTCAACTTTAACGGAACCGCCGGTCTCTGGCGGCGTTCTTGTATCGAACAAAGTGGAGGCTGGCAGGCAGATACGCTATGCGAGGACCTCGACCTTAGCTATCGCGCCCAGCTTGCTGGCTGGAAATTTGTCTATCTTGCAGATGTTGTTACGCCAGCCGAGCTGCCGGTCGATATGAACGGCTTCAAGTCCCAGCAGCACCGCTGGACTAAAGGTTCGATCCAAACGTGCAAGAAATTGTTGCCTACGATCTGGCGCAGCCAGCTTCCGTTTCCAATCAAGGTCGAAGCCACCGGGCATTTGATGTCCAACTTCGCATACTTACTCCTTGCATTTCTGTGTGTGCTTTTGCATCCATCCGCCGGAGCGCCTCCGGGAGGTTGGCTGCGCACCTTCCTTGTGGACATTCCAGTTTTTCTTGCAGCATCGGTCTCGGTAGCCGTTTTCTACATTTGCGCTCAGCGCGAGTTGCATCCACGCACATGGCTGCGGGAGATTCTTCTTCTGCCATGTCTGCTCGCCCTCGGAATTGGTCTATCGCTGAATAACGCGCGCGCGGTGCTGGAAGCGCTAATCAATCACAAATCCGATTTTACGCGGACGCCGAAGTACGGGATTGAACGGAAATCGCAAAAATGGCGCGGCTGCAAGTACCGGCCGCTGAAGTCAGCACTTCCGCTCGCTGAATTGGCCTTTGCCATTTATTTCAGCTACTTCGTGGTGTTTGCCATTGTGCACGGCCAGTTCCTTTCGGTGCCGTTCCTGCTGATGTTCCAAGGGGGTTTCCTTTACGTTTGCGTCTCTTCTTTTGGCAGTCGCTGGTCGAGAATAAATTTTGAGAGCTCACGCCCCGCTGCTGCAATTCCTGCGTGACAAATTGAAATTGTCGGCTAAAAAGGTGCGGATGCTTCGTCCCTTGGCCTTTATTTTCAGTCTGATTTCGGCTGTGTCCGCCTTAGCCGTCGCACCCGTCGATAGTACCAGTCAGCTTATCATTAGCGTGCGTGATCAAAAGCTTATGCTCGTCCAGAACGGCGGGAAAGTGGCTACGTATCCGATCTCCACCTCCATGTTCGGTTTGGGAGATGCCAGGGGACGAATGACAACTCCTCTGGGTTACATGGCAGTTGAGAAGAAGATCGGTGACAACGTACCCGTCGGCGCGGTCTTCCACAACCGGCGGCCCACCGGCGAAATCCTGCAGCCAAACGCTCCTGGTCGCGACCCAATCACTACACGCATCATCTGGTTGCGCGGGCTTGAGGCTCAAAACGCGCATGCATATCAACGTTGCATTTATATTCATGGGACACCGGAGGAGAAGAAGATCGGCCGGCCTGCCAGTTACGGCTGCATCCGGATGAAATCGAGCGACGTCGCAGAGCTGTACGATCGCGTCCCTTTGGGCGCTGTGGTGCAGATCATTCCTGACGGGCTTCCGAAATTGGCAAAAGCTAAACCGCTACCGGTGCAACCGAGCGTGACGCTGGTTGCTGCGACGGCACAACCTCAGAACGAAATGCAAAGTCGACTTGCGCTGGCGAAACCGGCAAAGGCACCACGCGTACTGGCCACGGATAGTGTTGTCGCGGCGACCGCACTAGCCGCACCACCTCAACATCTAATGCAGACCCAGCCACAGGCGCAGACCGCAACTCAGAATCAAGGTCAGGCTAGATCTACCGAGACTGCCGGCGCTCTGACGGTCGAAGAAATGCGAATAGGTGGAGCACTCGCTGCGGAGCGACGAAAAACAAAGCTTGCGTTGGGGAAACGCTTGTAAAGCGTCGCTGCGAGTTCAGTTCGCAACATCTTTGGCAATGGCCAATACAACATCAGCCGCCAAGCGCGCCCGACAGAGCGTGAAACGCACACTTCGCAATCGCAGCGTTGTAACAGGTTTACGGACGATGCAGAAGGGAGCGCGTTCGGCGCAAGTGGCCGGCAAGGATCAAATTCGTCTGCTAATCTCGGCAATCGACAAGGCTGCCAAGCGCGGAATCATCCATAGAAACGCAGCAAATCGTCGCAAAGCACGGCTCAACAAAGCGCTCGCAGGGGCTGCGAAATAATCCGCTGTAGTCGCTCTGCCGTGCGCGGCGCTGACGTTTGCAAAAGGTGGCCGCGCGTTTTACAGAGCCGCGGCCAAAGTAAATGCCCTTTGCATATCGCACCGGCCGGATAGATTCTGTCGAATGATTCCCGCGCTTCTTCTCGTTCTTTCGGCCGTCGTTTATCGGGTCACGACGGGCCTCTTGATTCATTCTGGCGCGAGCTGGCTTTCAAACTTCGCTCCGCTCGCGGCAATCGCGCTTTGCAGCGCTGCGTACTTCCCCAAGAAATATAAGTTCTCCGTGCCGCTGGTGACCCTGTTTATTTCCGACGCGGTGATTAATTTTCGATACGGCGCTCCATTGTTAGATCCGCAAATTGTCGTTCGCTATGCAGCGCTCGCGCTGGTTGGATGCATCGGAGTTCTTTTGCAGAATCGAGCTTCGCTAAAGACGCTTTTGCCGGCTTCTATTGTTGGATCGGCATTGTTCTACGCAATCACGAATGCGTTTTCTTGGTTGGCCGACCCGGGTTACGCCAAAAACTTCTCCGGACTCGTGCAATCGCTCACGGTAGGATTGCCTCAATACAGCGCGACACCCAGCTGGATGTTTTTCCGCAACTCACTCGTCAGCGATCTTCTGTTCACGTTGTTTTTTGTGGTGTGTATGAACGTGGGGGAAAGCAGGGAGAGATCGGGAGCCCGCGCCTCGCGGTTCCGTCCAGCCGCTGCGGGATGACCTCCATGCAGCCGGTGGGGCAGCGCGACGAAGTCGAGATGCTCTCGCTGATGCTGTTGATCCGGCGTTTTGAGGAACGCGCCAGCCAGCAGTATCAAGCGCAGAAGATTGGCGGTTTTTGTCACCTCTACATCGGCCAGGAAGCAGTCGTGGCCGGCGCGGTCGCTGCCGTGCGCGACGATGACTACATCATTACCGCTTACCGCGATCATGCCCATGCTCTTGCCCGCGGCACCAGTGCAAATGCGTGCATGGCGGAACTGTTTGGGAAAGAAACGGGCTGCTCGCGCGGGTTGGGGGGTTCGATGCATTTCTTCGACAAGCAACACCACATGTACGGTGGTCACGCTATTGTCGCTGCTCACGTTCCACTGGCGGTGGGACTAGCGTTTGCCATTAAGTACCGGGCCGAAGACCGCGTCACGCTCTGCTTCTTTGGCGACGGCGCCATCAATCAAGGCGCGTTCCATGAAGCGTTAAATCTGGCCGCGTTGTATAAATTGCCGATTGTTTTCATCTGCGAAAACAACCTGTTCGCGATGGGCACTTCGGTGAAAAGATCGACGTCACTCAAGCAAATTATCGACCGCGCCGAAGGGTACGATATCCCTGGAGAGATCGTCGACGGGATGAACTTTCGCGAAGTGCGCGACAAGGTTGCGGAGGTTGCCGATTCAATCCGAAAAGAGCCGCATCCGGCATTCTTGGAAGCGCGAACCTATCGCTATCGCGGCCACTCAATGTCAGATCCAGCAAGTTACCGAACCAAGGAAGAGTTGGAGAAGTATCGTCTTGATGACCCAATCACCCGTTTGCGTGCACAACTAACGCGCGAGGGAAAACTGACTAATGAACAATTTGATCGGCTCGACAAGCAGGCAAAGGAAACAGTCATGGCCGCGGTGAAATTTGCTGAGCAAAGTCCTGAGCCCCCGCTCGACAAGCTTTACGATTATACGTATGCAAACGGAGCTGTAGAAGCAGGCGCGGCGCCTGCGAAAATCCAACGATCTGCTGCAGACACGGCTGCCACTACAGAAGAAGTGCAATGAGAGAAATCACGTATCGCCAGGCACTTAACGAAGCCCTTGCGGAAGAACTCGATCGTGACCCCAATGTTTTCCTGATGGGGGAAGAGGTCGCGGAATATCAGGGCGCTTACAAGGTAAGCCACGGGTTGCTCGAGCGCTTCGGGCCACGCCGAATCATCGACACCCCAATCAGCGAGAACGGATTTGCGGGCCTGGGTGTCGGCGCCGCGATGGTTGGGTTACGGCCAATCATTGAATTCATGACGTTCAGTTTTTCGCTCGTCGCGTTTGATCAGGTGGTGAACAACGCGCCCAACATGTTCACAATGTCGGGCGGACAGTTCAATATTCCCATAACATTTCGCGGCCCGAACGGACCCGCGCATCAGCTCGGTGCCACGCATTCACACGCCACGGAGAATTTTTACGCCAGTGTGCCCGGCCTGAAAGTTTGCGCGCCGGCGACGCCGCGCGACGCAAAAGGGTTACTCAAAACTGCCGTGCGCGACAATAATCCAGTGCTCGTTCTCGAAGCGGAATTGCTCTACAGCTCGAAAGGAATGGTCGAGCCTCCGGATGAGGAGCTGCTCATTCCGCTTGGGAAAGCGGAAGTGAAACGCGAAGGCAGCGATGTCTCGATCATTTGTTATTCACAAACTGTTCCGCTGGCACTCAAAGTTGCGGCCCAACTCGAAGAGGAAGACATCTCGGCGGAGATTGTCGATCTGCGTTCCATTAAACCACTCGATGAAAAGGCGGTTTTCGATTCAGTGGCAAAGACGCATCGAGTTGTGATTGTCGAACAGGATCATCCGTTCTGTGGAGTGGGTGCGGAAGTTTGTTATCGGATCCAGAAAAACATTTTTGATGAGCTCGACGCGCCGATCATTCGAGTATCACAGGAAGATGTTCCAATGCCGTACAATGAGCGCCTCGAGCAAGCTGTGCTTCCGAATGCAGACAAACTCGCGTCAGCCGTGAAGCAGGTTTGCTACGCATGAGAAAACTGGTCACGCGTCACTTGTCACTCATCACTTCTGTTTATGCCTGAAATTCAGATGC
>QHMR01000045.1 GCA_003217875.1 Verrucomicrobiota bacterium
CGGGCCTGGGATGAAAGATTTCGCCTTCGACAAAATTTCCTTCGATTGGGCACTCCGATGCAGCGCGTTCCCATTCGAACTCTATCGGTAGGCGCACGCGCGCCCAGTTCGCATACGCATCGGCTTCGAAATAACTCACGTGCGTCACCGGCTCGGATTTATTGACGGGGCGAAAACCTGATAATGTGAAATTCCACCAAGCGCCGTCGCGTTTCGTCCAATAAAGCGGCGCTTGCCAGCGTTGCTCGTTCACTGCCATCCATCCAAGTGACAACCAAAATTCCGACCGCGTGTAACCATTGTCTTCTATGAACGCGATGTATTCGCCGTTCGTCACGGGCCGTGAAGCGAGTGAAAATGCGGGAACCAGCGCTTGATGTCGTGGTCCTTCGTTGTCATAAGCGAATCCGCGGCCGTCGTGGCCAATCGCGACAGTTGCCTGTTCGAACTCAATGAAGCGCTGGGGAGGAATCGCCGAGCTTTCCGCCGAAATTTTCGGCTTTCGAAAAACGGGGTAGAGCGGATTTTGTGCGAATACGTGCTTGATGTCCGTAGTGAGCAGTTCCTGATGTTGCTGTTCATGATGAATCCCGAGCACAAGAATTGGCTCGACTTGATCCAGTAACTTTTCGTCAATGTTGGAAAGCAAGGCGTCGATGTGAGAGTCGATCGATGCCCGGTATCGCTGTGCCTCCTTTACTGTCGGGCGCGAAATTAGTCCACGTAGATCGCGCCGGTGCATATCGCCGGCAGCGTTGTAGTAGGAATTGAATAGATAAGCGTACTCTGGAACTTCAGCGCGATATCCCGGGAGGAATTTTTTTAGAATAAATGTCTCGAAAAACCAGGTGGTATGAGCGAGGTGCCACTTGGTCGGGCTAACGTCGGGCATCGATTGCACGACGTAATCTTCTGGTTCGAGCCCCAAGCACAGAACGTTCGTGAAATTTCTGATTTGATGGAAACGAGCAAGCAAGCGTTCAACACGCGCTGTGCTTGTATAAGAATCAGATCGCTTGGCCGCGATGATTTCAGTGGCGGCCTCTGTTGAGGCCAGGCTCAAAGAATCTCTCCTTCTTGTTCGATTTCTTCCCGGCGCGCTTCGAGCATCTGGTCGTGTGCAGCCTCCTCGAGGCCATCGATCACACAATGCTCCCCAACAGTTTCCTCTTCCTCGGTACCGGGCCGCGGCATTCGGTGACCTTTGGAGCTAGCGACCACGGCCCATTCTTCCGTCAACTCGGCATTATCGGGAGTCTCCTCGGGAGGCGTATGGTTTTCTTCGCCCATCAATTCCCGGCGAGCCTGCTTCCAGTCAGCCTCAGTAAATTCATCAGGGTTGCGCTCGTCGATCATTGCAATTTCCCTTGCGCGTTTTTCGACCTCCTCCGGAGACGGCGCGCCAAGTCCGTTGCCATGCACCGAGATTTTTCCCGGGGGAGGTTGTGAGTGATCATTCATAACCAATCTTCGAAAGACGATGGCGTCTTGTTCGCATTACACTTTGGACTACAGATTGGACGCTTGCAATACAAGCAGCAAAAAACCGGGATTCATCTTTGGAGATATGCATCGGGAAAATTTGATTGAACTCGAAAACAACGCGGTCATTGCTTTTGAAGAATATGGCGACGCGAATGGAGTGCCGGTGATATTTTGCCACGGGTGGCCAAGCTCACGCACTATGGCGCGCCTGACAGACGAACCAGCGCGCGATCTCGGTATTCGCATCGTTTCACCTGATCGACCGGGCATTAGTGCCTCAAGCTTGCAGCCCGATCGCAAGTTGACCGATTGGCCTCGCCTTGTGGAACGAATGGTTGACCATCTCGGTATCCGCGACTTTCGAATGCTAGGGATCTCCGGCGGCGCGCCCTACGCTTATGCGACTGCCGTGGCACTGCCGGAGCGCGTGCGTGCGATCGCAATAGTCGGTGGCGCTCCTCCCATCGCGGAACTTGGGGACTCCGGCGGATTGCTCCCGCTTTACCGCTGGATGCTGGCATTCTACGGAACCCGACCGCGGCTATTGCGAACGTTATTTTATCTGGCGCGGCCGGTTCTCTCGTTACGGCCTCCCGTTCGTCTTCGTCCTCTGCTTTTAAAAATGCTATTGCTGCGGCCGTGTGACGCAGAAAGCTTACGGGACGCGGCGGCCTTCGAAGCTATCTTCGAAAGCCAACGCCGTGCATGGCGAGCTTCGGCTGAAGGAGTAATGGCTGACGCCCAGATTTACGCGCAGCCGTGGGGGTTCGCCCTTGAAGATGTGCGCGTCCCGGTTCGATTGTGGCACGGAAACCAAGATCGAGCTTTTTCAGTTCGTTTGGCGGAAGAACTCGTAAAGCGATTGCCAAACTGTAATGCGCGTTTCATTGCGGACGCAGGGCATTATTCGCTGCCTATTCGGCACATGCGCGAGATCCTCGAGGACCTGATATCCTTCTAGCCGCGGAGCTCCGGTGCCGATTGTCGCGACGAAGCTTGCGGCTTGATACATCCAGCGGCCGGATTGCTTTCAGCATTTGTTCGACTCAGCGCAAGATCGGCGCGCAGCTTTGCCTCCATCATTTGGTCAAATGAAAAATGCTCGGTTGCATAGCGAAGACCATTTGCTGCGCAGTACGCGGCCAGTTTTGGATCATCAATAAATTCCATGATCGCGGCCGCCATCGCTTGACTGTCCCCCGGCTCAATGAGCAGACCATTTTGGCGATTCTGAATTATCTCTGGAATGTCTCCTACGTTTGTCGCGATCACGGGACGGCCGCTGGCGAAGGCTTCACGCAGGACGATCGGAGATGCTTCGGTCCGTAGCGAAGCAATCACAATCATGTCGCACGCCGCGTAAACGTCGGGCGTGTCCCAGCGATATCCCGCCATGATAATTTTGTCGGCCAATCCGGCCTGATCGATCGCGTTCCTTACATTGATGCCGCGTTTCAAAATCCCGGTGCCCTGACCTACGATGACGAAGCGGGCATCGGGGCGATTTTGCAAAACAACGCGGGCCGCTTCGACCAGAACGAGCTGGCCTTTATCTGGCCGAATCATGCCCACGTTTCCAATAAGCGGAGTGTCGTTGGCGACGCCGATTTCATGCCGGAATTTCGTCCCGTGGCGAGGAGGCTTGAACTTTTCCAAATCGACAGCGGAACCGATGACCTTAATCTTGGCGGGATCAACCCCATGTTCCTCTACCAGTTGGCGTTTGATCACCGATGCGTCGGCGACGATTTGCGAACAGCCGTGTTTGAACACAAATGCGCGACCTTTGTTGCCGATTGGGTCCGTGATACAGCGCGCGCGGCTGAGCGGAATGCCACAAAGGTATAGGGGTAGACAGAGCCAATGATCTTTCGAGCTGTAAGTTTTGAGCAGATCAATTTTGTTTCGTCGGCAAAATCTCCAGAGCCGCCATGAACACAGCGGGTCAACGCGGCTCCGAAGTGGCATCGTTACCACTCTTGTGCCGAGTTCCGATGCTTTAGAGTGAACCTGACTTCCTGGATTGCACACCAACCACGCCTGATGCCCATGTGCATTGAGCCAGTTAATCTCCAGGCAGGTGCGATACTCCTGGCCGCCCCAGCTGCGGCTACTCTCTATGTAGAGAATGTTCACGTCGAATCGATGACGCCGTCGCGTCGCCACCACAGCCTACGCCGCTGCCGCTCGTTTTTCGAGAATGTAATCGTGAATGGTATTTACTGTCCGAAGCGCTTTCCCAGCTACATCCGAGCTGGGCACGCCGACGCCAAATGTTTTTTCCATGCTCACCACCAGTTCGAGCGCGTCAATAGAATCTAGGCCGAGTCCATCTGGGCCAAAAAGTGGCAGGTCATCGCCGATCTGCTCAGGAGTAACTTGCAGCATCAGATTTTTCACAAGCATTTCCTTAATTTGGGTGCGCAAATCCTCCTCAGACATAAATGAGCCGCGATTTTGCCGTAAATAGCGCACCCGGTCAACCTGTCGGCGCACAATAACTGGCTTTTGGCGTCTCGGTTTCGGCTAAACCTGATCGGCTTTGTCTCCGGGAGTAATTGCCTGATTTGGATCTGGCCGCGCCGCGGTGGTCGCAGTTTGGGTGTCGGTTCTCGCCACGGTCGCTTGCGCTGGTTTCACATCAGATTTCGCGACTTCGGTGTCAGATTTTCCCGCCTTGTGCAGCTCGTCGCTGAACTCGTCCTTTGCTTTTTGAAACTCCTTTACCGCCTGGCCCATTCCGCGGGCGAGTTCCGGCAGCTTCTTGGCTCCGAATAGGACCAGAATAATCAGCAGAATGACAATTAGGTCCGGCCCTGCCAAGTTCATGAAGCTGGCGAGGAAGCTCATACGCTGCCCCAAAGATCAAGCTGTTTCGATAAGTTGCAAGGCAATTCCGTTGGGCGGTAACGAGGGCTACGTGATTGACAGGACTGGCCTGCTATGGGAAAGACATTCCTTTAACCCATATGCGACCTATCTGGAAAGGCAGCATCAGCTTCGGACTGGTTTACATTCCGGTGGCGGTTTATCCGGCGACACGCGAGGAAAAGCTTAGCTTCCGGCAGCTTCGTTCCAGCGATCTCAGCCCAATCAGATATAAAAAGATCGCGGAGGCCGACTCGAAGGAAGTCCCCGCCGATCAAATCGTAAAAGGCTTCGAATATGAGCGCGGCAATTATGTTGTGATGAAGGATGAGGACTTTGAAAAAGTGCGAATCGAGTCGACGCATTCCATTGACATCACCGACTTCGTTGACTTGGAACAGGTCGATCCGAAGTTCTTCTACAGACCATATTTCCTGGAGCCGCAAAAGGGTGGGGAAAAAGCCTACGCAGTTTTGCATAAGGCACTCAGCGGGACGGGCAAGATCGGTATTGCCAAGGTTGTCATCAGCAACCGTGAACATCTGGCGGCCGTGAAACCGGATGGGTTGTTCCTAATTTTGGAGCTGATGCACTTTGCCAGCGAAATTTTGAGCGCCGAGATCTTGAAGAACGGTTCCAGCACAGCCGTCAGCGACAGGGAATTGAAAATGGCGCAGGCGCTCATCGAGAGCATGAACGTTCCCTGGGAGCCGGAAAAATATCGAGACGAATACCGGACGGCGTTAATGGAAATCATCGAGCAAAAGGCGCAGCACAAGGAAATCACTGCGAAAGCGCCAGCCCCTCCAGCGCCAACCAACGTTGTTGATTTGGTTAAGGTATTGCAGGACAGCCTGAACCGGACGCAATCCCTCAAGCAAAAACGCGGTGCTGGCCGACCCGGTGCCCGCCGATCGACGAGCGCGCTCGTCAAACAAAGGCGCCGAGCAGGCGCTCTGGGATAAAACCGGCTGCACGCCCGTTGCAAACTGTAAGGCCGGCATTATAGTCAGCACTTCTTATGGCCAAGACTTCCTGGATTAATCGCAATGAGCGAAAGCGCGCAACGGTGAAAAAATACGCCGCGCGCCGCGCGGAGCTAAAGGCGAAAAAAGACTATGCTGCGCTCGCGCAGTTGCCGCGTAACGCCAGCCCCACGCGTGTGGTGAATCGGTGCGAAGTCACCGGTCGCCGGCGCGCTTTTATTCGCCGGTTCAAAATGTCGCGCCTTACTTTTCGTGAATTGGCTTCGCAAGGGCTCATCCCCGGCGTGACCAAGTCCAGTTGGTAAATTAGGACCGATACTTGATTTCGGATGCCACACTGCGCGTCCGAGCAATGAACATCTCCCCGCTGTTTTTATTGCCAACAACCTTGACAAGTTGGCGGTAGTGATGGCGCTGGTATTGCTGAACGCATTCTTCGTTGTAGCCGAATTTGCGCTTGTCAAGATCCGCGATTCTCAGCTCAACACGCTGGCTGCTGAAGGCATCAAGCGAGCTGCACTGGTAAAACAAGTTAAGAACAACCTAAATGCCTATCTCTCTGCCTGTCAGGTTGGGATTACTGCAGCAAGTCTCGGGCTTGGTTGGCTGGGAGAACCTTTCCTCGCGCGAATGCTTCAGCCATTTTTCGTTCTCGCAGGAATTGAATCGCCGCCGGTGATTAAATCGATCTCCTTCGCACTGGCATTTTCGGCCATCACGTTTTTGCACATTGTTCTGGGAGAACAGGCCCCCAAAATTCTCGCCATCCGTAAGGCCATGCCTGCTGCGTTATTTGTGAGCGCGCCGCTACGATGGTTTTACGCGATTTTTAAGCCAGCGATCTCGTTCCTAAACGCCGCGAGCAACTGGGTCCTTAGTCACGTTCTCCATGTAGAACCAATCGCCGAAGGAGAGCTGGCCCATAGCGAGGAAGAGCTGCGATTGATTGTGCGGGAAAGCGAAAAGTCCGCGGAGGTTACGCCCCTCGGCCGTGAACTTGTCTTTAACGTGCTCGACCTGCGCGACCGCGTCGTGCGCGATATTATGACGCCGCGCGGTGAAATCGTTTATCTCGACCTCGAAGACGACTTCGAGACCAACGTGAAAAAGGCGATCGAATCTCGGCACACTCGATTTCCCCTGAGCCGCGAAAATCTCGATAACACAGTCGGCCTCATACATATCAAGGAACTGCTTCCAATGATGCGCGACCCGCAACCTGATCTATTGAAGATCAAACGCGATTTGATTCCCGTGCCGGAGATGATGCCGCTTGAAAAATTGCTCAAACTATTCCTGGGTAAGCACGCGCATCTTGCACTGGTGGTGGATGAGTTTGGAGGAACGGTTGGCATGGTGACGCTGGAGAATGTCCTTGAGGAGCTAGTTGGCGATATTCAGGACGAGTTCGATTTCGAAAAGGAAGAATTTCGGAAGATCAACGCGAACGAATTCAGCGTGGACGGTGCGCTCGGACTTTATGAGCTGAACGAGCTCGCCAAGCTTGAGCTGGAGAGCGCGGACGTAAGCACTATCGGCGGGTACGTCACTCATTTGCTCGTTCATCTCCCGAAACAAGGTGAACAGGATAAGATCGGCAACTACCTCGTCACGGTCTCGCAAACGGATGGCCGCCGCGTGAATCAGCTCCACTTTAAGAAATTGAGCGACGTTGCCGACGAAGAATCTCTTTCCGTGACAAAATCGAGTGCCCAGTAGATATGGCGCTGCGCGCTGTTACGGTCGCGGGGACGTGGCTACAACATGGACCTTATCACGAAGACCGAAATCACCTGCCCACACTGCGGCGAAATTTTTCCGATCCAGATCGATACTTCGCAGCCGGAACAAACCCTGATCGAGGATTGCGCCGTCTGTTGCCGCCCAATTACGCTGACGATTCGTTGTCGTCCCGGAGCGATTGTCGAGCTTAACTGTAGTCTGTAGCGGCGCCTGTGCCACTACTCTAGGCGATTGCCGCTTCCAATTTGGCGCGTAGCGCCGGGCGCCGCCGTAATTGCGCGGTCAGAGCCTGGATTGCGCGCAAGGTTGGCGGGCTGATGTGATGTTCCATTCCTTCCACGTCATGATAAATG
>QHMR01000124.1 GCA_003217875.1 Verrucomicrobiota bacterium
GCCCCCGGCTACAACTGAACACGAAAGCGACATCCATGTGATCACGCGTGCGGTCTATCGGCAAGACAATGAAGGCTACGCCGATCCAAAGCACCCGACACACATCTGGATCGTGACCGCGCCGCATAGTGCCGAAGAAAAAGTGAAACCACGTCAACTCACTACGGGCCGATTCGATGAGGAAAATGCGATTTGGTCCAAGGACGGATCGCAAATTTATTTCACATCGACTCGGATCGATGAACCGTACTATGAACTGCCGAGGACTGATCTTTATTCGGTCGCGGCGGCTGGCGGCAAACCGGTAAAGATTACTACGATCGATCTGAACACTCAGTTAGGTCCAGACTCAGGCGTGTTGTCACTCAGCCCCGATGGCAAACGGATTGCGTTTATCGCCTCGACCACGCAGCCGATCAATTCATATACGGAACCGGACCTGTGGGTCCTCGATCTTTTACCGAACGCCAAGCCGCGGAACCTGACCGCCAATCTTGATTTGGACGTCGGCGGTTTTTTGATCGCAGACAGCGCGCCGCCTCGCGCGCGCGGCCGAAACACGCCGATCTGGACGGCAGATGGAAAAGGCCTGATCGAAGTTTACGCGAAGGAAGGAAAGGCAAATCTCGCGTTGTTCGACGCAACAGCCGCGGGCACTGACCCCGTCAAAACCGGTGCAGTGCAGGATCTCACTTCTGGAAATCAGGGCGTGATGATTTTCCGCGCCACGCCTAACACTTCCAAGTTGATTTACGTCGTTTCGACACCAACGCGCATCAATGACCTTTTTGGCCTCGATCGCACAACGTCGGCCGCGTCGCCCAAGCAACTGACGCACATGAACGACGAGCTGTTCTCCAAACTGAATCTGACCGAGCCGGAAGAGATTTGGTACGACACCTTTGATGGCAAACACATCCAAGCCTGGTTGCAAAAGCCACCCGATTTCGATGCGCATAAGAAATATCCATTGATTCTGAACATTCATGGCGGACCGCACACGGCTTACGGTTACATCTTCGATCACGAGTTTCAGTGGATGGCAGCCAAAGGCTACGTGGTGCTTTACCCAAATCCACGCGGGAGCACCAGCTATGGCGAGGAATTTGGCAACATCATTCAGTATCATTATCCGGGGGAAGATTACAAAGATCTGATGGCCGGCGTGGATGAAGCGATCAAACGCGGTTACATCGACGATAAAAAACTCGGCGTGACCGGCGGAAGTGGTGGCGGGTTGCTGACGAATTGGGTGGTGGGCCAAACGAACCGCTTTGCTGCAGCCGTGGCGCAGCGTGACATCGCCAGTTGGGAAGATTGGTGGTACTCGGGGGACTTTACACTCTTCCAACCGAACTGGTTTAAAGCGCCGCCATTCGAAGATTCGGACGAGTATCGGACTCGGTCACCGATCAGTTATATAAACACGGTGAAGACTCCGATGATGTTTATTCTCGGCGAAACCGATTATCGGACGCCACCCGGCGCCGGCGGCGAGCAAATGTTCCGCGCTCTGAAATTCCGCAAGATTCCCACGGTAATGGTGCGTTTCCCCAATGAATCGCACGAGCTTTCGCGTTCGGGGCAGCCATGGCATCGCCTTGAGCGCTTGCAGCACATCGTCGCCTGGTTTGACCATTGGCTGATGGGCGTCCCGAAACGCGAATATGAGGTGGCTCCGCACGAAGAAGTGCCGATGAAGCGGGCGGCGATCTACGGGAATTGAGTACTTCTAATACAGCAAGCGAGCAGCTGACGAGGGTTGCTCGATTTCGTTAACCTCACGGACAGGCGACTACGCTCTGTATACTTGCCAAATCGCTTCTTGCGTCCGCGACTCTGAGGCGGATCGAGTGCGACTGACCATCTTTGATTTGCGGCGGCGTTGGCAAACGAAACGCGTGCCGCCCATTTCCGTAACCTGCGTCCAAGAGGTCCTGCCGGAACTGATCCGCCGAGATATTCGTCAGAAAGTGATCGCCATCCCAGAGTTCAACTAAAACCGGTGCCTTTGGCTTGTACTTGTCCCAGACCCAGCCAGAAATCGCGTTGCAATTAACCCCCTGGATTTCAGCTAAATAATGCTGCGGCGGCGGGGCACCGATGCGCCCGGAAAAAATGAGGAGACCAAAGCAAACCAAATGGAACGTTATGAAAATAGCTAATGCGTTTGAAAGCAGGCCGTCGCGCCAATAACGGTGCGCCTTATTCCAACTGGAAAAAATGTGGAACCCTGAGAGCAGCGTCCCCTGATAAAACCCGTAAAGAATGTAGTGCGGCTCGATCCCATGCCACAAACCCATTAATCCGAATGCAAGAAAATATCCAAGAATCGCAGCTGTATCCATGCTTCGAAACCATTTGCCGCGCGCGGCGGCAAGGAGGAAACGCATGTAAACGTGATCGCGAAACCAGAACGAAAGCGTGATGTGCCAGCGGTTCCAAAAATCACGGATGTTTCTGGCCAGAAACGGCCGGTCGAAATTTTCGGGAGTGTGAATACCAAAGAGATAACTCAGGCTAATGGCAAAGGCGCTGTACCCTGCAAAATCGAAGAACAAATAGAAACTGTAAGCATACATATAACTGAGCAGCGCACCGAAGCTCCCGCTGCGCGCCGCCGGCTCCAGCCAGTGTTGTTTGATCAGCGCCGCGATTATGAATTTGTAAAATAATCCGCGAAAAAAACGGTGCATCGCGCCGTCGAGATCGCTAAGGAACTCAGCGCGTGTTCGTTTTCTTTTCCAGTCGGGTAGAAAACGCCGATATCGATCGATCGGGCCGGCAGAAATAGTTGGAAAGAAAAATAAGAACATCAACAGATCGAGCGTCTCCGGTACAGCGATCACCCGGTCTCGCAGGCAAAACACGATATCGAGCGCTCGAAACGTAACGTAGGAGATCCCCAGAAAACCAACCTGACTTTTGGGCGATACGAGCGGAACCAATTTCGCTGCTAACAACGGAAGCAAGCTCATCGCAAGTGCGCCGTAGAACAGCCAGCCTGCGCGTGCACCAGCAGCGGCAAATGCGCGCACCGTCACCCATTGCCAGGCGGCAAAGCCAAGGACGATCCAGATCTCGCGCACTGGAAAATGGGGTCGGACATCAAGCAACTCGTGATACTGCACGAGAAGCATCGCCACAGTCACCAGCAGCGCCCAACGCCAACCTGCGCGCCCGAGCAGACCGAGAATCAGAGTCGGAACGGCTACGTAAAGTAGCAGTATGAAGTATGTGAAATCCGCGTAGGGAATCACAGCGACTTGGCCAAACTGGCTCGGTCGACCTTGCCGTTGGCGGTCATGGGAAACGCATCGAGAAACACAAATTTGCGGGGCAACATGTACGCTGGCAGCCGCTCACCGAGTTGGGTCCGCAGCTTGTGCGCCACGTTGAAATCTGACGTCTCGTGTCGCTCGGCCAGTAGCACGAAAGCGGCAAGCGATTGAGCGGCGCCCTTTTTGGTTACCGGAAGTACGACAGCGTCCCGCACGGTCGGCAGCGCGCGGAGATTCGCTTCGACGTCGCCAAGTTCGATGCGGTATCCGGTGACCTTGATCTGTTCATCCATGCGGCCTTCGAAAAAAAGTACATCGTCACGGAAGCGACCAAAGTCACCCGTGCGATACGCGCGGTGGCCAGCATGTTGAAAAAAAGCGTTGGCCGTCAGATCCGGCCGAGCGAGATAACCCGGGCTTACATTGGGTCCTGTGATAATGATTTCACCGCGTTGATTTGCCGCTAGCACCTCACGGTTTCCATTTACAATGAAGATTTCGCTGCCCGGCATCGGGCGTCCGACTGGCAGAGGCGAATATCGTTCCACAATTCCAGCATCAATGCGTATTGACGTGGTGGCGACCGTCGCCTCGGTCGGTCCATATGTGTTCCAAACTTCAGCTCGCGGAAATCGCTTCAACAGCTGCGCCGCGGTTTGCGGTGCGAGTGTTTCGCCGCAAAAAAGAAAACGACGCACGCGCGGCAGCATCGCCTCTGAAAATCTTTCTTCGACAAGGCACATCTGTGCAAAAGAGGGCGTTGAAACCCACGTCGTCACACCGGAGCTTGCGAGTGCGCGATAGAGTTTCTTTGGATTTTCGAGCAAATCGCGGCTGATGCTGAAGAGGCTGCCTGCCGTTGCAAGGCAGCAGTATAAATCCATTACCGACAGATCAAACGAGAATGGCGCCTGATTCAAAAACACTTCACCGAGCTCGGTGAATCGTTGCTCCGCGAGCATCCATGCGATGAAATGCTCGAGGCAAGCGAGTGTAATTATGACGCCCTTGGGCTCACCAGTGCTGCCGCTGGTGAACAGGATGTAAAACGGTTCGTCGCCCCGCACGGCTGCGGCGGGACTACACACCTGCAACGCGGAAAATTCCAAAATGTCTTTCGGGGTAAGCACCAGCGCTGCGCGCGAGGTTGCCAGGATTTTGTCGATGCGCTGCTGCGGCAACGCCGTATCAAGCGGCACGTAAGGTCGGCCCGATTTAACTGAGCCGAGAAATGCGACTAACATTTCGGGCTCGCGATGGCCGAGCACCGCGATTGGCCTGCGATCGTCGCCGAACCGCTGTGTCAGATAACAAGCAAGCGCATTTGACCGGCTGCGCAGCTCCCAGTACGTCAACGTTCTACCGTCGCTGATGTGCGCAATTGCTTCCGGAGCCACTACAGCCCAGTGATCGATTCGCTCGATCAGATTCATTTAGAAACCCTGATAAACAAACGGCGTCGTCGAGAAATCGCCGCGGCCATACATCGCAATTAACCCCAGGATAACTGCCAGATAATAAACGATGAGCAGTACGCGATGCAGCGTCGGATGTTCCTCGAGCCAGCTCACATGCTCATTCGATGCCGGAGATCAGCGATGATTTTTCGCGGCGTTTGCCAGGTTTCCCGCTCAAATTCCGCCGGAGAAACTTTGATGCCGAATTCCTCCTCGACCATCAAGATGAGCTGAACGGTTCTCATCGAGTCGAGAACCTGACACTCGTAAAGCGGCAGATCGAGATTAGCGAACACCTCATCTGTTTCAGCCACCGAAGCGAGCAGCTGCAAGACTTTGTCCGAGAAATCTGCAGCTATCATGGCCGAGGCGCAGCGTTGTCGTACTGCCGGTTGAATGAATAAAAGATTATCATTTGTCAGCCTTGTGGCGGTCGTCCGTGAAAGAAATTATCAAGGGCGCGATTGTAATACACCCAGCCTTTCGCAGTGAGGTGACTTTGATGACGAATCAAGAAAGCCGAATCCTCGTCGTGATCTTCAAATTCAACTACGGTAAAGTGGTATCGCTGCACGAGTGCGCGAAGTTTTGCGTAATAATCATCGCGAGCCGAGCGCGAAACCCCTGCGTGATCGTAAAACTCGCCGGCTATTGGCATGCTGAGAATCAGTGGCCGCGCGTGAACTGCTGCTAGTGCGCGCAATAGCAATTCCAAATCGATCCAGCCCGGAGATTGGTTCATACCGGTGCGAAATGCCACGTCGCGAGCACCAGGCGTTATCTGCACGTTCAGGCCCGACGGTTTTGAGGCCCAAGCGGTGATTTTGGTTGCTTCTGCTCTTGTAATGAGCTTTGGCCAATCAGGAAGCTTTGGGTGGCGCCCTGAAGCACGCTTGAGGTCATGTCGAATGTGATTGAGCGCTGCTAAATGATCCTGCAACTCCAGTAGGGCAGTCTCCGCTTTTCCGAGTGGCCAGAGCGCGCAGAAAATGGCGCGATCGAGCCAGTGCCCAGAAGCCAGGCGCGTCAAAGCGAATTTGAGCAGGGGGGTTTTTTCAAGTGTGCTCGGGCATTCGAGCATGCGTGCAGCGATACTGCGCTTGAGGTCGAAATCGAGAGCAGTCCCAAACACCATTTCAGTGGCTGCCATCGGCGAAAAGTTTCCCTTGTAGCCGGTCCATGAGCGATTAGGCGTCAAGAACCAGCCCGGCGAAAGGGAGATGGCAAGCTTCTTGCCGCGTAAGTCTGATCCAAGGGCGCCTACTTTTTGCAGCATGATGAGTGTGCTCGCGCCTCCGCCGCCAACGGGGGAAAGTTGGAAACCCGTCGGCGCAGTGCGAAAAAAAATGTTCCCTTTCTCCGGAACGGCAGGGACTAATAATTCTGAGCTGCCATAAATCGGTAATACATCGGCCGCACGCGCGGCGGCACGTTGAAACGCCAGTCCCTGATTTTTAAGGAGAAACAGATCGGGAGTGGTCGAGGGAATAGTGGAGTGTTCGAGATGAATGACAACCATCTGCCCGCCGAACAAAACGGCCGCCGCCAGGCCAAGCGCGATCAGGCCTGCAAATAAATGGGGCATCTCTTTGTTGGTCTGCACGCGCACCATAATGCGGCGAAGTTATTGCCGCGACTCAAGGCCGCAATGTGAATTTCATGTAGGATGTCGCCCTACATGCTTGTAAGACGGCTGGGTTGGCGGATTTGAAGACTCACATTGGAGTTAACGCACTTATGTCGTTTAATATTGGTCAACCATCGGATTTCTGAACAATGGCTTCTTCGTCGCTGTGGCAGCGTTTCCAACGATATCTCTTGTGCTACCGCGATCTTGATTTTTCTCTCGACATCAGCCGGATGAAATTTTCGGAGGATTTTTTCGAGAAAATGCAGCCGAAAATCGAGAAAGCGTTCACGGCGATGCGGGAGTTGGAAGCGGGCGCAATTGCCAATCCCACCGAAAACCGCATGGTGGGTCATTATTGGCTCCGCAATCCTTTGCTTGCGCCGACTCCGGAGCTTCGCGCAGAAATTCAAGACACAATCAAGCGCATCAAAAGATTCGCTGAGGATGTTCATGCTGGAAAAATCGCTGCCGAAAATGGAGAACGATTCAAGCACGTGCTGCTGATCGGAATCGGCGGCTCGGCGCTTGGCCCGCAACTGGTGGCAGACGCGCTTGGGTCGGCACGTGATCCAATGGACATCTTTTTCTTCGATAATACCGATCCTGACGGATTCGATCGCGTCTTCGAGAGGCTGGACGATCTCCTCCCCCAAACGCTTGTCGTTGTGGTTTCCAAATCCGGCGGAACAAAGGAGACACGAAATGGGATGCTCGAGGCGGAAGCACGATTCAAAGAAAAAGGACTACAGTTCAACAAGCACGCTGTGGCCGTCACCGGTGTTGGAAGCGATCTGGATCAATATGCCGAGAAGAACCGGTGGCTAGCTCGATTTCCGATGTACGATTGGATTGGCGGGCGTACGTCGGTGATGAGCGCGGTTGGGCTTCTGCCGATGGCGCTGGAAGGCTTCGATATCGATAGTTTTCTGGCTGGCGCGGCGGCGATGGACGAGCGGACCCGCACGCCTGATGCGGCCGAAAATGCCGCGATGCTTCTCGCGCTCATGTGGTATTACGCCGGCAATGGCAAAGGCGACAAAGATATGGTGATCATTCCATACAAGGACCGATTGGCGTTGTTTGCCAAATATCTGCAACAGCTGGTTATGGAATCGCTGGGCAAAGAAAAAGATCTCGAGGGCAAAATCGTGCATCAAGGCATCGCGGTTTACGGCAATAAGGGATCGACCGACCAGCACGCGTATGTTCAGCAATTACGTGACGGCGTTTTGAATTTTTTCATGACTTTTATCGAAGTGGACAAGGATCGGCGCAACCCGGCGATCGAAGTCGAAGAGGGAGTAACAAGCGGTGACTACCTTCACGGGTTTTTGCGCGGGACGCGAAGCGCGCTTTACGAAAGTGGGCGCGAATCCATCACAATCAGCATTCCTGAGGTGAACGCGTTTGATCTTGGAGCGTTGATCGCGCTGTATGAACGTGCAGTGGGCTTTTACGGCTCGCTAATCAATGTCAACGCCTACGATCAACCCGGTGTCGAGGCTGGAAAAAAGGCGGCGACAAGACTGTTGCAGCTTCAAAAGCAGGTAAAGGCAAGAATGGTTGTCGGTCAGGGGAAGACCGCCGAAGAAATTGCGCGCGCCCTCGACGCAGATCCGGAAGACGTGTTTCATGTGCTGCGACATTTGGCGAGCAATGATCCACACATCATGGTCGCAGCTGGCGAGGAATCGTCGGAAGATCGTTTTTCACTCGACGAAGAGCCGTGATGCGCCCGATCATGCCGGACAAGCCTGCTCAGAATGGAAAGGATTCGCAGAGCGCCCCGTGGAGTGACGTAATCCGTTTTATCGGGCAACTAAGTCACGATTTGCGCAATGATTTAAATGCCATCGAATTGCAGTCCGCTTACGTCGATGAGCTGGAGAAGAATGAAGAATTCAAAAACGAAATCAAACGTTTGCGCGAAATGATCTCAGGTCTGGCCTCGACTTTACAACGACTTTCCAGAGCAGTGGACGAGGTTAAGCCTAATCCGATCTCGTACCAGGCCACTGATTTTGTGCAAGATTTGCGCACGAAGATCGAGCACGATTTTCCAAACGAGAGCACTGAAATCTCCTGGGACATTCAGCTCGGCGACGCAACGTTGAATGTTGATCCTCAATTTTTCGAGGAAGCATTCACCGAGCTTTTCACCAACGCCTTGCGGCACGATCGCGGCAAAGGGCCAGTTCTGGCTAAAGCCAAAATCGATAATAACCGGTTCCTCTTCACCCTGCATGAACCAAAGGCTCACTTTGAGTTGTCTACCGAAAATTGGGGCCGCGAACCGCTTCGGAAGATCACCCAGCGCCATTATGGTCTTGGTCTGCATCGCGTCCGCGCTATCGTAGAGGCCCACGGCGGCGAATTGCATGCTCAATATGAACCGAACGTTTCGGCGCTCGTTACGACACTTACGCTTCCCGTATCAGGCGAGGCCTCGGAAGAAACTTGAAACATCAGTCATTTCTCACCGTTTAAGCAACTGGAATCCATTGCTCGTGCGTAATACGAGCAGCGCAATTGATGAAAACTGAAAACCATCATGTCCTGATCATCGATGACGAGCGGCCCGTGCTGATGACACTCGAGGCGTTGCTGAAGAGGCACGGGTACCACGTGGACACCGCTCCTACCGCTGCACAAGGACTCAAGTTGCTGAAGTCAAAATCTCCAACGCTCGTGTTACTCGATCTTCGACTGCCGGACGCCGACGGATTAGAGATGCTGGATCGCATCAAGAGCGAGGTACCCAAAGTGCAGGTGATTATCCTCACCGCGCATGACTCATTGCACAATGCCATCGAGTCGATCAAACGCGGCGCCTACCATTTCATTAGCAAGCCGTACGCGCCCGAGGAACTGCTAAGCCTCGTGGAGAAGGCATTGGAAAAACAGTTCCTCTTGCGAAAAACGGAAGAACTGCGGGAAAAAACAGAGCAACTCGAAAAGCGCCTGGAGATCGCGGAGGCGCGGCCCACGCCCATTTTTAAGAGCAAGCCAATGCAGGAGATCGAGGAATTGATCGATGCGATGGCGCCATCGGATGCCAGCGTTCTGATCGTCGGCGAAAGCGGCGTGGGCAAGGAAGTAATCGCTAATACTATTCACGCACGGAGCCGGCGCGCGGGACAATCAATGGTGAAGCTCAATTGTGCGGCGTTCCCCCAAACCATGATTGAGGGAGAACTTTTCGGTTATCTGAAGGGGGCGTTCACCGGAGCGATGCACGATTTTCCGGGAATGATCGCAGCGGCAAACGACGGCACGCTTTTCCTCGACGAAATATCCGATATGCCACCAGATTTACAGACGCGCTTTTTGCGCGTGCTTCAGGAGCGCGATTACCGGCCTCTTGGCAGCACACAAACGATGAAAGCAGACTTCCGCGCGATCGCTTCGACCAATCGGCCGATTGCGCAAGCACTGGCGGAAAACCGGCTGCGCTCGGATTTGTACTACCGGCTAAACACTTTCCAGATTGAAGTGCCCCCACTCCGGAAACGCAAAGAGGACATCCCGCCGCTGATTGCGCAATTCGTGAAACAATTTTCTCAACAACTCGGCAAACCGGAGCCGGATATTTCGCCGGATGCGTTTCAAAAGTTGCTTGATTACTCGTGGCCGGGAAATGTTCGCGAATTGCAAAACGCAATTGAATACGCGGTGGTGCTGACGCGACAGGGCATGATCGACGTGAAAGAGCTCCCGACGGAAATACAGTTGCCCCCAGCGCTGCAACAGGCCGAGCTTGGCGCATTACCACGCAGCGGCGTACAAACGCTGGATGACGTGGAGCGCAATGCCATTCTCCAAGCGCTCGCAGAATGCAGGGGCAACAAGAAAAAAGCGGCCGAACTTCTCGGTATCCAGCGCCCCACCCTCTACAACAAGATGAAGCGCTACGCGATCGAGTTGTAAGAGAGGGCGCCGGGAAAATTCGATCCGAGAACCTAAACTCGAGCCCGAATTGTTTTGGGATTTTCGTGCCAGACTAGTCGCCGCGATAAACGCACCGCGCGGTGGACGTTTCGTGCACCACGACCTCGCAGAGGCCGGGACACTGAGATTCTAATTTTTGCCAGAACCATTCGGCCATTTTTTCAATCGTCGGATTCTCCAAGCCCTCAATGTCGTTGAGATACGTATGATCGAGCATGTGTAGAATCGGTTTCATGGCTGCGCTGATATCGGCATGATCGTAGACCCACCCCGTCTTTGGATCGACACGGCCTTCTACCGAAACTTCGACTTTAAAACTGTGGCCGTGCACGCGTCGGCATTTGTGGCCTTGCGGAGCATTAGGCAGAGTCTGCGCTGCTTCAAAAGTAAAATCTTTCGTTAGGCGCGCTGTCACAGTCGGGAAAATACCATCGCTTTCCATGCGTTGTCATCCCGAGCGAAGGGAGGGACCTCCCAGAACGGGGAAGAGATCACACAAGGCGATCTTTGTATCGAAAGCTTCGACTTGTGAGGTCCGTCGCTTCGCTCGGGATGACTGCTCGAAGAAGCCGCGCGTCGTTTAGACTCCGCGCTGCGTCGGGCTCCAGATGAATTTGTGCATCTGAAGCTGAAAACGCACGTCGAGGTTATCGGCCAAAATCCATTCGACGATTTGGCGAGGGTCGATCCTGCCGAAGATCGGCGAGAACAGCACAGCATTGCAACGGGAAGACAGACCGTATCGCTGCACCTTGTCGCGCGACCATTCGTAATCTTCGCGCGATCCCATCACGAATTTCACTTCGTCGCGCAGGGTGAGATAGTCGATATTCGCCCAAAGATTCTTTTCGACTTCACCGCTGCCCGGCGTTTTCAGATCCATGATCCGATGGACGCGGGAATCGACTTTCGATATATCGTGCGCGCCGCTGGTCTCGAGCAGGACGGTATAGCCCGCATCGCACAACATCGACATCAACGGCAGCACGTTCTTCTGCAATAAAGGCTCGCCTCCCGTAATCTCGACCAGCGAACAACGAAACGACGCTACTGCATCGATGACGTCCTGCAGCGTTTGCTTTTTGCCTTCGTAAAACGCGTACTCCGTATCGCAATAGTTGCAGCGAAGATCGCAGAAGGTCAGGCGCGCAAAGACGCACGGGCAGCCCGCCCAGGTGCTCTCGCCCTGGATCGAGTGATAAATTTCGTTAATCGTCAGCGTCTTTTCCTGCTCTGGCATACAGCTGGAGGACCGAATCATTAATTCGCTAGATCGTTAAACGTCTTACGCGAACAACCCCAAAGCAAGTTTCGCCGCCAAATGCTGGTTTGCTCCCTTGGGGTCGCGAGGACCATAACGGTGGTCAAAATGGGAGCCCCTTTTCTGGGTGATTTTTATGTGATTTTTTTTATTGACGGCTTTTTGGCGGCACTCTACTCTCCCGGCCATGAGCTCCGGTTTGCCCTCGATAATTCACCGTTTCGCTCCCTTTGTGGCAGGAATTTTCTTTGCGGCCGTTCTTGCTGCGCAAGCTCAGGAGTCGATTGAACCCGACGTGTTACCCTCGTTGGCGGAGCCGTCGGCCTCTTCGGCGGAAGCCCAGCCCTCCACGTCGGCAGAGCCACTGCCCACTTTGGCTCAATCGTCACCCTCCGCCCCGGCGGAGCCATTGCCCTCGTCAGCGGAGTCGTTGCCTTCCTCTGAGCAGGCGTTTCCGTCTACGCCGGAGCCGTTGTCTTCTTCAACAAATTATACTACGGCGCAAACAAACGTTGTTCCGGCCCCAGTACCGGCAGGTCCTTACGGACAGGTGGGCAAGAACGTATTTCCCGGTGGCGAAACGATTTCCTCAAGTGAACCGCGTCGCTTTCACTACGAACTGCGGCTGACAGTGCGGGGTGTGTGGGATGACAACATCTTTATCAGTCATACAGATCGAGTCTCCGATTATTATTTCGCGATTGAACCCCAAATTACCATTGGAGTCGGCGACATGGAGGGACGCAACAGAAGCTATCTCCGGCTGGATTATATGCCCAGCGCTATTCTGTTCGTCGATCATTCGGATGAAGACGCATTTAACCAGCTGATTCACCTCGAAGGTGGATATAGCACCGGCCGTTTGAGGTTGAGCCTCATGGAGGACATCGCGCTACTCGAATCGGCAAACCTCAACAGCCTTGTTGATACGACGGGTCTGTGGGCAAACACCGATGCGAGCGCGCCCACGCGCATCAACATCTTCGACACGCGCTTGCGAGCGCAGTATGACTTGAGTGGGAAAGTATATCTGCAGGGCGAGGTTGATTCTTCGATCTTGTTCTATCCCAATCACATTAGTTCCTACACTCTTTCGGGCGGTCTTTACATTTACTATAATTGGCTGCCAAAGGTATCGGTAGGTATTGGCGGCACGGCCGGGTACGATTGGGTGGACGAACCAACTACTGACCAAACTTTCGAGCAGGTGAACCTGCGCCTTAATTATGACGTGACGGCCAAATTTAACCTGTATGCTTCGGGAGGCGTGGAGTTCCGCCAGTTCGAGGGCAACCGGGATACGTACATCACGCCGGTATTTGAAGTTGGGTTAATTCATCATCCCTTCTACGGCACCACTTTCACGCTGGCGGCCGGGCGCCGGATTTACAATTCCGGTTTCCTTGATAATCAAGATTTTGCGACCACATACATTGTAGGCCGGTTTCAGCAGCGTTTATTTTCGCGGGTTTATTTCGGCTTCGGCGGCGGTTATGAAAACTCGGACTATTTCGCCACTTCACGCAACGTCAATTCGCCGCGGGATGATGATTACTGGTTTATCGAACCGTCAGTTGACGTGCTGATTACCAGGTGGCTGAGCACCGGGGTCTACTACCTGCACCGCCAGGACGTCAGCTCAGTCGATTTCTTCAGTTTCTATGATAATCAGGTGGGCGTTAGGGCTACGCTCCGGTTTTAAAGAGGGTTCGAATCATTTGGGAGCGGGCATGCAGGGACGGTGGCTGGCGATTGCACTTGCGCTAACGTTGGTGCCACAGCTCTTGTTGGCGCAAGTCATGCCCGGAACGGGTGTGTCACAATCCACAGGATCGGTCGCTGCGTCGCCAGGCACTTCGGTGCCCTTGCCAGGCGCAGCCAGCGCACCAGCTGGTTACATTTTGAGCACGAACGACCAGGTGGCGGTCGAGGTTTTCGGCGAAGACGATCTGCACACAAGCGGACGATTGAACCCCGAGGGCAACTTGAGCGTGCCATTGCTGGGGTCAATCCATTTGGCGGGACTCACGCTGACGCAGGCAGCGTCAAAACTCACAGAGTTGTACGGCCGCGATTATCTGGTACACCCAAGGGTCAATGTTTCGCTCCTTGGCTACGCAAAGCGGCGTTTTTCGATTTTGGGTCAGGTCAGTCGGCCCGGCAGCTTCGAAATGCCGGAGAGCAGTCCCGGCGGTATCGATCTACTGGAGGCGATCGCGATGGCTGGCGGCTATACGCGCATCGCTGCTCCGGAAAGAATAACGGTGCGACGACACAACGCCAGTGGCGATCAGATTTTCAAGGTTAATGCGAAGCGCTTCACCAAGGGAAGCGGCGGAGGTTTTCTCGTCGAACCGGGTGATACCATCACCGTGGGTGAAAGTATTTTTTAACTGAAATTTTTTGCGCCTTTCGGCTTTGCGAGCGCACTTCTTGGTGTAAGGTTCCAGCCAATATTTTGCCGTGATTGACCCTGAATTTCCGACGGGAACGACCGTTGCGCCCAATTCCGACAAACCAGCCGTGCCTTTGACTGGCCCGTACCCCGAAGGATTACATACGTTCGATTTTCGCCGCTACTGGCATTCTTTCCTCGAGCGTGTTTGGATCGTAGCGATTTGCGTTCTAGCCGGCCTTTTTCTGGCGCTGGGTTACCTCGCGCGGACGCCGAAGCTTTATCAGGGACACACAGTTTTGGAAGTGGAGTTCCAGGAGCCGAGCTTCATCTCTACGGACGATTCCACGACGCGGATGCGCTCGATATTTCTGGCCAGCCAGGAGGCACTGCGAACGATCGAACAGAATCTCACAAACCAAACACTTCTTTCGCGAGTGGTACGCTCCGAAGGCTTGGCGCAGGACGGTGGACGCGCTCTTCTGGGTCAGAGCGCCGTAACCGACAAGAGCTCCAGCGCGACCGAACGCACGGAGCCGTCGCCGGCCGCAAACAAGACTCAGAACGCCGGTGGCGTCACAACGTTTACGCCGCTCGAAGAAGGATTGGGTCGAGCAATGGTGGGCATGGTGAAGCCAGCGATCCGCCGTGGAACGCGCTTGATCGATTTGTACGTGACGCACCGCGATCCAGCCATGGCACAGCGCCTCGCCGAGGCAATCGGGCGGGAGTACATCCGCAACTCGATCGAGCGGCGCGCTTCGCTCAGCGAGGAGGCATTACGTTATTTGCTGGAAGAAGAAGAACGACTGAAGGGGAACCTGCAAAAAAGCGAGGCGGCGGTCGCTGAATACAAGGCGACAAATCCGGATGCGTTGCAACTTGGCGGCGGCACAGCCTCTACGGGCTCACAGCAAGGCGCTGGCGCAGGCGCTGGCGGATCTCGGGGCGGCTTGGTAGAGGACAATCTGCAAGACCTAAACAGCAAATTGACTACAGCGAGGGCCGATCAGATTCGTCTCGAAGGAGAGCTCCGGCAAGTCGATCAGATTGGCAATAATATCGACGCGTTGCTCGCGATTCCGAGTATCTCTTCCGCCCCAATGGTCATGGATGCACGGCGCAGTGTTATTCAGGTGGAAGCAGGGATCACCACTTACGCGTTGCGATACAAGGACAAGCACCCCAAAATGATGGCGGCCAAGGCTGCGCTGGCCGAAGCGAAACAGAAGCTCCGCGAAGCCGTGTTGGCGCAACCTCCGCTTCTGCGCAGTGCCATCGAGCAAATCAAAGCTACAGAGGCCAGCTTGCAAGGGGCGTTGCAAGACCAACAGGGGGTCGCGGTCAATCTCAACCGCACAGCTATCGGCTATCAACAGTTAGCGCGGCAAGCAGAAACCGATCGTGCACTTTACGAAAGTGTCCTTCGACAGATAAAAGAGACAAATTTAACAAAAGACGTGAAGGCGAATGCAGTCAGCGTGATTGAGCATTCCCAGTTTTCGAACTTTCCTGTTAGTCCGCGTCCCACGAAAACGATAATGCTAGGCCTTCTCGGCGGTCTGGCTGTCGGATTGGCCCTAGTCTTCGGCGCCGATGCGCTGGATCGTTCGATCAAAACGGTGGACCAGGCAGAAACCACACTCGGATTGCCTGTTTTTGCAGCTGTTCCCGAAACCACTGATGAAGGGCCTGTTAGCCGACTGAAACGGCGAAGCAAAGCTTTCGGAAGGTCAAACTACCGCGTGGTGGTGGAAACTCCTGAAAGTCCGGCGGCGGAAGCGTTCCGCAATCTGCGCGCTGCGCTTTCCCTTTTGGGTCCCGAAGCCGAGCGCAAGGTTTCGCTTTTCACCAGTGCTGTCCCCAACGAAGGCAAGAGTTTCACAAGCGCCAATTATTCGCTTGCACTGGCTCAGCAGGGTTATCGCGTGCTGCTCATCGACGGCGACCTGCGACGGCCAAACATGCACAAGATTTTCCGTTTCGCGAATCCGCGAAATAATTCAGAGGAAGACAGCACACCGGGAGTGACGGATTGCCTGGTGGGCGAAGCGGACGTAGCGTCGGCCGCGCGCCGGATTCCGGCCGGAGAATTCCAGCTTGTCGACGAGGATATTGAGCTTACGGGGAAAATTCTTACCGCGACGGGAGGTCAGCTCTCCGTGCTCGCAGGTGGACGGCGCGCGCCCAATCCAGCTGAGATTCTTGCCGGGCCATTCTTCGGCCGACTCATTACTGAGGCTGCAACCATCTTTGATCGTGTAGTAATCGACAGCTCACCGATTCTGGCAGTCAGCGACACTCTGCTCATGACTCCGCATGCCCAAACGGTGTGCATTGTTATTCGAGCGGGAAAAACACCGCGTCCAGCAGTTCGTCGCGCAATTACGTTGCTGGCAAAGTCCGGAATTCGCCCAGCCGGTCTGGTCCTGAATCGATTACGGCGGAGTCGCGGAGTCGGCTATTATTACTATTATGCTTCGCACGGCTACGGCAAAGAGGAAGGAGCGTATTCTCGCAGCTACACTCGCGGCTACGGTCACCGATCCGAATCCGACCACGAAGGCAACGGAGCCTAGTTAATCCGCGAGGGTCACTTCGGTTGCGTCAGAGCTCTGGCTTTCTGACGACCGAACTCTGACCTTTGGCTGTTGACCGCCCTTTCGTACCACAAGCTGCTTCCCCAGCAGAGGCCCAGATACGTTGCCACATACAGCTGGATCGATTCGATCTGAAGTGGAAAATCGACCAGCGAATGTACCGCAACTCCTATAAGGGCGATGATAGCCAAGGGCTGTAGCACGCGTCTTCGCGGCATCCAGTGTAGTCTGGCATACTTCTTGTAACTGCGAATCCCGACTATTATTCCTCCGAAGAAGACTAGCGTCCAGAGAATGCTTCCCAGCCACCCCCACTCGAGCAGAGTCTGTAAATAGTCTTGATGTAAAAATCTCCAGGTTCCCTCAACCTGGTTGGCCGATCTGATGTTGTAGACTGGAAATACAACACGAAAGCTTCCTGGCCCAAACCCGAGAAATCCGGCATCCGGTACGGCGGCCACTCCAACGCGGCAAGCTTTCCAGCGCGCATCATTAGGAATCTCGCCGCTGAGCGACTGCCAGCGGTTAAGCGGTTGTTCCAGATGAGTCGCCCGCGCCACCGAGATCAGTGCCAAAAGAATGGCAAGAGCGCCCGCGAACGCGACGCTTTTCTGTGCGCCCGACAGGTTTCGAAGAAGCGTGCGCCCGAATTGCGCACAGATTGCAACGAGCAATATGACCGCGACTACCAGAGCCATGCGCGAGGTGTTCGCCAGGACTCCGGCGATGGTTACGATAAAAAGCGTTACGGATATTGCGCGCATGCCTGGATGAGATCGGCTCGTAAACGCCCGGATCACAAGACCGGCACTTAAGGGCCATACCAGGTTCAAAAATGCACCGGCGTTACCGTGATAATAGTAGGTCGCAAAAAAAGTGCTGACTCCAAGCTCCGGCGGTGGCGGCGGTTGCCAGAAGATCATGTGCGCACCGGTGGCTTTCTGGAGCAAACCGAGGAATGCTATCGAACCGCCGACCAGACAAATCATATACCACAATCGTAGCAACCACCGGTTGCTCTGAGAAAGATCCGAGGCGAACAAGATCGTCCCGAGCAGCAACGCGCCTCGGATTATCCACGCCGAGCTGATCGCGTAATCGACGGAACCGGCCAAAAGCGGCGCGAAGTTGCGTAGCGGCACAAAAACAAAAAAATCCGAGTCGTAGATTGATTTCGCGTTTAAGGCCATCCACCCGCCAACACATATCAAAGCTCCTGCTAAAAATAACAGAAAGGGCGGAAATCGCGGCGCTCGCCGGCTGATCAGCAGTTCCACGGTCCAAAGAACAAGCGCAGC
>QHMR01000046.1 GCA_003217875.1 Verrucomicrobiota bacterium
TAGGTGTAAGCGCTGCCGGCCATCGGCACCAGGGATGCGAACTCGCTGTAGCAGAGCGCCGCAAAAATCGACGCTACGCCTGCCAGCACGAACGATAAAATCACCGCCGGCCCAGCGTTCTGCGCGGCGACGGTGCCCGTGAGCACGAAAATGCCGGTGCCAATGATTGCACCGATGCCGAGCGCGGTAAGGTTGGTCGCTCCGAGTGCGCGTTTCAAACGCTGATCCGTCAGCGCATCAGCTTGAAGTTGCGTGACGCTTTTTCGACGAAGCAAGTTCATGAGCGAAGTTGTTTTTTGGTTGTGCTAATCGGGATGAGCCAAGCAAGTCAAGCTGTCCGTGATCTTTTGCGCCGAAATTCCCACAGAAAATACACGGGCACGCCAGTCAGCACGATGATCAAGCCCGGCCAGGTCGTAGCCGTCTGATACATGAACAGCACCACGAGAATCACGGTCGCGCCGACGACGTATAGAGCGGGCACGATTGGATAGCCAAATGCCCGATAGGGTCGTTCCACGTCGGGTTGTTTTCGGCGCAGCAAGAAGATGCCGATGATCGTCAGGATGTAAAAGATGAGCGCGGCCGAAATGACATAGTCGAGCAGATTGCCGTAAAGGTTGCCGTAGCCGGTCACGGCTCCGGTGGCGTCGGTTTTAACCGTGCGCGGCAGGACGAGCGCGCCAGCCCAGATGCCTTGAATGACCAAACCCCAGGCTGGCACATGGAACTTGTTCAGATCGCCGACCGATCGGAAGAACAAGCCGTCGCGCGCCATCGCATAATACGCGCGTGCCCCCGCAAGAATAAGCCCGTTATTGCATCCAAAGGTTGAGATCATGATCGCCACAGCCATGATCGTGGCGCCGGCGCCGGGAAAAATTACGTTCGCAGTTTCAGACGCGACGCGATCGCTCGGCGCGTTCTGGATCGCGGTGAAAGGCAGTGTGGCGAGGTAAGCAACGTTTGCGAGCAGATAAAGGCCAATCACGAGGAACGTGCCGAACGCGAGTGAGAGCGGCACGTTGCGGCGCGGGTTGACCACCTCGCCCGCCGTGAATGTGATGTTGTTCCACGCGTCGGCAGAGAAAAGCGAATTTGTTTGGGCCACGCAAATTCCGACGAAGAGGCCAAATGCGGTCGCAGCGGTTAGACCCGCGCCCACATCCTGCAAATTTCCGCGCACCGCCCAGAAGCGCTGGAAGTTTTCCGCGCCTGCGCCCGATCGCAACCCGACGATAATCCCCAGCATAATGAGCGCGATCAGGGCGCCAGTTTTCGCTGTGGTGAAGACATTTTGGATGATTTTGCCAACTTCCAGGCCGCGGGTGTTCGTGAACGTCAAAAAACCAATCAACGTTAACCCGACGAACTGCGCACTCGAAAGCGACACCGCATACCCACCAAAACGGATAGGAGCGATCAGATAATTGCTCTCGGAAACCCAGGGAACAAGCACGCCCATGTAGCGCGCGAAACCGACCGCGACCGCTGCGATCGTGCCAGTCTGAATGACAAGGAAAAGCGTCCAACCGTAAAGAAAGCCCCAGAGCGGCGAAAAAGCTTCACGGAGATACACATATTGGCCGCCAGCTTTCGGCATCATCGCCGCCAATTCACCGTACGACAGTGCAGCCGTCAGCGTCAGTAACCCGGTGACGATCCAAACTACGAGCAGCCATCCCGGCGAGCCGACCTGCCGGGCAATGATCGACGAAACAATGAAAATTCCCGAGCCGATCATCGATCCGGCGACCAGCATGGTTGAGTCGAGCAAGCCGAGTCCTCTAACCAATTTTTGCTCTGCTACAGGTGCTTCGGTTGTTGCGCTTGTCATGTTGAACGGCCTGGATTTGGCGGAGAGTTAATCATCACTCGACTGTGTCGTGCAATGTCAAAAAACTGCACGTCTTACGTTTTGCTAAAAGCCGGGCAATTTTGAAACGCAAAAATGTTTACGCCTGAAAAAAAACCGTGCTAATCTCCGCGGCGCGATGATCTCTAATCACCTGTCCTTGGTGCGGAAGTGCTTCTGGATTTCTTGTGCTGCTGGGGCGCTGATTATCGAATTGGCTGCCGCGCCGGCGGGCGCTTACGCGCGAGGAACCACGCAGTTTGAAGCGCTACCACTGGTGCGTTCGCGACAAAATCATTTACTCGTGCGTGCTTTTATTAACGGGAAGGCGGCGTGGCTTACAGTCGACACCGGTGCGCCGGTAAGCGCAATCGCTTTGAATCGTCGCGAGTATTTTCGGCTGAAGCCAACCACGGCCGAATCGAAGTTACCGCCACGTGTTCAGATTAATGGTGCGTTCAATAATGTTGCGATCGCACGTGAGCTGCGGATGGGAGGGCTAACTCTGGTCGATGAACCAGTGGTTACTGTCGATCTTGGCTACTCCGCTCGTGCCGCGCGGTTGGTTCACGAAGAGGAAATCGACGGGATCATTGGAGCGGACATTCTTTTCCCCACGCAAGCGGTGCTGGATTGTGAGCGGCAGTTGCTTATTCTAAAGACCGATCCCGCCGTCCTCGGCAGCTTTCCTGGTTTCGATCGGCGCGGATTGCGGGCTGTTCCGATTCAAGTTAGCGATGGCTTCAATCTGTATGTCAATGGTTCCATTAACGGAAAACCTGCCAGGCTGATGGTCGATACGGGTTCGTTCACCACGCTGTTGCACCGCTCTTTCCTTCGGCGAATGCGAATCGCCACTCGGGAAACACCGTATAGTTCGTCAGCCGTGAACCTGAAAGAGCGCGGCGTCCGCGTGGCTCATATTCGCAAACTCTCAGTGGGCTCCGTAGATATTTTCGCTAAGGACGTGGGCGTCATCGACCTGGAAGGCTTAATTCACAACGGGTTGTTGGAAGGTTCCCCGCCGGTCGCCGGTCTGCTCGGCGCGGAAACGTTGAGGCGTCACCACGGGATCATCGACTTCGGCACGCGCACGCTGTATTTAAGATAGCGAGCACTGCTTTTCGACTTTGTCATTCCGAGCGAAGTCGAGCAATCTCCGATTTTTCTGGTGATGCACAACGTTACACAGGCGTTCGTTTTAGCCGCAGGCGTCGGCAAGCGGTTGCGCCCTTTAACGGACGATTTGCCAAAGCCGCTGATTCCGATTTTTCAAAAACCGCTCATCACGTTTGCGCTCGATCATTTGATTGAAACGGGAGTGAACAAGTTCGTCATCAATACGCATAGATGTCCCGAATTATTTCAGGGTTTCTTCTCTGAGAACGGATACAGAGATTGTCCGGTCAGAATCGTTCACGAGCCTGATTTGCTCGAAACGGGCGGCGGTATCAAGAATGCAGAACGCTATCTTGGCCCCGAGCCGTTCCTTACGTACAGCGGCGATATTCTGACCGACGTTGGATCATCGTATTGTGGATATCGCGAATCGCTACGGCATCCCCGGAAACTTTGATTTCGCGAACGTCGCGGTTTGGACTTCGCCGATTTTTCAGCGCATACCGCCGCACAAAAAGATCTCCTTCATTCCCATTATTGCTGATTGGATAAGCGAGGGTGGCAAGATCGGCGGTTTGGTGATGAACGACGGAAAATGGTTCAACATTGGTTCGCGCAGGGAATATCTCGACGTGCACCGCACGATTTTGCAAGACGATTGGAAGCCGCAGTACGTCAAAATACACGACTGGCCTGAGCGCATCGCCAAATCAGCGGTTGTTAATGCCACGGCGCAATTGCGCGGGTGCTCAGTTGTCGGAGAACATTGTCGCATAGGCGCACACGCCATCCTCGAAGACACAATTTTGTGGCCGGACACACAAATTGCTTCCCAAACTCACCTTCAGGGCTGTATTGTCCGCTCCCAAAAAAAGGCCAGCGGCATACATCGCGACATCGACTTTTAGATCCAACAATGAGAACGGCGCTGCTTCTCCGACAGACCCGAATGCATTTTCCGCGTTTGGATGTCGATCAGATAACAATCAAGCCAATCGAAAAGGGAGGCTCTGACCGAAAATTTTATCGAATCGATTGCGCCGCGGATCAGAAGCTGATCCTTGTTAAGTACAATCTCGACCGCGAAGAAAACCGGCACTACGTCAACATCGCGCAATTTCTCAACACCCACGGAATTCGAGTACCTAAAATTTATTTTCACGATCCGGTGGAAGGACTTATCTGGATCGAAGATTTGGGGGAGCAAGATCTCTACAGCTATCGTCACGAGAGTTGGCTCGTTCGCCGGGCTTTTTACGAATCGGCTCTGGATCAAATCGCGACCCTGCATGCGTTGCCGGAGTCCGTTTGCGTCGAAATAAAGGAGCATTTGCCCGCCGAATTCAATGCGGAGCTCTATCGATGGGAGCAGAATTATTTTTTTAGAAATTGCCTCGGCCGGTATTTCAACATCGACAAGGCCGAACTCGGGGCGCTCGCTGCGTTAGCGCCGCTAAAGGAAATCGCAAAATGGCTGGCATCTTTTCCAAGAGTGTTGGTGCATCGTGATTTTCAATCGCAAAACGTCATCATCCAGAACGGGCAGGCTAATCTGATTGATTTTCAGGGTATGCGGCCAGGCCTCGCTTACTACGATCTGGCATCATTGCTTTACGATCCGTATATCGATGTTGCAGAGGCCGAGCGCGCCGAGCTGATCGCATATTATCGCGGCCGGCAGCTCGAAAACGGAATCACGATCGACGGCGACTTCGATTTGACCTTGCGCTTGTGCGCAATTCAACGCCTGATGCAGGCGCTGGGCGCTTACGGCTTTCTCGGCCTTGTCAGGGGACACAAGAATTTCCTCCAATACATTCCAAGAGCCGTACGCTCATTGCGTCATATCGTCGCAAAGGTTGACAACCTTAAACCGCTCGCCTCTTTCCTCGAGGAGCTTCGCGAGGAAAGCAGCGGAGCGGCAAGCTAGAAAATCGCTGCGGTTACTGTTTCCCGACGAATGGATTGGTTTTCCGTTCAATCCCGATTTTCGCCGGCGGGCCATGGCCGGGCAGGATGGTCACATCGTCGCCAAGCCGAAATAATTTCTTCCTGATCCCGGCTATCAGAAGGTCGATATCTCCGCCCGGCAAATCGCCTCGCCCGATGCTTCCGGCAAAAAGTACATCGCCGCCGACGAGCAATTTATCCTTGGGCGAAAAGAAACAAAGACTTCCCGGGCAATGCCCTGGAATTTCCAGAACTTCGAAATCAGCGCCAAGAAAAATTCGGTTTGGTGTTTCTTCGATGAGAAAATCCGGCTCCTGAGGCTCGATTTCGAGTTGGAAACCGAAGTTCCGAAAAAATTCCCGATCGGAGATCATGGGCGCAGTAAGCGGGTGACAGCCGATTGAGCAGCTGAACTGGCGTTTAATCCTGGCAACATCCTGAACATGATCAATATGTCCATGTGTCAGGAGCAAAAGTTTGGGATTGGCGCCAAGCGATCGCACCCATTCGCAGGCACCCTCAGGCGCGTCAAAGAGAATCCACCCCTCCGGCGCCTGAAAAAGATAGCAATTCGTTTCGAAAATGCCGCCGCTAAAGCTTTGATAATTCATTATGATTCTCCGCTCAGACCTCGCTACGGCTGAAGCCGGGAGTTCTTACGAATATTGAATGTTCGCCATTGTTGATTGTCTGATTCCTACTTACATGTCGACCTTGTTTCGTCATCTTGCGTTTGATCGTGAAATCTGCCAAGGTGGCAAACCGCGTAATTACTAATGAAATCACGTTTCCAGCGAAGCTTGGCCTTGTGCGCCATCGTTTTAACAGCCACGACTGCCATGCCGCCGGCGCTAGCGGCGTCAAAAGAAACGATCGCCATTTCCGTCGGCCGGCTTTTGGAGGAAGGCCATTATACCCGCCAGAAACTGAATGAAGAAATTTCGAGAAAATTCCTGCTGAGCTATCTAGAGTTGCTCGATTTCAGTCACCTTTTCTTTACGCAGCAAGACATTGACACGCTCAATGCAAAATACGGCAACTCGATCGCAGGAGACGTTCTTCTCGGCACGCTGAAGCCGGCTTACGACATCTACGCGCTGTACACCAAACGAGTTGATGGACGGGTCGCCAAGATAAAAGAGCTGTTGAAGCAGCCGATTGATTTCAAGAGCAACGCGACGGTCGAGTTGAGTCGCCAAAAAGCGCCGTGGCCAAAAGATGAAGCGGAAGCCGACCAGCTCTGGCGCGGTCGTATCGCAAACGAGCTGTTGCAGGAGCATCTGAGCGAGCATCCGATTGAGCCCGCACCGCAACTCGTTGCTCGCCGTTACGATCGCCTCGCCCGCAACGTGCACGAGCAAGACAAGGACGAGCAAATCAAACTCTTTCTCGATGCGCTTGCACAGGCGTACGACCCGCATTCGGAATACCTGAGCAAGGCCGATATGAAGAATTTCAGTATTAACATGGGCCTGTCGCTCGTAGGCATCGGCGCCATGCTCCGGTCGGAAGATGGCTACGCGAAAATCGAAAGCCTCGTGCCTGGCGGTCCGGCGCAGACGGACGGGAGACTTAAAGTGGGCGACCGGATTACTGCTGTGGCGCAAGGGCCGGCGGATTATGTCGATGTTCGCGAGATGCGACTGGACAAAGTGGTTGAAATGATCCGCGGAAAGAAAGGGACACGTGTCAGGTTGCTCGTCATTCCCGCAGATGCCACCGATCCGTCGCGCCGGAAAAACGTCGAACTGGTGCGGGATGAAATTAAGCTCAAAGATCAGGAAGCCCGCGCCGATATCATCATTAAAAAAGATGAGAACGGCGACCCTGTAAAGCTGGGATGGCTTAAGTTGCCTTCTTTCTATGCAGACATGGACAGACACCAGAAAAGCACCACGCGGGATGTGCTGGCATTGCTAAAACGTCTAAAGAAAGAAAATATTGCCGGATTGATTGTAGATCTGCGGCGAAATGGCGGTGGCTCGCTTGAAGAGGCGCTCTCGCTCACCGGTCTCTTTTTGAAGTCGGGCCCGATTGTGCAGACCAAAGATTATAATGGGAGCATCAGGATTTCGTCCGATCCAGATTCGGGCATCGCATATTCGGGTCCGCTAGTTGTTTTGACCAGTAGGCAAAGCGCGTCCGCCAGCGAGATTTTCGCAGCTGCTCTCCAGGATTATGGCCGCGCGGTGATCGTCGGCGACAAGAACACATTTGGCAAAGGCACCGTGCAAACGATCCTTCCAATCGGCCGGTTCGCTTCGCTGTTGGGCAGCCACTCTGATGAAGACGGTGCGTTGAAGCTCACCATCCAAAAATTTTATCGCGTCGCCGGCGGATCCACACAGCTTCATGGCGTTGCCTCCGACATTATCCTTCCGAGCTTGAGTGATCTGCCGGAGTTCGGCGAAGGCGCGCTAAAGAACGCGCTGCCGTACGACGAAGTGTCCAAGGCGAAATACACCAAGTGGTCGGATACGCATTCGCTATTTATCGATCAACTAAAGCGACGCTCGGAAGGGCGAGTTAAGGACGATCCCGAATTTCATTACGTAGTGGAGGACATTGATCGCCTGCGTCACAAGATCGATGAGAACCGAATTTCACTAAACGAAGATGGGCGAAAAAAGGAGCTTCAGGACGACAAGCTCCGCAAAGAAATGCGGTCGAAGGACCGCCTCGCGCGAAATCAGGAAGAACCGCGTATTTATCGGCTGACGCTCGACACGGTCGACAAACCCAATCTCCAGTTGATCATGTATCCTGGTAAACTGGCAGAAGCCAAGAAGAATGGCGTTTCGCCAAAAATTGATCCTGAAGCCGCTGCTCCAGACGCGGACACAGATTCGATCGGCGGAGCGCCCGGCGACGACACCAAAGAGCCAACCATCGATCCAGAGCGCGACGAAACGCTCAATATCCTCGCCGATCTGGTCGATCTTTCCCGCGGCCCCAAGACCGCAAGCACCAATCGCTGAGAAATTTCGAATGGAGTTGAGCCTCACGGCCACCAAGGCGGCGGCGGTGGGACAAAGCGCGGCCCGAAGCGCGGACCTGTGAATCGGCTGCCTCGGCCCGGAAACAAGGGCTGCGATTGGCCTAGATAACGTCCAGTCGGTGTCCTGCCAAATACCGTCACTGGCGTCCCTGCACTGACGGAATTAAAGAATGCAATCGCGTATTGCTCGGGCATGCGGACGCAGCCGTGCGACGCCGGATAACCCGGCAAATACCCGGCATGCATTCCGTCAGCCCCGTTAAACCGCATAAAAAAATGCATCGGCGCGGGAATAAATTTGCCGCCACGCGGCACTGACATATCGGCATCGGCGTCCGCCACGACCGTATTTCCGTACGCATCGACGATTTTTCCATACATGCTCGAATAATGGGCTCGTTCCTTCTCGAGGATCTTGAATGCGCCTCCTTTGGTGAGATGTCCATACCGGCCGCTGGAGATCGGCGACGCCAACACCGGGCGCCCATTTTGAAGCAGATACGCTCTCTGTTCCTGCAAATCGATCTCGACTGAAGTTTCCGCGTGCAACAAGACCGCTGTGCAGAAAAATATCGACACCCAAAGCGCAACCCTCACATCTCGTTAAACCCTCGTCGTGCGCGGAAGTCGCAAGCGCCGTGTTTCCGCCGAACAACGGCCCCTTACACCGCAATCGGAGCCTTGATTGACGGGTGCGGATCGTAACCGACGAGCTCGAAATCTTCGAAGGCAA
>QHMR01000125.1:0-7095 GCA_003217875.1 Verrucomicrobiota bacterium
TTGTAAGGTCATTATTTTGCGCTTCGAGAAACTTGTACCGCTCTTCGAGCTCATCGTACTCATGAACGGCGTCGAGGTTCACCGGGCCCATGTTGTCGAGATGCGCGCGAAGCTCAGTGATGAGTTTTTCCAAGTCTCGAGAAGCGAGCTCTGGCGAACCCGCAGTCGCAGGAACTCCGTCCTCCAGTTTCTCACTCCGTTTTAGTTGCGCGCTCAAAGTTTTTTCAAACGCCGCATGGTCCGGAGCAAAGGCGCGAAGGTCGACATGGTAGCTGCGCGAAACATGATTCACCAGATTGTCGATCTTCATTTGCAATTGTGACTCGCGCACTTGCTGCCGAGCGCGGCGATCTTGCAATTCGCCCAGCGAATCGCGCAGACGTCGCAGTTCGGTTTCGCGATCGGAAATTGCAGTCATTCGTGCAGCACGTTGCTGGGCGATTTTTACAGTGTTCGCTTCTGCTTTCTCACGCTCGGCCGTGTGATTTTTTATTAAAGTTTCCGATTCACTAGACTCCTGAGCTTGTGCGGCCAATTTCTGTTCGTACATCTCAATATCGGCCGTTCGCGCGGCTATCAGCTCGACCAGCTCGGCATCACGCGCGCTCATCGGTTCGTGTCGCGCGATCAAATTTTCATGGCGCAGACGCTCAGTCGCGATGGTTAGTCGTAGCTGATTAATTTTTTCGGCCAACTCTTCTTCGCGCAATGCGGTCTGTTTCTGCGCCGCCTCGAACACGGTCATTGCGGTCTGCTCTTCTGCCAGTTGATCGCGCATCGCTTGAAGTTCGCGCTCCAACTGCGCGACGCGTTCGTCGGCGGCGGTCACCTGGCGCTCCAGCGCATTCTTTTCCGATCGTAAGTCGTCGATCTTGCGTTCGACCTCGCCGAAGTCGCGTTGGAGACGCGACGCAATCTCAAGCGCAGCCTTCGCTTCGTCGCGTTTGGCTAAAAGTGAATTGCGCTGCTTTGCTAGCGCTGCTTCCTCCTTTGCGAGATCGTCGATTTGCGCCTTGCGCTCTAGCAAAGAAGCTGCGCGCACGTCGCTGCCGCCACCAAAGATGATTCCCTCTCTGGAAATGAATTCGCCAGCCAGGGTGGCCATCGCCAGCATGGGTTCGTGCTTTTTGCACTCAAGGGCCGGTTGTAAATCGGAAAAGATAATAACGTTGTCGAGCAATTGCCTGATGAGCGGTTCGAGCGATCGCGGCACGACCAGTTTGTCTGTGGCCCAGGCAAGCGCGCCTTCTGGCAGAATTTTTCGGACCGATTGCTGAGCAGGCCCCGTCAGCTGCGGAATGAGCAGCGCGGCTTGACCGAGCTTCCTTTTCTTGAGTCGTGCGATTATCTCGTAAGCAACGTCCGCATCTTTTAGAACGACTGCATGCATATTTCGCCCCAGCGCGACCTCGATCGCCGGAACGAACTTTCGATCGACATCGAGATGCGCAACGAGCGAACCGGCAATCACCTCGCGGAACTTTTCGAGATCGTCCACGCCTTTGAGCACAGCTTGTGAGCCTTGCGCCAGGCCTTCGCCTTCTTCATTGAGCTGACGCAGAACGTCCAGGCGCGATCGCTTCTCGGCGAATGTGCGCTCGAGACTGATGAGATTCTGTTCCGCTTCGGAGAGCAGTTGTTCTTTTTCACGCAGGCTTGCCTCGACATCAACGGTCTCGCGTTTGCTCGTTTTCAGTGAGACCGCGATTTGCCTAACGAGTTTCTCACGCGTTTCGGTCGATGTTTGAATTTCTTTGGCGAGTTGTTTGATTTGCGCCCGCGTCGATTCGCGGCGCGTTTTCGTTCCGGAGAGTTCGTCTTCGAATGTCGAGATTCTGCTTTCGGATTTGGAAAGCGCCAGTTGCAATTCCTGGAACCGCGTGCGCCGCTCGGTGCGATTTTCCTGGATTTCCGCAGCGAGACCGTCCAGTCCGGTCAACTCCCCTTCCTTTTCTTTCAAGTGCCGCTCAATTTCTGCGATCCAGTTGTTGGTCTGCTCGATCTCTGCGGCGTGCTGTTTGCGTTTCTTTCCAGCCTCGGCTATCTCGCGCCGGGAGCGTTGGATCAGTTCGGCGACCTCGTCCGCGCGCTGTCGATTGAACTCAATGCGGCTACGGTGCGTAGCGATTTCACTTTCCAATTGCTGTACTTCCGCGCGCGAACCAGCTACCTCGATGTCGATCTTGTCCAGCATTCGCCGTTCTTCTGCGACGGCATTTTCGCTGTTGTCGATCTTCACGCGCGTCGCGTGCTCGGATTTGGTGAGATGCTCGATCTCTTCGTGGCAAGCGCCGAGATCAGCTTCGAGCGCATCGAGTTGCTTGCGCGAATAATGCGTCTCCAGCACGCGCAGGTCCGCATGCAGCGCCTGGTATCGCCGCGCTTTGCCTGCTTGTCGCTGCAACGAACCAATTTGTCGCTTTACCTCTTTGATGATGTCGCCAATGCGCAGGAGATTCGCTTCCGTCGCTTCCAATTTGCGCAGCGCTTCGCGCTTTTGCGTTTTGTATTTTGTGATTCCGGCCGCTTCCTCAAAAACTGTGCGCCGATCTTCCGGCCGCGAGCTCAGGATCATGTCGATCTTGCCCTGCTCCATCATCGAGTAAGCGGCCCGCGCGATGCCCGTGTCTGCGAAAAGACTTTGAATGTCGCGAAGGCGGCAAGGCGTTTTGTTTAGCAGGTATTCAGAGTTGCCGTCGCGATACACACGACGCGTCACGCGCACGTCGTGCCATTCAATTCCGAGCTCTTCGGCGCAATCGGTGAATGTCAGCGAGACTTCCGCGAATCCGACCGGCTTACGTGTGTCGGCGCCGTTGAAGATCACATCCGCCATCTCATCGCCGCGGAGTGACTTTGCTGATTGCTCCCCCAGCGCCCAGCGGACCGCGTCAAGCACGTTCGATTTTCCACAACCGTTCGGTCCGACGATCGCGGTAATGCCCTCGTGAAAATTGAAGGTCGTTTTGTCGGCAAACGATTTGAAGCCGACTAGCTCGAGCGATTGTAAATGCATCGTTGGCAGAAGTTTCGGGCCTCGGCAGCCTCAATACAGCAGCCTTGGAAGGGTTACAAGCAGAAAATACACAATTTGAGGGGCTTTCGACGGGCGCCAGCCACAGGATATTGTGCTTCAAGACCGGCGGAAACGCCGCGTTTGTCTTTGGGCTTTGCCCTTTGCTCCGCTTTCCCGCAAGCCCAACATCGAAACCCCTTACCCATGGATCGGAACAGTTCCTTGGCGGGAAGCTAACTCGCACTCTTGCGTCGGACAACCGAATCCCTGAGGATGCGCCAATGGCTAACGAATCGACGGTGTCGATCCAACAAGCGGAGCGCGTCGATCATCAGTTGGTTCGTGGTATTGGAATTCCAGCGCTCACCGCGAACATTATCAGCTCGACTATTGGTGCGGGAATTTTCGTCATTCCAGCAACAGTCGCAAAGGGGCTGGGGTCGGCGGCGCCACTCGCATTCATTTGTTGTGCGATTGCGATGGTGTTGTTTGTGACTTGTTTCGCCATTGCCGGTAGCCGCGTTTCGTTGACAGGAGGGCTTTACGCATATGTGGAAGTCGCGTTCGGTCGTTACGTCGGCTTCCTCGCCGGTATGCTTTATTTTCTAACCGCACTCGGCGCCGTTGCTGGCGTCGTGAACGTGTTAGCAACCTCAGTCGCGCTGGTAATCCCGTTTCTCGGCGGCCCGATCATGCGCATAGTCGTGATGCTCGCCGTGTATGGGTCCCTCGTGTTGATCAACATTCGCGGCGTTCGTCAGGGCGCGGGTGCTGTTACGGTGATCACCGTAGCAAAACTTCTGCCGCTGTTGTTGTTCGTGTCTGTGGGAATATTTTTTATTCACGCGCCGAACCTTGCCTGGAGCGGTTGGCCCAGCAGCAAGTCGTTAGGCGATGCTGTTATCCTGTTGATTTTTGCATTCGTCGGGATCGAGGTGGCGTTGATTCCGAGCGGCGAAGTGAAAAATCCGGCGCGCACCGTGCCGCGTTCCGCGTATCTGGCCCTCGTCATTACGACCGTCATTTACATCCTGATCCAGCTCGTAGGACAGGGGACGCTTGGCGCCGATCTCGCGAATCATCCTGACGCGCCACTCGCCGAATCGGCAGCGACATTTCTCGGGAAACTGGGCCGCACGATTCTTCTGGCCGGAGCCAGCATCTCCGCATTTGGATTTGTGACGAGCGACATCCTGAGTTCACCGCGTATGATCTTTGCTTTCGGCCGCGATGGCGCGTTGCCGCAGTTTTTCGCGCACGTTCACTCCCGATTTCGATCACCAGACGTCGCGATCATTACGTACGCAACGCTGGCCTTTGCGCTGTCAATCACTGGCACCTTTGAAAAGCTGGCGGTGCTTTCGAACGTCGCGGTCCTGTTGATGTACTTGCTCTGCTGCGCCGCCTGCTGGTTTCTCGTGCAACGCGATGTACGCTCGGACGGCGAGCCCTTCAATTTCCCAGGAATGAAAATCGTGCCCGCTTTGGCGATCCTCGCGATCATCTGGATTCTAGCGCACGCCACAGCTCGGGAATTCGTCGTTACTGGAATCGTGCTCGCGCTTGCCTCGATTGTGTATTTCATCCGCGTTCAGCTCAGGCAGAAGTCGTAGGCAAAGGCGGAAAAGCCGATTAGCTTCCAGCCATGCGTGAGAATTATCTTGAGGAGTATTATTCGTTCCTGCGGTTTCCAAGTGTTTCGACCGACGACCAGTACGCAGAGAAGTTAGGCGCCTGTGCGCAATGGCTTGTTGAAAAACTCACCAGCATCGGCCTGGAAACGCAGTTAGTTCCTACTCGCGGTCATCCGATCGTCTGGGCGCGCAACAAACATCAGCCCGGGCGTCGGACAGTTCTGATCTATGGCCATTACGATGTGCAGCCGCCGGATCCTCTGGAGCTTTGGGACTCGCCCCCGTTCGAGCCTGTTTTGAAAAATGGGTACGTTTTCGCGCGAGGCGCAACCGACAATAAGGGCCAGATCCTTTCGCACATCATCGGCATCCAGGAGACAATTGAACAAAACGGCGATCTGCCGGTGAACCTGCAGCTCGTAATCGAGGGCGAAGAAGAAATCGGCAGTGCGCACCTCGGCAGTTTTTTGGAGGAAAATCGAGAAAAATTGAAAAGCGGCGTGGCGGTAATCTCCGACACTGGAATGATCGCGCGTGGCGTGCCGACCTTGAGCTATGGACTGCGCGGAGTAACTGCGCTCGAGATTAAGGTGACTGGCCCTAAGATGGATTTGCACTCCGGCATTTTCGGCGGGGCCGTTGCCAATCCGATCACCGCGCTAGCGCAACTACTCGCAACACTTCACGATCGCGAAGGCCGCGTGGCAATTGCGGGATTCTATGATCGGGTGAAGCCGCTGGAGAATTGGGAGCGCGAAGCGTGGCGTAAACTGCCCGTCGACGGCGATAAGTTAATCCGTGAGGAAACGGGCGTGCCCGAACTCTTCGGCGAAGCAGGATACAATTCGATGGAACGCATTTGGGCGCGACCGACCGCCGAGATCAACGGGATCGGGGGCGGTTACCAAGGGCAGGGGACCAAGACCGTAATCGCCAGTCATGCGATGGCGAAACTGACGTTCCGCCTGGTTCCGGAACAGGAGGGGGACGAAATTCAAAAGCTTGCGAAGGAGCATTTGCGAAAGAATCTGCCGAAAGGGGTGACGATGGAAATCACCACCGGCCACAGCGGGCCGTGGTATCTCACCGATCCGCACTCGCCACTGGGTGAAGCCGCGCAGCGCGCGCTGCGTAAAGCGTTCGACCGCGACGCCGCGCTCATCCGCGAAGGCGGCAGCATCCCGATTGTGTCGCAGTTTCGCGGCATTCTTGGCGTCGAAACCCTGCTGATGGGACTCGCGTTGCCTGATTGCCGCGCACATTCGCCGAATGAAAATTTTCCGCTCGAAAATTTCGAGGGCGGCATTCGTCTTAACAAAGCTATTCTCCAGGAGCTCGCGCAGTAATTTTGTTCCCGCTTCGTAACCTTACTCCTGCTCTTGTTCCTAATTGTTGGCTGTAGCGTGCGCTGTCCTCAGCGCATCTCCGTCTGAGCGACTGCGCGCTGGAATCTCCGCTGAGGACAGCGGACACTACAGCCGACGTGCACCAGCTTTCCGTAATGAAATGGCTTCTAATTTTTGCGCTGTTATTCGGAGCTATTGATGCCTCGAACGCAGCCGAAGAATCGTTAGGCACAAAAATCAAAAAGATTCTGGAGCCGACGCCCACTCCTGCTCGCAAACACCGGAAGAGCTCGGCAAAGAAAGCGACGCCAACGCCGTCGCCTACGGCTTTGCCAAAACGTAAGAAAGCTTCGCCGACTCCATCCCCCAGCCCGACATCGAAGGCAAAATCGAAGCGCAAGAAAGCGTCTCCAACTCCCACGCCGAGCGAATCTCCGTCTGAAACAGAAACTCCGTCTCCCACTCCAGCTGAGAGGCCAACGCCTTCGCCTCCTGAGCGTGCTGCTCCAGGAAAGAAAGCATGGCCGAACGTCTCCCTTTCGCCGGGTGAACTAATCGACTACGACACTTATCCGTCAAAGGTCCGTCAAATTCTCGACGCCGGACTCGCGCTGACAAAACAAAATCTCGGTTACACCTATGGCTCTGCCGATCCGAAAAACGGCGGAATGGATTGCTCCGGTTTCATTTATTACGTCCTTCAGCAAAATGGTTTTCCCGACGTGCCGCGCGATTCCAGCCAGCAATATGTCTGGGTGCGAAAAGCGGGAGATTTCAATGCGGTATTGAGCCGCAAAGAAGATTCATTCGAGCTCGACGACCTCAAGCCCGGCGACCTGCTATTCTGGCGCGGCACCTACAACATCGATCGCGATCCGCCAATCACACACACCATGATTTATCTCGGACGCGAAAAACGAACGAATAAGCGCGTCATGGTTGGATCGAGCGACGGTCGCACCTACGATGGGAAACAACGTTGGGGCGTTAGCGTTTTCGATTTCAAACTGCCGCCGCCACCGAAAAGCGGCGATGCCAAGATTAGTCCGGTGTTTGTCGGCTACGGTCGCATTCCGGGCTTGGCCGAAGAATGAACCTC
>QHMR01000125.1:7119-24493 GCA_003217875.1 Verrucomicrobiota bacterium
GCTTCTATTGTTTTAAAAGATGGGAAGCGGTTCGATCAGGTTGTTATTGTCGAAGGAAACGTTACACAAGTCAGAGGCCTCGAAGGCATCCCATTTTCGGAGGATCAAATTCAACAGGTGATTTTGACCCATGATAAATGGGATTTTAGTGCGACATCATGAATCGACGGCTTTGCCGCTACGAAATCTGGAACAAAAGTTCAGGTTGCGGCGGCTACGGGCAGACCTCGGACTTACACGAATATTGAACTCTATTCGGCGTCCTCGGATGGCGTAGGACTCGGGAATGTTTTCACTTCTGGCACAGCTGAAGTCTGAACGTGAATCCGATGGGCGCGGCGTTCGTATCCTACGAACCCGATGGCGATGAGCACGAACACCACGATCAGGACGACGCGCTGTTCATTCTTTGAGAGCTCGAAGATTCTGAGCAGGCGCTTCATTTTTGGGCGTAGCGAATCGGATCCTTTACTCGCGCTTCTCGAAACCCTTTAAGCCTCAAGAGGCAGGAATCGCATTCGCCGCAGGCAAGACCGTCCGGAGTCGGATCGTAACAACTGTGGGTGAGTGAAAGATCGACGCCGAGCTCTCCGGCTTTGCGGATGATCTCGGCTTTGGAAAGTTTGATCAGCGGCGTGTGAATTTGAAAACGCCTGCCTTCGACGCCGGCTTTTGTCCCAACATTGGCTAGGTTTTCAAATGCTTGGATGAATTCCGGCCGGCAGTCGGGATAGCCGCTGTAGTCGATCGCGTTTACACCGATGAAAATATCAGCGGCCGGGATTACTTCCGCCAATGCAAGCGCGTAAGCGAGAAAGATCGTGTTACGCGCGGGAATATAGGTGATCGGAATTCCGTGCGCGATTTCTGTTTCCGAACGTTGCTTTGGCACATCGACATCATCAGTAAGCGCCGAGCCGCCGAAGATGCGCATGTCGATTTTGGCAATGCGATGTTCTTTGGCGCCTAACGAACTGGCAACGCGGCGGGCGGCATCTGTTTCGATCTGATGCCGCTGGCCGTAATCGAATGAGAGCGCATAAGTTTCGTAGTCTTCCGCGATTGCGATTGCCAGGGTGGTGGTCGAATCGATTCCGCCACTCAAAAGCACGACTGCGCGTTTCATTTGTTCGTCGTGTAACTTTGCACGCTGATCGCCGCTTAGCGATTCGCCTCTCCCTTCCGAAGGGACAGGGTAGGGTGAGGGTTGCGCTTTATAGTGGCGCTCCGAAAACCCCTCACCTCAATCCTCTCCCCTTTTTGCGAAAGGAGAGAGAGGCGGAAAAATAAGCTTGCGTTATTCGTCGGCGCGCCAAATGCCAGTCCGGCTCGGACCGGTCGCGCCCTACTAAATTCATTGGTCATCGCGGCCAATTTTCTTGTCCGGATACTCGGCGCGAACGGTGAGTGCGATTCCGCCGCGCGCGGAGAATTGCGCGGTAATAATCGCTTCGCGCGGCGCGCAGGCTTTTACGAAATCGTCCAAAATGCGGTTCGTGACGGCTTCGTTGAACGCCCGCTCGTTTCGATACGATGCTAGATAAAATTTGAGCGACTTGCTTTCGACGCAGAGATGGTCGGGGACGTAATCGATATCGATTCTTGCGAAATCCGGTTGGCCTGTCACCGGACAAACAGAAGTGAAATCGTCTGTTTCAAAATGAATCCGATAATTGCGGCGAGCAGCCGGATTCGGAAAAGTCTCCAGACGCGCTTTGGCAGGCGAAGCAGGAATTCTCGCTTCGCTTCGCCCGAGAAGCGTCAGGCGGGATGTTTTGGCTTTGGCCATTCAGGGTGAATTAACTCATCACGCGCACGGTGTTCAAATGGCAAACGCCTGGCTGAAGGTTCGGGGCTTAACACAAGCCCCGCTACAACGCAGCAGGCTAATTGCGATCAATCGCCACTACCTTTCTGGAACGCCCGCAGATCGTCCGCCACGTCTGGATATTTTGCTGCGAGCGCTTCGACGTCACAGATTTCTACGTCAACTCGTTCTACGCCTGGCCATTCTGTGCTCGCGCCGAGGAACCAGCGGCGATCTCCGATGACGCGTGCAGTGTGGAAGGTGTTGCCGGGGATCAAAAGCTGCACGCATTGACCCGCGCGCAGATCCGGACCGACTATGGCGCGCTCGCTTGTTCCATTTTCGTGCAGCATTAGAACTTCGATCGGATCACCCAAATAATGGTGATAAAGCTGATCGTTGCGGATCCGATGCAGGCGCACCGGCGCATCCGGTGTGACCATGAAATAGAGTGCGGAGCCGGCTGGCCGACCATCAATGAACGGTGGCGGGAGCCCACCGGGTGCAATTCGTTGTTTGCTGATAAATGTCACGCGCACGAATCCGCAAGTGGCGTGCGGCTCCAGTTTTAGGAGCTGTCGGACCTCCTGGGCTGTCAGATCATTGGTCATTTGTTTTCTTACGCCTTGAACATCGATTGGCGACCGCCGAACGTCCAACGCCGAGTCATCTGTATGGACATCAAACCTCAAACATCAAAAATCAAAGATCGCACCGGCGTCATCGATGTAATAGCGCACGACCCTAAAACAGGCGAGGTCGTTCTCGTCATGAACGAGCCTGTTGAGTGGGATGGCTCGGACGAACAATTGCTGGCGCTACAAGAGCGGTTCAACGCGTACGTTTCATTTCTGCTCGACGGCGAGCTGGCAGCCGATCACCCGGGTCTCGCTGGCAAAGCTGTACGGATCGAGTTGCGTTGCGCGCATGTGCCAGACACGCGCGCGATTGAATTGCTAGGTCTTATTCATGACCAGCTCGCGTTTCAGGAAATTAAGTTGGAAGTCGTGGTAAGGAATGAGGAATCAATGACGAAATCCGAACGATGAATGACCAAGTAATGATGAAGTCCGAATTTCGAAAAACGGCTGCTGTCGTTGTTTGTTTGTCATTTTTGCATTCGAACTTCATTCGCTATTAGTCGTTCGTGCTTTTGTCATTCTTGTCCGCATCAACAGATGTTGTGACCGCAACGGTGCGCAAAGTCACGCTGCGGTTAATTCCATTCCTTTTTATTCTCTACATCATAGCGTGGCTCGATCGAGTGAATGTCGGTTTTGCTGCGTTACAGATGAATTCCGATCTCGGATTCAGTTCGGCGGCGTTCGGCTTCGGCTCCGGCGTGTTCTTCGTGGGTTACTGCTTGTTCGAAGTGCCGAGTAATCTGGTTTTGCATCGCGTGGGAGCGCGTCGCTGGATCGCGCGGATCATGATTACTTGGGGCGCTATCTCAGTCGCGATGATGTTTGTTCGGACAACGCCGACTTTTTACATCCTGAGGTTCCTGCTGGGAGCTGCCGAAGCGGGGTTTTTTCCGGGAATGGTTTATTACTTAAGCCTGTGGTATCCGGAGACACAACGCGCTCGTGCGATTGCAGCATTCATGACAGCGGTCCCCGTGAGCGGCGTCATCGGCGGCCCTTTGTCGGGCGTACTGCTAACTCTGAACGGAGTATCAGGGCTTGCCGGGTGGCAATGGCTCTTCTTGGTCGAGGGACTTCCCGCGGTGTTGCTTGGCTTGATCGTGCTGTTTTATCTCACCGATCGCCCCGAGGCAGCGCACTGGCTGAGTCCCGCCGAGCGGCATTGGCTGGTTAGTGAAATTGCCACCGAGCGCGACACGTGCACCGCTGCACATCCGATCCGTACATTAGAGATATTTACTAATGCGACGGTATGGCAGCTTGGGATTATCTTTCTTTTAGCCGCAATCGGTTTCTACGGATACTCATTTTGGGCGCCGCTGATCGTCAAATCGCTCACGGGGAGCAGCGATCTGGGCGTAGGCCTAATTTTGGGTGCAATCAGCGCGGCGACGATCATCTGCATGGTATTGAATAGTGCCCACTCTGATCGCACTGACGAGCGTCCTCTGCATGTGGCTGTTCCATTGTTAGTGACGGGCGCGGGATTTTTTGCTTGCGCTTTTCTATCCGACCCGAGATTGGCCGTGTTATCGCTGGCACTCGTTCCGATCGGTCACTGCTCGGCGTATGGACCATTCTTCTCCATGCCGACACGCTTCCTCACCGGAGCGCCGGCAGCCGCTGGAATTGCCTTGGTGGTGACGATTGCGAACGTCGGCGGGTTCATTGGTCCCACGTTGATGGGTGCAATGAAGGATCGCATGGGCACCCACAGCGCCGCGTTCATGCTGCTGGGTGCGTGCGGGGTCGTAGCGGCGCTGCTCGCGTTACGGCTCCGGAAAGTTGCGGCGCTAGGCGACTCGGAAAGTGCAGTATCCGCGGAACAGCAATCGCCTGCGCCCTAGTGTTTCGACGATTCCACTCGCGTAAAAAAATCGTCGAAGAGTGACTCGTAAGCCCCGCTTCGCTCCGGATGATATTGCACCGCGAGGCCGAACGGATATTTGCGCAGGCGAACTTGCTCGATGATGCCATCATGCACCGCCCAAGCCTCCACGTCCAAATCGTCCCCGAGCCGATCAATCGCCTGATGATGGGCGCTGTTAACTTTTGGAAAGCGGTGAGAAGCGTGACTTGCGCTGCGCAATGCTTGAACGTCGCTATGCTTTTGCTCCGGGAGATTGTGGCCCTTGATGTCCAGCTTTAGCGTGCCGCCAAGTGCGACGTTGAACAGCTGAAGCCCTTTGCAAATTGCCAGAATCGGTAGTCCGCGCGACAGCGCTTGCTGGACAGCTTGAAATTCCCAGCGGTCGCGCTGTGGGTCCATGTCTTTGCTCAGCACCGAAGGATCGGCGACTTCCTGGCGCAAAAACTCTGGCGAAATATCGGAACCGCCAGTGAACAGAAGCCCATCCATTTGGTCCAGCGAAACGTCGGCTTTGCGTGCGTCAAAAACACGAATGTCAGGCTGCTTCGCGAGAAATGGCTGAAACCATTTTTCGTCTTTCTGGCGCATCCAGGTAGCCAGGTTAGGCATCGTCGAATTTGCGACTTCCTAATGGGTATGTAAAGAGCACGTCGATGTCACCCATGGACCTTTCCAGCACGTTAAATGAGCAATTGGAGAGATTGAGTGCGCAAAGCAAGGCTCAAGCGATCGCAGTAGCAGTGCATGATCTGGAGAGCGGTCTGCGATTTTCACTGGAGGGCGATCGCTGGTTTCATGCTGCAAGCACGATTAAGGTGGCAGTGCTTCTGGCACTTTTTCGCGCAGCAGACGAGGGCCGAGTTCGACTGGATGACTCGCTACACGTGCGAAATCGCTTTATCAGCGCAGCAGACGCCTCTTCTTTTCACCTTGATCGCGACTCCGACGCGATGCCCGAGCTGTACCAAGCGATTGGACGGACAGCGAAAATTTCCGCTCTTGCAGAAGGAATGATTGCTGTGAGCAGCAATCTCGCGACGAATCTGCTTCTCGATTTAGTCGGTGTGGAATACGCGCGAAAGGTTCTGCGCGATGCGCAAGTGGAAGGGGTGGAACTGCGGCGAGGTGTAGAGGACCATGCGGCACACGAACGACGGATAAACAATGAAGCGACTGCCAATGGTTTGCTGACATTATTGTCCGCCTTGCGCGGCGATTTTCTTAGCAGCGAAAGCAAAGAACAAGCGATTCGTATTCTGCTGGAACAACGATTCAATTCCATGATTCCTGCGGGGCTTCCGGCGCATGCCGCGGTGGCACACAAAACAGGCGAGATCTCGACTGCCTGCCATGATATGGGGATTGTGTACCTGCCAGAACGCGAACCGTACATCGCCGTCATTTTGACTGAATTCGATTTGGAACAAAACGGTCGCCGCGAGACCGTTGCAGCTATTTCCGAGGCGATTTATCGCTCAGTGATGGGAATGGAACCGAGATCAAATGAACACTAAGCTATTGCGCGCGGTTGACGGTTTAGATCTGCCTGATGAGTACCGCGGTTTGTTGCGACCAGGCGAAGCGGAAACAGACTTCCTAGGCAACGTCCATCATCTACCGCGTTTTTTCTATGAAATCCGCAGCTGGCAGGAAGCGCACGAGGTTCGACTGGCGCCGCATTTCAAGCTCGCGGAATTGATCCTCGTCGATTGCCGTGAAGCGGGACCGCTTCTAAGGCAGTTTCCTCATTATGTGCCGTGCGCAATTGTTCTGCTTGCGAGATTCCTCGAGGATTTTCGCCGCGAAGTCGATGCGCCGGTTTTCGTCAGTGCAAACGGCGGCTACCGGTCGCCAGCGCATCAGATTGGCGGCGCGAAAAGCATTCATGCCTGGGGAACAGCTGCCAACGTATATCGCGTTGGCGACACTTTTCTCGATGACGCGAAATCCATCGAGAAATATGGAGCCGTCGCGGCGTCGCTCAGTCCGGCTGTGTTTGTTCGGCCCTTCGGACCGCACCGAGGCCAAACCGACGACCATCTGCATATCGATTTAGGGTTTGCGAGCTTAACTCCGCGCGAATGCAGCGAGACGAGCTGAGCTCCTATTGAGCAGATGAAGGATCTAGCAACAGAACGGGGCGGTCGCTTTTTCCGCGACCGCGCATTTGTCGAAACACCGCCGCGTGCTGTCATCGGCTTGGAAGCGGAGTTTAATCTTTTCATTGATGGACGCAGACGGCGTCCGGAAAAGGTGTTTGGCGATCCCAGCCGTTTGGTGCGAAGGCGAATGATTCCACGGACAGGCAAGTCCTTTCAATTGCCGGCTGGCGGCGCGATTTATTTTGACACCGGTGTGATCGAAGTCGCGACGCCGATAGTTGAACTCGAACCCGGCTGTTGCTATCGCGCGACCCGCTCACTTTGGGAGCAAATCCGCTATTTACGAGTGGAGCTGGATCACTGGGCGAAACGAAACGGCTGCCAATGCCGTCTGCAGGGATTTAGCGCGCACTATAATTTGTCATTTCCCAATGCGCGGAAATCAAAATTTCGCAACGCAACCAAGTTTGCCTATCTGCTCGCGCACATATTGCCGGTGCCCGTGCTCTTGTTGGCAGCGAACCGGCAGAGCAGCGCTGTCGGTGTTCGTCCCCGCAGGACTCGAATCGAGGTGACAGCTGATTTTACGCCCGATCCCGCCTTGATGCTGGCGACGTGCGTTTTCGTGGCGGGCGCGGTACAAACAGTTCTTCGCTGGGAAAATTTCGGCCTGAGGCAGTTGAACCGAAATGGAATTCCTCGGATCACGCCGTTTCGTCTGCGGAAACATTCTTCGCGTCGCGGGTGGCGGGTCACGGCGGATTCGTTAGGGCAAAATCCGTTCACGGCGGACACTAACGCGCCGCTTTGGAAATTACGCGAGGGTCGAACGCTTAGCTTGCGTGCAATCGCGGCAGAAACTTTGAGACCATTTCGCCGCCGAATTCGGCAGATTAGCGACTCCAGGACTCTGGAGCACATCGCTGCGGTTTTCGCTGGGAATGCGCGCTCACTTCTGGATTTCGCGGAGCGACCGGAAGCATACGATGATGTCGGGCGGGTGATTGATTGGGGACGCCGCCGCATGCGACGTTGGTCGCGCTCCAAATACGAAAAAATCATCCATCGCGTGATCGCGCACGAGCCGATGCGTATTGGGCAAAAACGGTATCGAGTGGATCGCATGAACGGTTGGTACCAAGTCGATTGTCGCGAGGTGGGAACAAGACGGCGCCGGACGTTTAATTTGGACGAACTAGTGCAGATGTCGGCTGCGAAGAAGGTCGCTGCCAAGGCATCAAATAGACGCAAGGCTGCCAAAAAACGTCGTGCCTAAAGCGAAGGTCGATCGCCTTCTCCGAAGACGATGCCAGAAATTCGGCGCCGAAGACGTGTTGTTTCTGTCAACGCGTCAAGGACAACGCGTTCCCCCTACAATCCCATTAACTCGCGGACGAATTTCACTGGCGGGCTGCCGTAGGAAATTCCCTGGTCATTGTATTTCTTCAGATCAAAATCCCTGCCTAACTTCTTCTCTTCCGCTGCTCGAAGATCGAGATGCTCGGTCGCCCCCACAAAATAAGTCGAAAGCTGCGCCGAGGTGAGGCGTGCGCGTTTCCATTTGGCGACCGCTTCACCTTCCTGTTGGAACGTTTGTTTCATCATCAAATCCATCGCTTCTTTCTCGTTCATGTTCCCGGCGTGAATGCTTTGATCGAGAATCGCATTGGCAATGGCGCGTAATCGCATCTTCAATTGCTGCATCTTGACCTCCGGGCCGCCGTAGCCCTGTTCTGCCATTAGCTGTTCAGTGTACACCGCCCAGCCTTCAATAAACGTGCCGCTACGAAAGATTGCGCGGACTAATGTGGGCGCGCTAAACTCATTCGCGTGAGCGAGCTGCAGGTAATGGCCCGGCATCGCCTCGTGCACCGTCAAATCGCGAATCATGTAATTGTTGTATTCGCGAAAAAACGATTCCTTTCGCTCTTTCGACCAGTCCGTTGGCGTCGGAGCAACCGCGAAAAAGGTTTTGCCATTCTTGTCGACTGGACCCGGCGAATCACAATAGGCAATGGCGACGCCGCGCTTGAATTCAGGCATCGCGATCACGTCCAGCGGAACGCTCGGGATAGTGACCAGGTTGTGCTGTTTTACGAAATCAGTGGCCTCCCCTAGAATTTTTTGCGCATAACTCACCACTGTCGCGTCATCGGGATGTTGCTCAGCAAGTTTATCGAGCACCGCGGCCGTCACTGCATGTTTGTCTGCAAGGGTTTTATCGTCGGCATTTGGAAAATATTTTTTATAGAGCGGCAGACCCGTCTCATAGATCGCGGTTTGCGTCTGTTGCAAATCGGCCTGCGCACGCTTCATGATTTCTTCCATCGACAAGTCCGACGCGAGTGCGAAACGCAGCTTCTTCCGAAACTTGTCCGCACCGAGTCGAAAATCGCCGTCCGAGCGTGGAAGCAGATCGTTTTGGAGCCATTTCTTGTAATCTTCCAGCGCTGCTGCGGTTTTTTCCTGCAACGGCGTCAGCTCCTTCTTCATTTGCGGCGCGCGATCGAGAACCGGAGAGAGTCCTTCGCGCACGAGATTGATGGCGCCCTGCGTTTGCTCGATGGCTGTCTCTGTGTGAACGCGTGGTGGGTGCTGGAGATTGGCCTTTGCCTGAGTGATCACGTGGGGAATTCCTTCCATCCGCTGGCGTAGGTTTGGAATCCGTTTCTCTGCCGGCGCGAAATCGCGCGCGACCAACAGATAAAGGCTGTTGGCGAGGCTCTGCATATAAACGAGCGGATTCCAGTCGGCCTCCTTCAGTTCTTCAGCCCGGAAGATTTGGTAATCGATGTTCTCCTTTAGGATGCGAAAATCGATATTGTTCGGACCAGTAAGCTGCGATCCATCGATCGCGTTGAGCTTGTCGCGAGACTCTTTTTGGGTTGCGAGGTCTTTCGCCCGCGCATCAGGCGAGTAATCGGTTAGTTGACTGTCAAACCGATGGTCACCGAGCTCGGTCGCATCCTCAGGGTTGGACTGCAAATATTGCTCGATATAATCGCGCGCGATTTTTTGAAAGGCGTCGTCCTGCGGAGTGGCCGGTGCGTTCAGTATCGACAACGACAACAAGACGCCAGCTGCGATGAGGGATTTCATCCGACCTCAGCTTGGCGTGCCGCCATGAAGAATCGGTTCGGTGGCGATCTCGTCGAGCGTGGGCTGCTGCATTTGGAGGTAGGTGCGCCCCTTGTAGAACGAGGCGACGACGACGAAGACGACAGCGGCTCCAAACATCGACCAAGTGAAGAATGTAAAGTACTGATAGTCGCTGAGCTTATGCGCGGCGCCTGCCCCTAAGATCCACTTATTGACCAGGCCGACAAAGAGTTCACCTGAAGCGACCGTGAGAAGCCACAGCGCCATCACGGAACTCTTCATGGTGTTCGGCGCCTGGGTGTAGGAAAATTCCAAACCAGTGATCGACACCATCGCTTCACCGAGCGTGAGAATAATGTAGGCCAGGAATTGCCAATTGATGTGCGGCCTTAGCCCTGCATCGATCCACCCTTGGATCCAAACAATAACAACAAAAGAGAGGGCGGTAATGAAGAGGCCTATCCCGATTTTTCGCAACGGAGTGAGCGGGAAGACAGAGTTAATCAGCGGGTAGATCACATAATTCACCAAGGGGATAAAAATCAGGATCAAAATAGGGTTTGCAGTTTGCACCTGCGCGGCCAGCAAATTCAAACCCCATCCCGCTGAAGCGTGAAACGGCGAAAAGCTAATGTTGATCCACGGCAGCCAAGACACGTGCAGATCCATTTTCTCGGCTTGTAACGTCCATTCGGCTCCGTTGCTCATTCCCCACAGGGCCCAAAAAACCAAAATAAAAACGTAAACCATCGCGATTCGCGCAAGCGTGATGAGACCTTCCTTGCTGAATGTTTCGCGCAGATAACCAAGTCCAGCCGGAGGCACGTGCACCATTTTGTTGCGACCGCCCCAGAAAAACAAAGTGGCGATCAACATCGCGATTCCAGGGATTCCAAACGCCCATCCCGGTCCGTACTTCGGATTGCCGAGAAGCCAGGGGCAAAGAAGTGAAGAAATGAAAGAGCCGGCGTTAATCGAGAAATAGAACCAGCCAAACATTTTCGACAGCAGATGTTTGTTCGATTCGCCGAATTGATCGCCAACGTTCGCCGACACGCACGGTTTAATGCCGCCTGCACCCAGACAAATCAGAAACAGTCCCATCGCGAGCATCGTTCGCTGCCCAATCGCGATCCCCCAGGAAGTGGCCATGCATGCGAGCGTGAGGTTGCCCAGGCAGTAGACGATCGACAGCGACAGGATAGTCCAATATTTGCCCAGCCAGCCGTCGGCGATGACCGCGCCGAGAATGGGGAGAAAGTAAACGCCGAAAACGAAGTAATGCGTGTACATGTACGCCTCGTTCGAACTCATGGGCGCGAGCAGACCGGATTGATTCAAGATGTAATGCGCCATGAAGACGGTTAGGACCGACTTCATGCCGTAATAGGAGAAACGCTCGGCCGCTTCGTTGCCGATGATGTACGGTACTCCTGGCGGCATGCCGGCGAGGTTCGGCGGCGAAGTTAGATAGTTGTGTTTGGCCATGTGATCTCTTTAGGTTAGCGAGACTCGTGTGAAGAACGTTCGGCTGGCGCCGGCGAAGTCGAAGATTCGTAAGAATCTTTTTTTGTCGCCTTCGACCAGACCTTTGCTGGATCAGGCTGTTCTCGCTGGACGTCCGGCATTTGGCCCAGAGGATGTTTTTCGCAAGACATGCAAAACAGCAGCGTGCCGAGCGCGACAGCAATGACGCCCTGGCGAAGGGAAAGAGCCATAATGCGCTGGCACAGTTATCAGTCTCTGGTGTCGCGCGCAAGCATGAAAGCGCCGGCGTTGTAGCGGCGTTTGTGTCAAACGCCGGCGCTTCAGCCTACAACGGGATTGAAAGACGCGGGCGGGGAGTTACTATCAGACGCGGTGGCCCGCACGGACAAACAGAGCGCTTGGAGCGAAGTCTTCGCTCTCATTCTGCTTTTTACCGGCACATTGCTGTTTTTTGCGTTGATCTCCTACACGCCAAAAGATGTACCCTCCTGGATTTGGTTTAGCCATATTTCGCCGTCGAATCATCCTGCGCAAAATTTTATCGGGCCAGTAGGCGCGATTGTCGCGGGTATTTGCTATCAGTTGATCGGTGTTTTCGCTTCGCTGTTGGTAGCGGCAGTTCTACTCGGTTTCGGCGCGGCGAAATTATTTCATTCTCGATTACATGTGGTGCCTCGACTCCCATGGATCGTTTTGTTCATCATATCTGGTGCGTGCCTCGACCAATTGTGGGACATCAGCCACTTGTTCGGGTTGAAGGTGCCCGTGGATATTCAAGGGTCCGGTGGCCTGATCGGCTATCGCTTGGCCGACGAACATCGCGGCCTGCTTCGCGCCGGTCTCGGCCCCGTCGGCTCGCTGATTCTCGTGATGGGAGTTTATCTCACGACGTTGATTTTGGTTACAGGACTGCGCCCTATTCATCTTGTTCGCGAGACGGTCGGCGGCACGCGGAGAGTCGGGACAAGGCTGCGCGAATGGCAATTGCGCCGGAAGCTTCGCAGGTCGGATCTCAAGGAAAAACTGGAGATCAGTGAACGACAGCTTGCCCGGCAACGGCGCGCGTTGGAAAAACAGCTCAAGAAAAAAGGGATGCCTGTGCCTGAACCAGTCGGAGCGACAATTTCACCGGAAGAATTGGCAAACCGGCCGACACCGAAAGTCGTCGATACAACTGCGTTACCCAGTGAGCATGTGACGGTTGGCAGAAAACCGTCTCTTGCGGAATTGCGTGCGAGCGGTGAAAAACCGAAGCTGGATTCCAGCGCAGAGAGCACTACTTCGAGCTGGGAAGATTATGTCTTGCCAGGGTTCGATCTGCTCGACGAACACAGTTTCGAAGGTCGGCCCGCCACCGATCCCTCCGAACTCGAGGAGGTCCGGCAAATCCTGATCGATACGCTGGCACAGTTCGGCATTGCAGTGGCGCCCGGCGACATTACCAAAGGCCCCACCATCACTCGCTACGAAGTGTACCCGGCCAAAGGCGTGCGTGTGGACAAGATTGTCAGCTTGGAGCGAGACCTTGCCCGAGCGACTCGCGCTGAGCGGATCAATATTCTCGCGCCGATCCCCGGCAAAGACACGGTCGGCATCGAGCTGGCGAACACACGAAAAGCGATAGTGAAACTGCGCGACCTTTTGCAGTCAGCCGATTGGGACGAGGCGAAATCGCATGCGAAAATTCCGCTCGCGCTCGGCAAAGATGTTTACGGCAAGGCGATCATCACTGACTTGGCGCAAATGCCGCATCTACTTGTCGCCGGCACCACTGGCAGCGGGAAGAGCGTCTGCATCAACGCCATGATCGCGAGCATACTCTTCCGCTTCACGCCGGAAGAACTCCAGCTCATCATGATCGATCCAAAGGTGGTTGAGCTGCAGGTTTACACGAACCTGCCGCATCTGCGTTATCCGGTCATCACCGATCCGAAAAAGGTGCTACTGGTTTTGCGCGGATTGACCGAGGAAATGGAGAAGCGCTACAAAATTTTCGCACGTGTCGGTGTGCGCAACATCATCAGCTTCAATGCGCGCCCGGCAAAAAAGAAAGATGTTGACCTTGCGGAAGAGTCCGCGGAAATCAAGGTGCCGCGCGACGACGAACTGAAAATTCCGGACAAGATGCCCTACATCGTCGTCATCATCGACGAGCTGGCGGACTTAATGCAGACGGCCCCGGCCGATGTCGAAAGCGCAATCGCGCGCATCACGCAAATGGCGCGCGCGGCCGGCATTCACATCATCGTCGCGACCCAAACGCCGCGCGCGGACGTGATCACTGGCGTGATCAAGGCGAACATTCCGAGTCGGATCGCGTTTCAGGTCGCTTCGAAAATCGACAGTCGCGTAATCCTTGATGAAAACGGCGCGGACCGTTTGCTCGGACAGGGCGACATGCTTTATCTGCCGCCGAGCACATCGCGCTTAATTCGCGCGCAAGGCGTGCTGGTGACTGACCAGGAAATTCATCGCATCGTTGAATTTGTTTCAGCGCAAAGCCCGCCCGCGTTCGATCAATCGATGCATGAAAAACTCGAGGCTGCCAGCACTGGGACCGATGACGTCACCGAAGAAGATGAAGAGCTGGTCGAAAAATGTCTGGAGATTATCCGCCAGGAAAAGCGCGCCTCCACTTCATTGCTTCAGCGCCGGCTCCGGCTTGGCTACACGCGCGCTGCGCGCATCGTTGATATTCTGGAGCAGCGCGGTATTTTAGGTCCCGGCGAAGGCGCCAAACCACGCGAGATTCTGGTCGATCTCGATGCTGCCGTTTAGCCGGCATTTCGCATTAATGACGATAGAAGGGCTCGGTAAAAAATTTCAGGAAGCGCGGCGCGCGAGAAATCTCACGCTCGATGAAGCGGCGCGGATGACGAAGATTCGTCCTGCGCGCCTCGCGGAGATCGAGGCGGACGATTTTTCTCAATTTCCGAGCCTTGCGTACGCAAAAGGGTTCCTGCTCATCTATGGAAAATTTTTGGACGTGGATGTCACGCCATACCTTGACGCGTTCGAAGATTCCGAGCGTGTGACGGTCGATGGCTACTCGTACCTTCAGGAGAACCAGCCTCCCAAACCCGTCAGTGCGCCAGTTGTCCCACGCCGTCCCGTCGCTACCGGCGGCCGCGATCGGATCTCGCCAATGCCACTTATTGTCGGGATCGTGGTGTTGGTGATTGGTTTTTCTGTAATGAAATTGCTGTTGAATGTTCAGCGATTGGCGCCGGGGCGGGCGGAATCCACGGCACAGGCGTCACCCGGCGCATCGGCTGTTCCATCTTCCAAACCCGGACCAGCTGCAAGCGCGCCAGGTACTGTTGCGTCCGCTGCGTCGGCCGCGCCAACGATATCGACTGCGCCGTCGATCGCGCCAACTGCGATCGCCGCGGCCGCCGCAGCTCCAGGTGAGCCGGAGGTGCGTCGCGCCAAGCCCGTGACTCGAGAAGACCTGGCCAAAACCCAAGAAACCTCGAATTCATCGGCGGCAGAATCAGGCGAACCGAATCGAGTCGCTATTCGCCCACTCAAACGAACGTACGTGAGGGTTATTGTGGGTGATGAAAAGGGCAAGCCCGCGTTCGAGCGCTGGGTTTCGCCGACTGACGGTCCGGTGGAATTTCGCGGCAAGCACGTTTCGATTCGGGTTCTGGATCCTGACGCTGTTAAGATCACGAAAAACGGCAAAGCGCTGGAAGAGGACGACGAAGACGTGACGATCAACTAAGCTAGTCGTGAGTTCGCGAGCTGTAGCGGCAGCCGTCTCGGTTGCGAATGAAGAACCGTTAACGCGCCTGCAACGTGCGACGAAGGTCGGCATGATCAGCCTCGGTTGCGCCAAAAATCTTGTCGACGCAGAGATCATGCTGGGAAGCGTTTTGCAACGCGGGATGGAAATCACATCGCGCCCAGAGGACGCCGATGTCCTTGTCGTTAACACCTGCGCGTTCATTGATTCAGCCAAGGAAGAATCAATCGAAGCGATTCTGGAAGCGCATCAGCAACGCGGCTTGAATAGGCGACCGGATCAAAAACTGATTGTGAGCGGTTGCATGTCGCAGCGATTCGCGAAAGAGCTACGCCAGGAAATGCCCGAGGTGGATGCGTTTATCGGGCTCGACGAAGTGAAAGAGTTGGGCGCGGTCGTCGAGCGAGTGCTGGCGAATGGACACGGCGATCTAGCGTTCGCGGATAGCCGCCCGACTTACATTCCCGATTACGACACGCCGCGCTTCAGGCTTACGCCGGCACATTTTGCATACGTAAAAATTGCCGAAGGCTGCAATCACCCATGTAGTTTTTGCGTGATTCCCCAAATGCGCGGCAAACATCGCAGCCGCACTCCGCAATCCGTGGTCGCAGAAATTCACGGGCTGGTCAGCGAAGGCGCGCTCGAAATCAACCTAATCAGCCAGGACACTACGTACTACGGCATGGATTTGTGGCCGATGAAAGCAGGACCGCGCCAGCCGGTCGATTCGACTCACGGGCCGACGCTCGCAGCGCTGCTTCGGGAGATTCAACAAATCGAAGGCGAATTCTGGGTGCGCCTGCTTTACACGCACCCGGCGCATTGGAGCGATGAACTGATTGAGACTATCGCGCAGTGCGACAAGGTCGCGCGCTACATCGATATTCCCCTGCAACATATCGATGATTCAGTGTTGCGACGGATGCGACGAGAAACATCGCGTTCGCACATCGAAAATTTGATTTACAAACTGCGGGCTGGAATTCCCGGCCTTATGTTGCGCACTACTTTCATCGTGGGATTCCCGGGGGAAACGGATGCGGAATTCGCGGAACTTCTCGATTTCATTCGTTGCGCTCGATTCGAACGGCTCGGCATATTCAAGTATTCACACGAAGAAGGCTCGCGCGCGGCGAAAATGCCAGGGCAGATCCCTGCAAAAATTAAGAGCGCACGGTATCGGGCTGCGATGTCGGTTCAGCAGGCGATTGCTCATGAAATTGCGCGGCAGAAAATCGGTACCGAATTGAAATTACTGGTCGATCAGCCCCATGTCGCCCGAAGCGAAGGCGATGCTCCGGACGTCGATGCACACGTTGTCTTATCCAAGGGTGCGCCTGTCGGCGAATTTATTTGGCGCAGGATCACTGGCACGCGCGGCTACGATCTCCTCGCATAGAGGGTGCGATGTTTTCCTCTGAGGCAAAGTTAACTAGTGACAACGCCACGATTTTTGATCAATTAATTCCGCAATTGATTGTTTCCCTCCATGGCAAGCCCCCACGAACCTAAAACCGAAACCGTTCGCATTGGCTTGCCGATACCTGGCGCTGGGAAATCTCCAGATCAGAAGGTGAAAGAAACAGTGCGAATCCAGTTGCCGGTTCGTGAGCCACAGGTCACGCCTCCCTCATTTTCGCCGCAGTTATCCGCGTCAGTGATGCCAGCGCCAGATTCGCCGTCTTTAGGACCGAAAAAGGAGACGACACGCGTGCCGCTTATGCCGAGTCCAGTTCCCTCTGCCGCTCCGATAAAAAACACCCAATCAGTTGTCGCCATTCCACGCGTTGCTTCGCAGAATTCCTTAATCGCAGATGGACGCCGTGAGAAAAACCCAATGCTGCTCTGGTGGATACTGCTCGGCGTTTCGGCCGTGATTTTGATTATTCAGATTTGGACTTACCTTTCTTAAAGCTATGGAAAATTCCGTTATCATTCTTAATGAATCCAATTTTGATCGCGAAGTGACGCAAGACGACAAGCCGGTGATCGTCGATTTTTGGGCCGACTGGTGCGGCCCCTGCAAAATGATCGCCCCGCTGCTGGATGAGATCGCTCGGGAAAAAGTAGATACGATCAAAGTAGCGAAGGTTAACGTGGACGAAAATCAGAGTCTTTCTTTCAAGTACAATATCCGCGCGATTCCCGCTCTGCTCTTTTTTAAGAACGGCCAACTGCGCGACCAGGTGACCGGAGTCACGAGCAAAAAGGATTTGCTTAGCCGACTCGAAGCGCTGGGCTGAGCAAATTTCCGAAAATTTTTCGGGGAATAGAGTTGCTGCCGCCTGTAGTCGCAGCCCTTTAGCATACGGGGCAGCGTTCGCGATTCGCAACGCGGTCGCTAGAAGCTGATCTTTAGAATACGGCCATCGGTGCCCACCAGCCATCCGGCTTTGGGAGTGGCAAAAGCCACTGCCCAGAAGCCACTCACTGCGGGCAAAGTGAACCAGGTGTTTCCCTCATCAGGAGTCCAGGCCGCCCCTCCGTCGTTGGCCGTGATCACTACTGCGCGGCCGAGATTGTCTCCGGCGCCAGCTCCGGTGTGACCCACGTAGCTGAGTCCAAAGATTGCTCCTGTCACGGGAGGAGCGCTTGTGAGAATCCACGTTTGAC
>QHMR01000125.1:24533-49405 GCA_003217875.1 Verrucomicrobiota bacterium
ACCGGCGCTGGGCGAGCTTACCAAAGGAGTGTCATACGCATTCCAAGTGTCGCCTCCATCTCTGGTGGCCAGAACCCGAGCTATCGTCGAGCCGCCGGTTGCGATCCAGGCGTTTCTACCCCCTTGCGTCGTTACACAAGTGCCACTCGATGCGAAGGAAAATTCGCCCGGCAATGCTGGCGGCATATTGTTACTAATATCCTGCCAGGTCATGCCGTCGGTCGTGCGCAGATCGGGGAACACTCCGTTCACCGAGTCGCTGTGCGCGATGCCGCGTAGCGGAGTCCAGAACGCGAAGCCGTCGTAGAAAGCATTCGGATTCTGGTTTTCGAACTGTATCGTCCAGGTAGCTCCGCCGTCGATTGTTTTGTAGATGCGAAAATCTGTTGGGTTTGCTCCGATGGACATCAGATACGCGACGCTGGCACTGAAAGCCTGTACATCGCGAAATTGCAGCTCTTCGGCGCCTGGCACCACACTCGCTGTCCACGTCTGTCCGCCATCGGTGGTGACGGTGAATGTGCCATTACGACCGCACGCCCAGACGACCTGCGGGTTCACAGGCCAGACTGAGATGAGGCCGCTGGTAGTGCCGCTGTTTTGCGGAGTCAGTGTTGGTTGATGAATTGTCGTGAGCTCCTGGGCGCTCAGGATTGCGCAAGCGAACTCCGAAATCAGTAGAGCAGTCAATAATCGTTTCAACATGGTAATTCCTCCAAGAGAGGTTCGTGCCGGCAGCGCCCGGCGGTCGCGCCCCACCGAAAATGCGCCCGGCGGGGGTCGAACCCACAGCCTTTGGCTCCGGAGGCCAATGGTATGCTAGGTAGAATGACTGCCGTTGCCGATTTGTTGCCAATGCCCGTGCAGCCTTTTAATCGCTTTCCCTTGGGAAAGGCAAGAAATAGATTGCAAGATGCAGCCGAAATATAGTTAGGCCACAGTTAATGAAGTTAACCGTTAGGAGGAAACAACATGATTGAAAGTTTGATTTTGATCGAAGGACAAAACCTGAGCGAAGAAACTCTAAGGAGCGTTTCTCTAATGAACGCTAAACAATTGGTGGTCGGAAGGACACCTAGAAGCGGCGTGATTCTGCATGTTGCTGCGAACTCTCCTGCTGACCTTGGGACTGCCCTCCTTGAATTTGCGCAACTTCCAGGCGTTACGAAAGTATTGACACTGGCGCTTCAGACTTCGCGGTGAGTACCCGTGGCAAGAAGTTCAGCGCAGCGGCTTTCTAACCTCTGTAGTTTCTTCCCAATTCGGGGTCGGCCATGCGGTCGGACCAACTGGCCATTTCCGGGTCGGCAGGTCTGCCTCGCTCATTTTTGCGCCCTTGTCTGCTCTTTCCTCAACTCGCTTTGCTTCGTCGAAGCGCAGGGCAAGTCGCCAATTATAAGCAGCGCTATGAAGATGAGTTTGCGCCATATGGACTCGGTCAAAAGTTGCCGTGCTGCTTCTTCTGCAACTGCAAAATCTCGTCGGCGTATTGCTCGTCAGATCGAGCACGCCCAGGAGCATACTCGATAGCTTGCTTAAGTGTAAACACACCGAGACCGGCTGCGTAAACTGCAATGCACGCTGCAATGCACCCGCCGATCACATAAAGAGCGCGCTTCGACAGGTTCGCCACGATTGTTCCTGCAAGGGCAGCGAACACGACGTTTACAAGCAATTGAAGGAACGCAATGCTTGTGTCTGACGTATCCAAAATCAGGCGATAGCTGCCACCGTGACGCGTCGGCATTCGCACAAAGACCATCGCCAATAACGCGAAAACGCCGGCGGTGAGAAGCGTCCGCCTCAGTTTCATGCACGCCTGCCTATCAGAAGCGGCGGCAACTTGGCAAGATTTACTGAATGATGTGCAACGCCATTAGTTTGGGTAAATGTTGACCATCGCACGCGCGATCTGGTATGAGTCGCCGGCATGAGCAGAAACATCTTTTACATAATTGGAGTGATTGTCGTTATCGTGATCGTCCTCAAATTCCTCGGGCTGTTCTAAGAGTCGGGGTCCCCAGGGGAGAACGGTCTGGATTGCTGATCCGCACCGCGACGAAAGCGTTTCGTCACCGCCGACGAAAAACTGACAGCGTTCCTTGAACTTGAAAGAGTCACACGCGCGATCATTGCGCTTCCAAAATGCCGAATAATTCGGCACAATACCCTACGCACTGAAGTGCGGCTCGGAACACGCGCACTCGCTCGTCCGGAAGTGGCCTCAGCTTTGGCTGTGGCTCAGGGCTTTCTGCGCCGATACCAATACGGCCTGAAAATCTGGGATGCGTACCGGCCGGTGGCAGTCCAGGCCAAGCTTTGGCACGTATTACACAACAGTGACTATGTTGCCAATCCGGGACTCGGCGTCGGCTCGTTGCATAGTTGGGGCGTCGCCATCGATGCCACGCTGGTGGATGCATGGAATCGTCCCGTGCGCATGCCAACGGACTTTGATGATTTTACCCCCGCGGCAATGTGGCGCTACGTAGGACCGTCGCCCGAAGTCAGTGCACATGTGCATATGCTGCAGTACGCGATGCACAAAGCGGGGTTCTGGGGAATGCGTACCGAATGGTGGCATTTCACGATTGCTGACTGGAAGAAATATTTGCCGGAAGAGGCAAGACAATCCGCTCAAGTCGCCGGAACTCATTGGGAAGGCAAGTTGTGATCGACAGTCTGCTTCGTGGTTTGCGGCAGCCCGAATACGTTCATGTGTTGCTTAATCCGTTGCCGGTTTATGCCTTGATCATCGCCTGGATTGGATTGCTCATCGCTTTTTTTTTAAGAAGTCGTCGCGCTCAGATCGCCACCTTAGCCCTCGTACTTATCAGCTCCTTGTCCGCATGGCCGGTCTATGAATTTGGCCAGCAAGGATATGATCGTGTTCTTTCCATGGCAGATGAAGATGGAAGAGCCTGGCTCGATGAGCATAAGGATCGTGCCGAGAATCTTATCTGGATTTTCTATGCGCTCGCAATCCTGAGCGCCGTTGCAATCGCAGCGCCGATCAAATGGCCGAAATCGTCTGCGCCGCTGGTTATCGCTGTACTATTGCTCGGTGTAGCGAACTTGGTAGTTGGCGGATACATCGCTTACGCAGGTGGCAAAATCCGGCATCGTGAATTCCGAAATGAACCGGCGCCGAAAAGAAGCGCCCAGGCCTTTGACGCAAACGCTTCTACAGCGGTTAAACCCGTCAAGACAATGCACACCTCACTCGATCGCGCAGAACGCGACGTCCAGGAACACAGCGGCGCGCTGAAAAAGCCGCTGGGCCTGCGCGATCTGGTCCTGACGCAAATCCTTTTCGTGGTCGGCTCAAGCTGGGTCGGGGCCGCCGCGAAACTTGGACAGTCGCATCTCTTCTTTTGGCTGCTCGCGATTTTGCTTTTTTACATTCCGCAGGCTGCGGTCGTGATCTATTTGAACGGGCGGATGCCGCTCGAAGGAGGAATTTATCAATGGGCAAAGCTCGGCTTCAACGAGTTCACCGGATTTATCGTCGCTTGGAATCTCTGGCTGCTGTCGATCACGGTCATCGCGTTGGGCGGAATGTTTACGACTACGAACCTATCCTACGCCATCGGTCCGGGCGCTGCATGGATGCCGAATAGTAAATGGTGTGTGTCGCTGATCAGCGCCGCATTGGTCGGCGGCCTTGGATGGACGTGCGTCCGCGGTCTATCCTTGGGCAAATGGCTTCACAACGTAGGCGCATTTGCAATGCTCATTGTTTATGCGGCGCTGATTTTCCTGCCGCTTGTCGGCCTCGCGCGTGGTGAACTAAAAACTTATCACCCGCTTCAGCTCGCCTTGCCGACGATGTCGATCTTCTATTGCTTCAACATTTTCAGCAAACTCGCCGTCGGCGCGCTCAGCGGATTTGAGTACGTCGCGATTCTTGCGGGCGAAACGCGGGCGCCCGCGCGTGACATCGGCCGCTCCGTCCTGATCGCTTCGCCCGTGATCGCGTTAGCCTTTATTCTCGGTACCAGTTCGGTGCTCGCGTTTGTCGGCAACCGTCCGATCGATCTCATCGGTCCGGTGCCGCAAACATTGCGACTCGGCTTGCAGTCGTTTCCAATCGCCGGCGCGATCGCTTCCGTCGGAATCTTATTGATGACGGCGCGCTCGATTTCTTCGACCAGCGTTCATGTAACAGGCAGCTCGCGGTTACCCATGGTCGCGGGATGGGACCGATTGTTGCCAAGGTGGTTCTCGCGTCTGCAGCCACGATACAAAACCCCGGTCAATTCGATCATCTTCGTCGGCGCAACGACACTTCTCATCGCGATCGCGAGCCAGATCGGCACTGGAATTCAGGAAGCGTTCCAACTTGTCGACAACGCGGCGAACGTTTTCTACGGCATCGTGTACTTCACGATGTTCGCGATACCAATCTTTGGCGCGGGGGCGATCCGTTCAGGCGCTCCGATCTGGTTGCGCATCGCGGCGATCTGCGGCGCCGCCGTCTCATTATCGGCGATTTTTTTCACGGTCTATCCGATTATCGACGTTCCAAGCCCGTTGAGTTTTGCGGTGAAAATCATCGCTGTAACCGCGATCGCGAACGCGATTGGCGTCGCGATCTTTCTCTTGGGGACAAAGCGTCGAGGCGGTTAGCCGCAATTGTCGGCAACCCAACGCAAATAATCAGGCAAGCCGCTGGAGATCGGAACAAAGATTATTTCCGGCACGTCGTACGGATGGAGCGACCGCAACTTCTCCTGAAACGCCGTTTGTCGATCTTCGCTTAATTTGAAGAAAACAAGCGTCTCATCAGCTTTCTCAATCTTGCCTTTCCAAGTGTAAATCGATTCGACACTGGGCAGAATATTTGCGCAGGCGACGAACTTCTGCGCGACCAGTTCATTCGAAATCCGCCGAGCCGTTTCGGCATCGGGGAACGTGCTGAGCGCGAGCAGAATTTTCTCTGGCATCTGCTACGCAAAAATCCGCGCCAGGCGACGCCTGGCCGGCTCGCTCCGGCAGATCCAGCCACCGCCAAGAACGACATCGCGATCGTAAAACACCGCTGCTTGTCCTGGCGTCACCGCTCGCTGTGGCTCCTGCAATCGAATGCAAGCGCGATTAGGTTCTAATGGTGTCACACTCGCGAGCGCCCCGGGATGGTTGTACCGGATCTTTACCGTCGCATCGAATGGACGACTCCGGTCAGTGCCCGCGGCTACAGGGTGCCAGGTCACACGATCGATTTCAAATTCGTCGCAAATCAAATCGTCCGCGTCACCAACTATGACGCGATTAGTTTCAGGGTCGAGATCGACAACATAACGCGGAAGCAGCGAGCCACCGGGCAACCCCTTTCGTTGACCGATGGTGAAAAGCTCGAGGCCATCATGTTCACCCACAAAATTTCCATTGAGGTCGTAAATCTCACCTCGATGAAATTCGTTTTCGCCCAGATGCGACCGCAGGAACGCCTTGTAATCGTTGCCCGGCACAAAGCAGATTTCCTGGCTATCAGTTTTATCGGCCACTTTTAGGCCTAGCGAGTGGGCAATCTCGCGGATCTGCGGCTTGCGCATTGTGCCCAGTGGTGTAAGCGCACGCTGGAGCTGCGGCTGCCGCAAGCTGAACAGAAAATAAGATTGATCCTTCCGCAGATCGATTCCCTTGCGAAGGACCGCGCGATCACCGTGATGCTCGATCACGGCGTAATGACCGGTGGCGATATAATCGCAGCCTAATACCGCTGCTTTACTCCAAAGATTGCCGAACTTGAGCTTTTCATTGCACATCACGCATGGATTCGGCGTTCGACCGGCTTGGTACTCGCTGGAGAAATAATCAATCACGAGCCGCTCGAATTGGTCGGCTTCATCGACAACGTAATGCGGAATGCCGAGGGAATGCGCCACGCCGCGCGCATCAGCGATTGCCTGCGGGCCGCAACATTTGTCCTCTGCACGCGAGATGCAGTCCTGCGGCCAGACTTTCATGGTGACGCCGATGACTTCGTAGCCTTGCTCGCGCAGCAAATATCCGGCGACGCTGGAGTCTACTCCACCGCTCATCCCAAGAAGAACACGCTGTTTTTTCCCGCTCATTCGAATGCAGAATTTCGGTTAATGGCGAATTGAGTCAATGAGGTAGGGGCGGTTCACTCGAACCGCCCGCGCACAGCACCATGGAGAGGCGATTGAGGTCAATCGCCCCTACCTTGGAATGCGACTTACGAACGCACTGCCACGCAATGTGAACCGCCAGGGATAATGCGCGGAACGCGTAATACCGATTCGCGCATCGGCGACAACATCCACTGGCGTATTTGTGTCGCGAGCAAAACAGTGCTGCGGGTCGGCGCACAGATCCATCTCGTGGTGGCGACCAGTAATGCCGAGCGCCTGCGTTAGCTTGCCAGGTCCCGAACACAGGCGCTTCACGTCGCTGACTCCTCGACGTTTTTTCATCCGCTCAATCCCTTTTCGTGGCTCAAGCGCGCGAATCAAAACGAACCCGTTCGCCTTGCCTTTCACCAGCACATTCAGCATCCAGTGCATCCCATAATTGAAATATACATAGGCCGCGCCGGCACGGTTTCGCTCGATAAAGCTACGCGCGCTCGGCCGTGTAAAAGTGTGCGCGGCCTCGTCGTCGATTGCCGCGTACGCTTCTGCTTCGACAAGAATCCCCGAGCAATCGTCCCAGATCAACTCGGCGCCGATCAACTCACGCGCACACGCGATCGGGTCACGTTTGAAAAAAGAGGCGCGGAGAATCTTGTTCGCCATTGCCTCGGATCCGCTCGTTTGCAAACAGATTAGCTCGACGGCTTATAGTAGACGAAAATCTTCACGTTGCTTTCGACCGGCTGCCCGTCGCGGAACGCCGGAATGAATTTAGCGCCAGTGAAATCGGAGATCGCCGCATCTCCAAAACCGAGCAGCGGTGGCTCCTCCGATACGACCTCCATATTTTTCAAATTTCCCGTTGCATCCACATTGAGCGCGAGTTCCACAACACCGGTCAGCGCCACCGCGCTCCCTGTCTCAGGATAGTGGACGCCGGTGAATTTTGAATCCTGGCCGACATACGGTTGCGGATCAATAAAATCAGTTTCCTTGTCCAATTCGTCCAATTGCTGATTGGCGAAGATGCGCAGCCGCGGGTTTCCATTCACAACCGCGAATTTCACTGTCCCATAGAAAATGGCGATGACCGGCTGGTGATGGTGAATTGCGGGAATCAACTTGGCTTTAACCAGGCGTTTCAGTAGTTCCTGTTCGAGTAGTTCTGATCCGCGCGTGCCCCGATAGGCGCCGCTCCGAACGACATCGCCGGTCGGCGCCACGAGACAGGAGAACATTACGGCGGCCTCTTTTTGACCTTTTTTGATAAGATCGGCAGTGTCAATCGTGTTTATCAGCGCATTGGGAGCTGTGCCGATCAAAGCAGGCCGGAACTCCGGCAGCGTCGGCTTCGGTGACGGCGAAGGTTTGGCGGGTTTTGGCGTTTCCGATGAGGTGACGTCGACCCCGAGTAGCAAACCAATCATGCAAAAAATCCCGAGTCGCATGGCGAAATAGGCAAGCGAAAGCCGCTCTTTTTGCAAGAGCGAACTGTTTGTCATTCGAGCGAAGTTGAGGAATCCCGCGACACAACTCCTCATCAACGCTCCGGGACCTTTCGACTTCGCTTCGCTCTTAGGATGACCACATAATCAGGCGGCCACCAGGCGCGCGCGTGCTTCCACAATCCGGTGCACAATCTTGTGCCGCTGAAAATAATCGATCAGCGCGTCGCGCGTTTGCACCGGATGCAGAACGCAATTTGCCTCCGCTCTTTCAAGTAACGCACGCAGCTTGATAAAATGATGACCGCCACTGCGCGAATCAAAACTGTTAAACGCGATGACGTATTTTTTAGTTCGATCGAGTGACCGACCATCAGCCAGAGTCATCGATACAATTCGACAGTCATCACCTCGGCCTTGTGTCTTCAATTCGAAGCCAAGAAGGTTGCGCTTCTCGTGGCTGGTGAACACTTCTTCCATAACAGTTCTTATGTCTTCCGGCGAAAGCTGCGCTGTCACGACGTAGTTTTCATAAGGAATCAAGTTCCAGATGTCGTTCAGCGTTTTGGGACCGGCGACTAACGTGGCCCTGTCATCGAATGCGCCGTGCATCACGCCATCAACTGGCAAATTTCGCTCCACCAGCGCTTCGCTGATCGCCGTCCCAATGAGTCTCTCCACATCGCTGGGCACACCGGGGCGGCTGCGACCGCGCAGCGTCTCCGCCAGTTCGCCGACAACTTGCGACAGCGCAGAGTCGGACTCGGCAAGCTGGGATTCCGCTCGCGAAACAATCACGTGATCTGAATGGAAACGGTTATCCATCAGCTCGCAGATCGCCTCTCGATGAAGCAGCTTTTTGGAATTGCGGTCGAACAGAAGATCGACTCGTCCGACATGAATTCCGAAATGATCTGCCTGAGTGAAGAGCACACCGTTGGTCAGACGACTTGGAATTGCCTGATGCGTGTGACCGGCGATGAATACTGCCACCTCCGGGAACTCAGAGGTCAAAGCCATTACAGTATTCGCAAAATCGTCGCCGCCGGTGCGCATTTTCAATCCCATGTGGCCACTGAGCACGATCGCATCTACCCCCTCGCCGTTTGCTCTCGTTATCGCCCGGCGGACGGGTTCAACCGGATTTTGGAACTCGATGCCGCGCGTGAATTCAGAGGGAAGCCAATAAGGCATTCCCGGCGTTGTCACGCCGATGATCGCCAGCTTGATTCCCGCGATTTCCTTCACGATGAGCGGCTGGATCTTCGCGAATGGATGTTGCAAATCGGAACATGCGCCGGCCGCCTTTCCGTCCAGGACCGTGTTTGCAGCCAACACCTTCATTGTCGATCTCTGCAGTGCATCGATAAACGTTTCGATGCCCCAATCGAACTCGTGATTGCCGACGATCCAAGCGTCGTATTTGAGATGGTTAAACAGATCGATCATCAGCGTCCCTTTGTTGCGCAGACTCACTTCCGTGCCCTGATAAACATCGCCGACGTCGATCAAAATCGAATTCGAATTTTGCCGTCGCCATCGCCGAGTCTGCGCCGCGCAACGCGCTAATCCGCCGTAATCAGGGGTCCCGTTGTAATCGGCGGTGGGCAGAATATGACCATGCAGATCGGTTGTGTGCAGGATCGAGATGCAAACTGTATCCGACTCCAGTGCAGCAGCCGCACTAGCTAGCGTCGGGAATGCGCTGAGGAATCCGGCCTGGCCAGCGAGTCGTAAAAAATCTCGCCGTGTCCAGAATCCGTCCGGATGCAACATCGCTTGACCTTCGGGTTACAGGATACTAACCATGTGCCAGCGATCACTCAATGAAAATGCTGCGACTGGTCATGTTGACCGCATGACGGTTTCAGTGACACTTCGTCATGACTAACGAAGACTCTATCGCCGATTTCAAACGAAACCTGCGTGGGCGCCTGATCAAACCGGGCGATAAGGATTACGATGAAGCTCGCAAGGTTTACAATGGAATGATCCACAAAAAGCCGCGCCTGGTCACGCGTTGCGCAGATGTGGCAGACGTAATTCGTTCGGTAAATTTCGGCCGCGAAAACGATCTGCTTGTTGCCATCCGCGGCGGCGGCCACAACGCCGGAGGCCTGGGAATTTGCGACGACGGACTAGTCATCGATCTCGCGTCGATCAAATACACGCGGGTCGATCCTGCAGCTCGCACCGTCACCGTCGGCGGTGGATGCGTCTGGGGTGATGTTGATCACGCCACGCATGTGTTCGGACTCGCCACTCCGAGCGGATTCATTTCCACAACCGGCGTTGGCGGCCTAACGCTGGGCGGAGGAATTGGACATCTGACCCGCAAATGCGGATTGACCATCGACAATTTGCTCTCCGCCGATGTCGTATTGGCAAATGGCAAATTTGTGAAGACCAACGCTGATGAAAACTCCGATTTGTTCTGGGCGCTCCGAGGCGGTGGTGGGAATTTCGGCGTCGTGACTTCGTTTACGTTCAAGCTGCATCCGGTCGACGTACTCTATGGTGGCCCGATGCTCTATGAATTGAGCGAAGCAACCGACGTCATGAAATGGTATCGCGAGCTTATTCCAGGGGCTCCAGATGATTTAAATGGCTTCTTTGCATTTCTTACTGTGCCACCGGCACCGCCTTTTCCGGAAGATCTGCACATGAAAAAAATGTGCGGCGTAGTCTGGGCGTACGCCGGACCGCAGGAGAAGGCAGAACAAACTTTCAAGCCCATCCGCGCCTTCAAGAAGCCTGCGCTCGATTTTGTAGGACCGATTCCCCATCCCGCATTGCAAAGTATGTTCGATGCCCTCTATCCGCCTGGCTTGCAGTGGTATTGGCGCGCCGATTTCTTCAATGAGTTGAGCGATGAAGCCATCGCCAAGCACGTTCCGTTTGGTGAAGCGCTTCCTTCGATGCATTCCACGATGCATTTGTATCCGATTAATGGCGCTGCGTCTCGCGTCGGCAAAACCGATATGGCCTGGAATTATCGCGATGCCAAATGGGCGGAGGTCATAGTTGGCGTCGATCCTGATCCAGCAAACAACGAAAAAATTATCTCGTGGACGAAGAATTATTACGATGCTCTCCATCCGTATTCAGCCGGCGGTGCCTACGTAAACTTCTTGATGGGCGACGAAGGAGAGGAACGTGTGAAGAAAAGTTACGGCGATAATTACGACCGGCTGGTCGCGATCAAAAAGAAATACGATCCGGATAATTTCTTTCGAGTGAATCAAAATATTAAGCCGAAGGAATTGTAGCGGCGCTTGTGCCAAGCGCGAATCAACGATGCCGGGCGTTTGACACAAACGCCCTACAATTGGGCAGCGATTGGGCCGATGACACCTGACGAGCTAAGATCATTGCAAGCGCCGCTAAAGACGCAGTATCGAGAGCGTCCTGAGAGTGCGCTGGTCACACTCCATGCCGAGGGGCGAATCGGTGAAAACGTCACCTGTAAAATCGAAACGGGAAAAGCGCGCGTCGAAGCCGGCCTTCATCCTGCGACTGGGGGCGATGGACTCAGCGCTTGCTCAGCTGACATGTTGCTCGAAGCGCTCGTCAGCTGCGCTGGCGTCACACTAAGCGCAGTCGCCACCGCTCTCGGTATTCCGTTACGCAACGCCACGATTCGAGCAGAGGGCGATCTCGATTTTCGCGGCACGCTTGGCGTTTCGAAAGATGTGCCTGTCGGGTTCAAGCAGATTCGGTTGAAATTCGATCTGGACACTGACGCCAGCGAAGGACGGCTCGCGACATTACTTCGTCTGACCGAACGCTACTGCGTCGTTTACCAAACCTTGACTCACCCTGCCGAGATCAGCGTTTTGCATCGGGTGATATCTCGCTAAAATCTGCGCCTATGCCGTTATACATGGACATCCATAATCTTGACGAGGGAACGACCGCGGAAGACGTCGCAAAGGCTCACGCGAAAGATATGGAAACGCAGAAAAAATATGGCGTCGAGTATACCAAATACTGGGTCAACGAGAATGGGAAGAAAGTCTTTTGTCTCGCCCACGCGCCAAGTGCCGAAGCGGCAGAGCAAGTGCACCGGGAAGCCCATGGCCTGATGCCCGACAAGATTATCGAAATTCAGCCTGAGCTCGCGGAGGGCTTTCTAGGCGGTGTCGAGACGAACGCGGCGGGCGCGGCCGTTTTTCCCGGCGGCGGAGCGGATGCGCGTGATCCAGGTATCCGGACCATTCTGTTTACCGACGTTGTGAATTCGACAACGTTGACTCAATCGCTCGGTGACGAAGCAGCGCTCGCAATCCTCGGCATGCACGACACGATCGTGCGCGATGCGTTGTCCGCCCTAGGCGGACGCGAAGTAAAGCATACCGGGGATGGCATCATGGCATCATTCGTTTCCGCAGCGGGCGCAGTCCGATGCGCGATTCAGATTCAGCGCGAACTGGAAAAGCACGCGCAAGCGAACCCCGAGCGCCCGCTCAAGGTCCGGGTCGGCGCCGCAGCCGGCGAACCTGTCGAACAAAACAACGATCTCTTTGGATCAACGGTTCAACTGGCCGCCCGTCTCTGCGCTCATGCGCAGCCGGAACAAATTCTGGTATCGAACGCAATTCCAGACCTATGCATCGGCAAAGGACTGTCGTTCGAAGAAGTCGGCGAAGTTGCCCTCAAAGGCTTCGGTGCCCCAGTCCGCGCTCACGCGGCTGCATGGAAGCAAGCGAATTAGGCAGAGTTTATCTGCAGACCCGAAAGAACCGATATGCGGTTCGCTGCGCTCTATGACATTCACGGCAATCTCCCAGCGTTAGAGGCTGTCCTTCGAGATATTCGTCAAGCGGATGTTGATCAGATTGTAGTAGGAGGAGATGTCGTTCCGGGTCCCCTGCCCTGCGAAGCGCTCAGACGTTTGCTGGATCTGGACCTGCCTTCACACTTCATTCACGGCAATGGAGAACTGGCCATCTTGGCGCAAATGGCCGGCGCGCGGACTGGATCGGTCACCTACTGGGGCACGACCTTAGGCGCGCGTCCGCCAGAAAGTATCGTCGAGATCTATCGCTGGACTGCCGCACAGCTGCAACCGGACTTGGAGCCGGTGCTCGCGCACTGGCCTAAAACGCTCCAGCTTGAGATTGACGGCCTGGGCCAGGTGCTGTTCTGCCATAGCACGCCGCGCAGCGAAACAGAGGTCTTCACTCGTCTCACGTCTGAAGATCGCCTCTTACCAATCTTTCAAGGACTCAACGCACCTGTGGTCGTCTGCGGTCATACCCACATGCAGTTCGACCGAATGATCGGAAGAACCCGAGTGGTGAACGCTGGCAGTGTGGGAATGCCGTTCGGAGAACCAGGAGCGTATTGGCTCTTACTTGGACCCGACGTTCAACTTCGCCATACGCGTTACGATGTGGCAAAAGCTGCTAAGCGCATTCGCGCTACGGGTTATCCGCAAGCTCAGCATTTTGCGGCGCATAATATTTTACAACCGCCATCAGAGAAAGAAATGCTCGAAGCATTCGCTAAAGCGGAACTAAAGTCATAGCAAGCAGTGAACTTTGGTTCCTTAGGCCACATGAGCCGGATGAGAAATCTTACTGTTTACGTCCTCTTCACCGTTTCAATTCAGAGCTTGTGCTACGCAGATGTTACGAAATTCCCAGCAGAAGATCGCAAGACGTTGCTAGATGCTACACGATTCCAGGAGATTCATGCGACGGCGAATCTGCCATCCGCAATCCTGGCCCTTTGTGACGGTGGCGGGGACGGCAAGCTCGCAGAACCAGGTCAGAAGTGGAACGCGACTGATGCCATCACGGATCCGACGCTCCCAGGTAAGCGCCTCATTATCGCAAAACTCACGAAGAATGACGCGGAACCGAAGCTGGTTTGGTGTGCCGTTGGAGGTCCGTTCAAAGATTACGCGGCGTTTCTCGACGCATTGCGAAACGGAAAGCTGCATGACCGTTTAGATAATCCGCATTGAGGGACGCTGGCGCGATTGAGGCACAGCTGCCAGCTCGTAAGCTGGATCGAGTTCCTCCTGAAGGCGATGGCAGACGAATCGCCAAAGGCGGCAAATAGCAGGCGGCAAAGCCGCATCAAGCCAACGCGTTGAGGACAACGCGTTCCACCTTTATTTGATCTAGGCAATTCTGTAAATTCTGTCTCAGCTCATATGGCACTCGATAGAAAGCACGCGCTGAGCACCGGCAGTTCTCGCGGGATCGGGAGAGGGATTGCTCTGGCACTGGCGGAGAGCGGCGTCAAAGTCGCGATCCACTACTTCCAAAACGAGCGCGCCGCGAAAGAGACACTCGACCAAGTCCGCAAACGCGGATCTGATGGTTTCCTCGTGCAGGCAGACGTGACGCGCCCAGACCAGATCACTGAGATGTTTCAAAAGGTTAAAGCGGAGTTCGGCAACCTGGACATCTTCGTCAGCAATGCCAGGCCGGAGGCGTCTACATTTTTTCAGCCGCCTCTCGATATAACGTTAGAACAGTGGGACACAGCGTTCGATTCGCAGGCTAAAGCGTTCCTTGTCGGTGTTCGCGAAGCGCTTCCACTGATGAGTGCTGGAGGAAGAATCTTCGCCATCACGTACGCCCAAGGTAGTCGTACCGGCGGGCTCCAGCCTTGGATCGGAATGGGATCAGCAAAAGCGGCGCTTGAATCACTGGTCAGGTATTTCGCCGTGGCTGTTGCCAAGCGCGGGATCACAGTCAACGCAATCAGCCCGGGATGGACAGAGGACAGCGTGTTAAACACATTGCCAGATCAGGTGCAGCAATTAATTCGGGACTGGCATAATCGCGGTTGGACCCCGATGGGACGCCTGGGGACACCCGCTGATGTCGGCGACGTGGCGACGCTATTATGTTCAGAGAAGGCTCGCTGGATTACTGGACAAGTGATTTATGCCGACGGCGGCGCATCCTTGATGAATCCTGAAGTCCCACCAGAAATACAGATCCGATAGATCATGCAGCTTGAAGGCATCGATCACGTAGCTCTTGGCGTGCGCGACATCGAGCGATCAGTGAAATGGTATATCGAAGTTCTCGGGTTCGAGCGACTGCATGACGGAGTGTGGAATGGTGTGCCGACTTTTGTTGGCAAGGGAAATACCGGAATTGCTTTGTTCCCTGCAAGACCCGATGCAAAATTGAGGTCTTCGGGTCACCGCGATCTTCGAATGCTTCACCTAGCTTTTCGCGCAGACCGGCAAAATTTTCTCGCGGCGCAGCGCGAACTAGAGAAGTGCGGAATCAAATTCGAATTCCAAGATCACGAGATTTCGCATTCGATTTATTTCCGCGACCCCGACGGACACCAGCTCGAAATCACAACTTACGAACTGTAGGTAGGGACGCCGCGCTGCGTCCGGACAGCGCAGCGCGCTGTCCCTACCATGAACCGCTACGCAACGCGGCCGCAGCAGTTCTTATATTTTTTGCCGCTACCGCAGGGGCACGGTTCATTGCGGCCGACCTTTGGTATTGAACGGCGAATTGGCAGATCGATCGATACTTCCCCTGCTCCGTCGCCATCGCCGGCAATTCCTGCCATCGCGCCGACTGGCTGAGGCTGACGCGCGCGCGACGATGCGCCTGCGGTCGGTGCAGTTGGAGCGTGCTCGCGCAACAGGAACTGGGGCAATGTCGCCAGGAAATTCTCGAACGCCTGCAGGTTTGAAGTGCTTCGGAAGAGGTTGTTCAGGACTTCGTTTTTAATGTTCGTCATCAATTCGACAAACATGTCGTAGGCTTCGGTCTTGTACTCGATGAGCGGATCCTTTTGCGCGTAGCCACGGAGATACACGCCCTCGCGTAACGCGTCCATCGCATAGAGATGTTCCTGCCAGAGGCGATCGATGGCGTTGAGGATGATGTAGCGCTCCAGGCTTTTTACCGCGGTGGGCTCTTCGTAAGCCGATTTGCGCTCGTAAGCGTTCTTAATCTTTTCAACCAGGAACTGCGCGTTTTCATCGACGGTGCGCGTTTCAAATTGTGCTTTCTCTTTTGTCAGGCCAAGCGGGAAAGTCGTGTTGACCCAATGGACGAGACCGGTGTAGTTCGGTTCATCCACATCTAGGTATTCCTTTACCTTTGCCGGCACTGCTTCATCGATCACTTCGTAGATGAGTTTGCGCGGTTCCTCGGAATCGATCACTTCGTTGCGATACGTGTAAACGACTTCGCGCTGCATGTTCATCACATCATCGAAATCGAGCGTGCGTTTCCGAATTAGATAGTTGCGTTGTTCCACCCGTTTTTGTGCCGTCTCGACCGATTTATTGAGCCATCGATGCTCGAGTTCCTGGCCTTCCTCAAGCCCGAATCGCTCCATGATTCTCGTCATCCGATCGGCTGCGCCGAAGTTGCGCATCAGGTCGTCTTCGAAACTTACATAGAACCGCGATGCGCCCGGGTCGCCTTGGCGCGCGCAGCGTCCGCGTAATTGCCGATCGATTCGACGCGCCTCGTGCCGCTCGGTGCCAATCACCATCAAACCGCTCAGCTCTATTACGCCAGGACCAAGCTTAATGTCGGTGCCGCGGCCTGCCATATTGGTTGAAATCGTGACCGTCCCCGGTTGACCGGCACGCGCCACGATTTCGGCTTCCTGCATGTGAAATTTCGCGTTCAACACGTTGTGCGGAATTTTCTCGCGTTTCAGCATTCGGCTGAGTAACTCGGACGATTCCACGCTCACCGTGCCGACCAGCACCGGCTGAGTTTTCGCGTGAGATTCTCTGATCTCCTTAATGACTGCGTTGTATTTTTCGCGCCGCGTTTTGTAGATGCGATCGTTGTTATCGGTGCGTCGCACCGGCCGATTGGTCGGGATAACGTTCACGTCGAGCTTGTAGATATCGTGAAACTCTGCCGCTTCCGTTTCCGCAGTGCCGGTCATGCCTGCGAGCTTCTGATAAAGCCGGAAATAATTTTGGATGGTAATCGTCGCTAAGGTTTGGGTCTCGCGATCGATCTGCACGCCTTCCTTCGCTTCGACCGCCTGATGTAATCCGTCGCTCCAACGTCGCCCCGGCATTTTGCGGCCAGTGAACTCATCGACAATTACCACCTTGTTATCCTCAATGACGTACTGGACGTCCTTCTCGAACAAGCAGTAGGCGCGCAGTAGCTGTGAGATGTTGTGAATGCGCTCTGCCTGCGCGTCGCAATGTTGCTGGCGCTCCGCTTTTTTCTTGTCCTTCCCATCGTCGGGCAGATTTGGATCGAGATCGATCTCAGTGAATTCACTAATCAAATCCGGCAGCACGAAGGCGTTGGGATCGTCCGGGTTGAGAAAAACGCGGCCCTGCTCGGAGAGATCGGCTTCATTCGATTTCTCGTCGATCGTAAAAAACAGTTCCTCCTTAAGCTGGAACAGTTCCTCCTTGCGCGTGTCCTGGAAGAACGAAAGCTCGGCTTTATCGATGGCACGGCGCTTGTCGGGATCTTCCATCAAGCGCAGAAGTTGTTTGTTGCGCGGCTGGCCCAGTTTCACTTTGAACATGAGACGGCCGCCGGTCTCCACTTCGCCTTGCTCAAATTTCTCGATCGCTTCGCTGGCCAGCCGGTTGCAAAGCATGTTTTGCTTCCGGACCAACTGCTCAATGAGCGGTTTCCACTTGTCGTATTGATGAGTGGAAATGGTCGCCGGTCCGCTGATGATGAGCGGTGTGCGCGCTTCATCGATCAGAATTGAATCAACTTCATCGACAATGGCGTAGTGATAGCCGCGCTGGACTTGTTGCTCGCGGGTCGTGGCCATGCCGTTGTCGCGCAGGTAATCGAAGCCGAACTCGCTGTTCGTCCCGTACGTGATGTCCATCGCGTATTGTTCACGACGCACGTCCGGTTCCTGATCGTGTTGAATGCAACCAACCGTTAGCCCGAGGAAATCATAAAGTTGCCCCATCCATTCCGCGTCGCGCCGGGCCAGGTAATCGTTTACCGTCACCAGGTGCGCGCCTCGGCCAGTGAGCGCGTTCAGGTAAAGCGGCAACGTGGCGACCAAAGTTTTGCCTTCGCCGGTGGCCATCTCCGCGATTCGGCCCCTGTGCAAAACGATACCGCCGAGCAATTGCACATCGAAGTGCACCATGTCCCAGACCATCGGCTGATCGCACACCGTGAAGCTGTGTCCCCGATCCTTGAGCCGACGCGCCGCGTTTTTCACCACCGCAAATGCTTCCGGCAAAATTTCATCCAGCTTTCTCCACTGCTCTTGCAGGTCCGAAATCTTCGAGATCTCTTCCTTCCAGCTCGCAGTTTTTGCCCGCAACTCGTCGTCCGACAAGCTCTTGAACTGCTCGTCGAACTCGTTGATCCGGCGAACAGTCGGCGTCAGACGCCTGAGCTCGCGCTGATTTTTCGACCCTAAAATTTTCTTCAAAATCCAAGCAAGCGTGTAGCCACGGCACTGTGGGCCGTCTCAAGTGCCAAAATACCTGCGGTAAACCGGCCACAGGCTGGTGACCACAACATACCTCTACAGAAATTTACGTGGCAACTCCACCGCCCTCCGCAAGAGCCGCAGGTAATGGTTTCGCGAAATTTCAATACCGCCGAATTGTTGCAGGTGCGGGGTTAGCCATTGCGTGTCGAGCAAAACAAACTTGCGTGCACGCAAATGTTCCACCAACGCCACGAGCGCAATCTTGGAGGCATCGGTCACGCGATGAAACATCGATTCCCCAAAAAATGCGCCCCCCACCGCGACGCCGTAAAGGCCGCCGGCGAGTCTGCCTTTGTTCCAGGCTTCAACGGAATGCGCATGACCCAGCTCATGCAATCGCGTGTAGCTCTCGATAATTTCATGATTGATCCACGTATCTTTCCGTTTCGCGCATGCCTCGATCACCTCCGGAAACGCGCTGTTGATACTTGTTTCAAAAACCCTCTTTCGCAGCACACGCCGCAACGCGTGGGGCACATGAAAATCTTCCAATGGCAAGATGGCGCGGGGATCGGGCGAAAACCATTCGATCGAGTCATCCTCCATGGCCATGGGAAAAACACCGAGTCGATAGCCCTGCATCAAAAGTTCCGGCGGAATCATGGCGCGTTAGATAGTTGAAGCGTTGAAGCGTTGAAGCGGCAACGAGAAATCTACGGATTCACCGCTTCGACTGTTCATCGCTTCAACCCTTTAACTATCTAGCATTCTTGCAATGCAACCCTTCGTTCTTAGAATAAGCAGATGAGACGCATGCGGATCTTGCTGGTGATCGCATGCCTTGCGGTTGCTGGCTGCGCTGATCCGCTGGAGCAGCGCTCCACGGAGGAAGTGCAAGGGCAGTTGGAGCGCGGCGTGACCGGTCAGGGAACGCTCGGCCCGTTGGAGCGATCGCCCGACGATCCGGCCGCAGAGCACAGCGTTCCACAAACCCATCCATAGCGCGCAAAGATGGCGGCCCGCTCAACGCACTCAAAAATTCTCATTCTCGATTTCGGCTCGCAATACACGCAGGTCATAGCGCGGCGAATCCGCGAGTGTCAGGTGTATTCGGAGATTGTTCGCTTCGACACGCCAGCCCGCGAAATCGCTGCACTGAAACCGAATGGGCTGATCCTTTCGGGCGGGCCAGCCAGCGTTTACGACAAAGGCGCCCCGCAAATCGACCCACAGATTTTTTCGCTAGGCATTCCCGTCTTGGGAATTTGTTATGGGCTGATGTTGATGGCGCATCGCCTTGGCGGCCAGGTCGTATTCACTGGCCGACGCGAATATGGCGCTGGCATGTTGCACATCAGGAATGGATCGGAACTCTTCGAAGGGTTAGGCAATCAGCTCGACGTTTGGAACAGCCATGGCGACGAAGTCACGGCTTTGCCGAAAGGGTTTGTTGCCGTCGGGACGACTGAAGGTTGCGACTTCGCCGCCGTCGAGGATCGGCAACGCAAACTTTACGGATTGCAATTTCATCCCGAAGTCGCGCACACGCCGCGCGGCAGGGAGATCCTGCGAAATTTTGTGTACCACATCTGCCACTGCGCGATGGATTGGACGATGGGCTCCTTTATCGAAGAAGCTTGCGCCCATGTCAGAAAACAGGTCGGAGATCAAAAGGTCGTGCTCGGTTTGAGCGGTGGCGTCGATTCTTCAGTGACGGCTGCGCTCCTGCACAAAGCGATCGGCAACCAGCTCACCTGTATTTTCGTGAACAATGGACTGCTCCGCGCGCGCGAGGAAGAAATCGTGCAGCGGGTTTTCGGTGAGAACTTCCACGTGCGCTTAAAATATGTCGATGCAAGCGATCGCTTCCTCGCGCTGCTCAAAGGCGTGACCGACCCCGAGAGCAAGCGAAAGCTGATCGGCAATGAATTCATCGAAGTATTTCAACACGCGACCGAGGAACTGCTCGAGGAGGACCGGAAAAACGGCGATCGCAAACATGGCGGTTACAAATTTCTCGCACAAGGCACCCTTTACCCTGATGTGATCGAGAGCGTATCGATCAGGGGCAATCCAGCGCAGGTCATCAAGAGCCATCACAACGTCGGAGGATTGCCGGAGAAAATGCATTTCGAACTCGTCGAGCCGCTCCGCCAATTGTTTAAAGATGAAGTGCGCCAGGCAGGATTGCAGCTCGGTTTGCCGAAGGAGATCGTTTATCGTCAGCCTTTCCCCGGCCCCGGTCTCGCCGTTCGTATTCTCGGTGAGGTTACGCCCGAGCGGCTATCCATTCTGCGCGAGGCAGACACGATTGTGCAAAGCGAAATGGAAGCTGCCGACTGGTATTACAAAGTTTGGCAATCATTTGCTGTTTTGCTGCCTGTGCAATCGGTCGGCGTCATGGGCGATCAACGAACCTATGAAAACACGATCGTCCTTCGCATCGTCGAGAGTCAGGACGGCATGACCGCCGACTGGGTTCGGCTTCCGTACGAATTGCTGGCACGCATTTCGAGCCGCATCAGCAACGAAGTCAAAGGCGTTAACCGCGTCTGCTACGATATCTCCAGCAAGCCGCCGAGCACCATCGAGTGGGAGTGAGCTTATTTTCGATCGCCGTTTTCGATTGAGTTCGGCCGAATCAGTCCACCTGCGCGATGGCACTCATGAATTCTGAGAAATCCTTGCCGTTGCGCGCGGCGTGGCTAAGCGCATCGAGGCGCGCATTCATGGCTGGTTCAGGAAGCGCAACGCGGCAAGAGTGTGCCCCGCTTGCAAAGACGATTTCGTCCCACTGAATGGAGGAAATCTCGTCATTGAAACGCGCGACGGCGCGACCACGGAAAAATGCACGCGTCGTTTCCGGCGGATTAAAGATCGCAGTCTTGATTTCCTCCTCGGTTGTAACCCGCCGCATCAGGCCCTTCCGCGCCAGTTCGTAGTACAATCCACGGTCGAGATCGAGGTTATGATATTCCAGATCGATCGATTGCAGCCAGGGATCGCTCCAAGAAAGTTTTTCCTCTTCCTGCAATGCATCCAGTAAGAACTTCTTTGCCGCCCAATCAACGCGATCTCGCGTTGACATTGCGTCGCACTCCAGATCGTTGAGGACATTTTCCCATTCACGCAATATCCATCCCCGCTCCTTATTGCTGTCTGGCGAAGCCGGATCCAGTTTGGTGGCGGCGCGCAAATAAATCCGTTGGACATCAATTGCAGAGATTTTGCGTCCATCCTTTAGTTCGATGATCCAATCATAAGTTTGATCGCGGCTGATTGATTTGTTGGCATCGACCGGTTGCGCAATTTCGAGCTGAGGCGCTTCTCCGCGTTCAATGAGATCCAGTATCAGCGCGCTGGTCCCCATTTTCATCGCCGTGGCCCATTCGCTCATGTTCGAATCACCAAGGATAACGTGAAACCGGCGATAGCGGCTCGCGTCGACATGCGGCTCGTCACGCGTGTTGATCAGCGGTCGCCGATTCATCGTGTCGATGCTCACCACCACACTAAAAAAATCGGCGCGCTGTGAGATTTGATAAATTCCAGGCTCGCTCTGCCCGCTCTCTACTTCCACACCCATTTTTCCGGCTCCCGCGAAAATCTGTCGAGTGACGAGAAACGGCAGAATACCGGACACGATTTTGTCCCATGCGATGTCGCGACTCATCAGGTAATTATCGTGACAACCGTAACTGTGTCCGGCGAAGTCAGTGTTGTTTTTGTAAAGGCGAACTTCATAACCGGACGGCAAACTTTGATTTCGCCGCCGCGCGCACTCTGCGAGAATGCGCTCGCCGGCTTTGTCTTGGGCAACAATCTGGTCAAGGGTTGTGCATTCCGGCGTAGAATATTCCGGGTGCGCATGATCGTTGTAGAACCGGGCGCCGTTTGAAAGAACAAGATCGCTTTTTATTTCCTCAAAGCTGAGGGGCCGGCTTTTATCGATCTCGTAATAGGCCGATTCGTCGGTGTCCTGAAGTAATTCTCGCGCGCGAAACCCTCGTGCATCGAGGTGCGGATCCTCCAGTTCGTAATCCCATTTCATCAGCGCACCATGATCGGTATAATGCCGCACCAACTCGATGGACTCGGCGACGACATCCACCGTCTCCGCACCACTTAGAGTGATGCCGTACTCCGTCTCCAGCCCAAAGACGCGTTTCATCAAGTCCGGCTATTTCCCAGGTTATCCAGCCAAGGCACGAAGCCCGATCAAGCTAAACGGGCGCGGCGCTGCGGACATCTTCTTTGCGGCATCAGATTACGTCAGATGTTGTGTGTGTGTAATGTCCGTCGTTGGGAAAATATCGTTCTCTGTGTACTCGGCATTGAAAGCGAGTTGCAAATCGGTTTCCCGAAGCCCTTCCTCCTGTTGAGTGGCGATCGCTCTTTTGATCGCTATCGCTTTCGCGCGCTCGACGATCGAGGCGATAATCGCACCACTGATGAGATCGCTGCGATAAAGCGTTTCCTTGCGACCGCTGCGAAGCGTCACCTCCAGAAATTTGTTTTCGTCGCGACGCGTAAACTGCCAGTCCACAAAGCGCTCGACCAAACGCTCGATGGACGCTCCAAGTCCATCGGCTTCTTTCCCAAGCACACCATCGTAAGGAAGGGCATCCGTGAGATAAATACGATAGATTTCGCGCGAACCTTGCTTGTCTGGCCGATTGACTTTGATTTTTCGGTCGATCCGGCCCGGGCGCAGAATTGCCGGGTCAATCAGATCGGCGCGATTGGAAGCAAGGATAATTACAACGTCGTTGAGCGAATCGATTCCGTCCATTTCCGAACAGAACATCGGCACGAGCGTGGAAAGAATATTCGAGTGCCGCGATGCGCGGCGGGTGCCGAGAATCGATTCGGCCTCGTCGATGAACAGAAATGGCATGTAGCCTTCGCCTTTCTTCTCGCGAGCGGTGGCAAAAATTTCGCGCACCATTCGCTCCGATTCGCCCACCCACATGTTCAGAATCTCGGGACCTTTGACGTGCATGAAGTATTCGCGCATCTCGGTGCCGGTTCTTTCCCCAAGTTGTTTTGTTAAATTATAAGCAGTCGCTTTTCCAATCAGCGTCTTTCCGCAGCCGGGTGGGCCGTAAAGCAGAAAACCTTTCGGCGTAGCGTGCTGAAATTTGCGGAAAAGATCAGGATGCAACAGCGGCAGCTCGATGGCGTCTTTAATTGCCTGGAGCGCCACCTCCTGGCCACCGACTTTTTCCCACGGCAGCTCCGGCACTGTATCGAGATAATGTTCGTGCGATTTTGTGCCCGAGAGCATCTCCAGGGCCATCCGGTAGTTTGAGTCAACACGGACCTCGTCACCTGATTTCAAGGTGGAATGAACAAGATCAGCGGAACGCTGTAACACCATCGATTGCAAGCCGTGCTCCGAGCCGACGCGCAATCGGTCCTTGCCCAATACCTCGGTGATTTTCGTTACCGGCCCAGCTGTCTCGAATCCGAGATCACCCACAATCACGAAGGCTTCATTGACGAGCACGCGCGTTCCTTTTTTCAATTTCGCAAGCGGAATGCGCGGATCGATATTGCAGTAGTAATCCGCGCCGCCAACCACGATGTGCGCCGTATCCTTCGAAGTGGCGCCGAGAAATGTGCCGATCCGGTTTGCCGGCGAAGTCACTTTCTTAATGACCTCCTCAAGCTTCTCAATCATCCTGCGCGCCTCGACCATTGTCTCCTGTTGATCGAAGATCTGCGGCCGCAGTTCCAACAGGTCGCGCCGAATTGGATCACCCGGTGGCAACGAGGAAAGTACTCGGTCAAATGCGTCAACGAGATTGTCCGGACCCGAGTCCCCAACCCCGTCCTGAAGTCCCTCGCTGCGCTTATCGCTCATTTATGGTTTGGGTCAATCCGCCGAACCAGGCGTCATTATAGCGTTATCAGGCGCATTCGCAATCTTCGACGCCACGCCCATACAAAATGTTCAACCAAGTTGTTCACCTGTTGTTGCGTGAAACTCGTTTTGTCGACTCGACCTGATGCTCTTTCTCTCGCTTTGACTCGAAACGAAGAGCATCAACAAGAGTAAGAATAGGAAAAATGCCGAACAGTTGCGACGGAAGATGCCGCCGCTACAGTTTGGTTTCCGCGAGGAGCCTTAGCTCAATTGGTTAGAGCGCCGCCCTGTCACGGCGGAGGTTGCGGGTTCGAGCCCCGTAGGCTCCGGATTGTGCAAAGATCATCGTCGCATGATGTGAATGGCAAGAATGCGGCTCTGATGGCGCGCGAGCAAATAATCGACAAAATCGCCAATAATCGAGTTCGGCTTGTTGCCCAGCTTCGTCACGACGCGACAAATCAGAGTGCGGCTGCGGCCGTGCCATTCCAAATTAATTGCTCCGTGAACATCGCGCGCGCTATGGATCTTGGCCCAACCATGCGGACGTCCGGGTTGTTTCGCCCAGATTTTGATGAACCCAAATTTTCGCTCCAGCTGCGGATCGTTCATTATCTTGGCGCGCAATGACTCGCGACCACTTGCTATCACTTGGATCACCGTCTGCATCCACGCTTAGGTTCAGCAGGAAATCGGTTCGTTTGCAATGCTTCTTTAGGAAGCCTCTGACGCGTCAAGCAGCGAGCGGTACATAACGTGAACGTCGACGTATCCTTTTTCCGGATGGCGAAACGCGCCTGGCAGAGTACCGACGATTTTGAAACCGAGTTGCTTCCAAAGATGGATCGCTGGCGCATTCGTGGAAACGACAAAATTGAATTGCATGGCGCGAAAACCCATTTGGCGCGCTTCGGCTAGACAATGCTCGGCCATAGCACGTCCCACTCCCGAACCTTGGGCATTGGATGCCACGATGAACGCAGCGTTCGCGACATGAGAGCCGGGACCGAGTTGATTCGGTCTTAGAATGTAAGTGCCGACAACCGTCCCATCCTTTTCTGCGAC
>QHMR01000211.1 GCA_003217875.1 Verrucomicrobiota bacterium
GACCTCGGAAAAGTTTAATCCAGTTGGGATCGATGATAATACCAGTCATAATTTGTTCAGCGGCGAACGTAGCGAGTCCGCTGCGAGGAAAGGTTAGGCCGCGTGCTACTTAACGTTGACGGCAATAGCGATCGTTGGCGTAGCCAGGACATGCTGATGGTGAGGGTCGATGACCCCGCTGGGGAGGAAGTACCATTTGCCGGGTTCCATGTTGCCGAGAGCTGGAAGCTTTGGTATCCGCTGGGGGTCAAGGCCGGCTGCGAGAAGCTGTGTGGCATCGAACTCGTACACCACGTCTTCCGCTGTGGCCTCGGGCTGCGACGCGTAGTGAACCATGGTGCCCAGACTGCTCTTGAAGCAGTACTCGCCTGCTGCTTTCGTGCGATCGATCGCCATTTCGGGCTTCGCTCGGAGCACGCGAGCAATTGCGAGCACCTCGGCCTTGGCGGTTTCCTGGAGAGCAAGAACATCTGCGTACTCGGACTGGATGCGAGCCAGTTCAGCACTGCCGGCGTCGGTGCTGCGTGTCTGGGCTGACATACCGCTGGTGATCACGAGGAGGGCGGAAGCGAAGGTGACTTTGAACATGGTGAGGTCCTTTCTCTAGTCGGCATAACAAGATTTATGCGCAATCTTTCGGCCGAATCCCATTATAGACCCAAAAACTGGCCCTCAAAGTCACCATTACAACCGTTCTGCCGAAACTGTTTCCGGAGCAGGTTGCCTTTGCGTAGACCCGAACCTGCAATAATGTTTAATTACACTTCAACAAAAGGAGCGAATAACTATGGCTAGGTATATCACTCTTATTCAGTTTGCCGATCAAGGCATCCGCAACATCAAGGACACCGTCAAACGCGGCGACGCCGCCACCGCCGAGGCCGAGAAAATGGGCATGAAGATCATTGAGGAATACTGGACAATGGGCGCTTACGACGGGGTAGTCTTATTCGACGCGCCTGATGACGAGACCATGACCGCTTTCGCCCTCAAAGTTAGCTCATTGGGAAACGTCAAGACCCACACAATGCGCGCCTTCCGCAAAGAAGAGATGGAAGGCATTCTGGCGAAAATCAAATAACCGGATGGTCTTGTTGGATTGATCGCAAACTTGGTTTGGAATAGGTTTTGAGCCATGAGCGCCAGTCAGATTATTGAGGAGATTAAGCGACTCGCTCGCATCCCTGCGGCTCCATTCGCCATAGCAAAGAACTGCGAGCTTCGCTCGCGGCAAACGTCAAATATTAAGACGCGACCCGTCTGCTTTACTAGGCGAAACGCACCAACAACACAAGCGAGGCCACGGCCAGGACGATCCCGGCCAGCTCATAGTAGTTCAACGATTCCCCGAACAGCACCACGCCGACCGCGGTGAGGAGCAGCACCATGGAAATGGAGTAGACAACGCTGATGGTGGCCAGCTTCAGGTGTCGCATTACGAATACCCACCCAAACGCCGTCGAAGCATAGACAGCGAAGCCGACATAAAACCAACGTGTCCTCAGGGGCTGGTCGCGCGCGCTCGACAGCTTGAGGAAATAGTCGCCCAGCACGCCGACGGCACTGAAGGCGACCGTGACGAGGACCGCGAGCATCGTTTTTCTCATCGTTGCGTTGCTACCTGTAAACCCGATTTCCCGTTTACCGCCTCGAAGCAAGTAACTGCGACATTGAGGCGAGTCGCTGTTTCTCGCCTTCCAAGTGATGATCCAAAACGTATTGAGACATCGCTACGAAGCGTAGCTGATCGGGATGGTGCCACAAGCGAACGATCGGATGACCAGCGCGTCAACGAATCACGACAGGTCATCCAAAAGTGCAAAAAATGAGGACTGACCCTGATTTTGCTCAACGTCATGTCGACGCAGCCGAGGCATCTCTCGGTATTTTCCGTCTCTCCAGTTTCCGGTTTTCGCTCTCTCAACTTTTAGCAGCGTCTCAGCTTTTCGAAATTCCCTGAGCAAAAAACGAGCACTGATCCGTCTGCTCCCTCGACAACAATCAAACGACGCAACCGCTTTCCAATTTGAGCGTTTCAGTTTTCATTCGCTCAGCTCCAGCTTCGCTCTCCACTACCCTCGTGGCTATGCCGTGCATGTCGCTCATCCCATTCGCTCCATTCAGCATTTTCTTCACACTCCTCAACATCTCAACTTCCCAACGCCTCAACAAACGCCTAATCTCATCCCATGAAAGACGTAAAGACGCAGCTGCTCCTAACATCCCTGTTATTCGCAACCCTCGCCTACGGTGAAAGTGCCAAAAGCTCTGCCGTCGCCGCTGCCACCGCTGCCGCACCGCAATCGTCAGCATCGGGCACACCTTCAACTCCGCCAACCATCGGCTCAGCCATCGATCGCGAGATCTCCATTGTAGAGAAGGAAGTTGTCGAAGCCGCCGAAGCGATGCCGGAGGACAAGTTCGATTTCTCCCCGCCTTCGGCCAGCAACTAAAACACGTTGCCGCCTCGAACTACTTGATCTGGTCACCGATCACCGGCGAGAAAGCCCCGACACGGTTAACGACGGCAAAGGTCCGGACAATATGACAGTCAAGGCGGACATCATTAAGTACCTGAAGGATTCCTTCGCGTTTGGCCATAAAGCGGTAGCAACTCTAAACGCGTCGAACCTTGTGCAACCTATCACCAGGAATAACAAGCCCCCCACTACTCGTCTGTTCCTGGCCACCTTTGCCCCAGCTCACGCGTTCGATCACTACGGCCAGATCGTCGAATATCTCCGGATGAACGGGATCGTGCCACCGGCGAGCCGCGGACAGTAGTCTATCCAGGTATCGAGTCTCCCGGCTGGGCTCGTCTTGCGGTCGCCCTTCTTATTCCATGCGCGGACGTCCGACCTAAAATCAAAGGCTGCGGCGTACCTGGAGTTGGTCCATAGGTTCAAGATTGCGAACTGCAAGCAATCGCATCAGCAAACGCGACGCAGGTAATCGTTGCGTACCAAGTTCGCGAACGTTGAAGTCTCATCTCATCGCTGTAGCCGCTGGCGGTGACTGCGGCCTGCTTGCCAATTGCACATCATAAGCAGCTTACGATGCATGAGCTAAACAGCTGTAAAGGCAAGGCGTGTCGCCTGCGATCTTCTATTTTGCCGCTGGCGATTTGCGTCGGCGAATGATGTCCGCCAGGCTGCGCAGCGAACTGTTTA
>QHMR01000047.1 GCA_003217875.1 Verrucomicrobiota bacterium
AAGAAACCGCGGGTCTTTTGTAAGCTTGTCCATGGCTTCGCCAATCGGCTGACCGACGAAGCCGTTTGCGTCGAGAATTGCCCGCATCTGGTCCTCGATTCGGGGCACTTCACGCAAACCAAGCTCATGGACCTGATCAGGGTTCAACGTGGTAGTTGTATTTTCGTGCAGACAATAGGCGTAGTAGGCGTTGCCATTCGGGAGTTTCCACACGCCGTCGTCGGTGGTCGTTTTCGGTAAAATTTGCCGGAAATAATCGATCAGCTTTTGATAGGCCGGATAAACTCGCCCAGTTATTACTGCTTCGACGCGCCCTTGGAAATCTGCGCGTTGGGCTTCGGTCAGCCCCGCGATTTTAGCAGCACGAGTTTTGAACGAGGTCGCCAGAACGTTCTTCGGAGCCGGCGTGCCGACAAAATCCGTCATTTCCTTGAGCACTTCCTCAACAACAAAACGCGGCGGCAGAATTTGTTTTTGTTCGCGCACCTTCAGACCATCGAGGACTTGATCGAACTTATTCGGCAGAGCATCGAGTCGCTTCAGGTAATACTCGCAATCCTTGCGATTCAGCAACCGGTGCGTGTTTGCCATGAAAGAGGGAAATTGGTTCTGCACGCCGAAGAGTTGATTGACTGGATAATTGTGCCATTGCCACTTTTCGCCTTCGGCTTGCATTTGCAAAAACCATTCCAGCACGCGCGTGGAAAGTTTTTGTGAAGGCGACTGCCGATCGAGCGGGTACTCACGAAGCTGCGCCAGGTCGCGCTTCCATCTGTCGAATTCGCGCTGTTGATGCGCTGGCGATTCATCGTCGAGTTTTCCATTGTGACCGGTAATACCAAATTGTTCGACTAAGCCCAGCGTGATAGCAGTTCCGGATGATCGAAGACAACTTCGGCGAAAACTTTCTCGTAAAACAAACTGAGACTCCACGGCCGAAAACAGATGAGATTGATCAGGAATACGCCGAGAGCGATCGCGAGTACGGCGATGATCGCCCCGATCCATTTCAGAATGCGCTTCACCATGTAATCACATCAGCGCGGAAACGCATATGATGATATGATGCAGTAGTGCACGGCGCTGGATTCAGGAATTCAATTCCTGAGGTTATCGTTTTCGACACTTGAACAGGCTTCTCATCCTTCTGCGAATATGACGCTGGTCAGTTAGCGGTCGTGTCTAAACGAGAGGATCTACTCTTTTGAAATTAAGCCACTCCGTTGCCGCAGGTCGTTCCAAGGCGCTTCGACCGCAAGGGCCGGATCCAGCAGGACCGCATCCACAATTTCCTTCATCTCCCGAGTAGCTCGCCGAAGCCGCCTGGCGGTGAACCAATCCGGCCGGCACATCTCTAAGTCGTTAGGCCTAAATTTTTCGGCAGTATCTGCGGCAAAAACTTCGCCCCATGATCTGCCCCATGCTCGTTCTGCAAACGCATCGTTATCCGAGAGCAATTGTTGTTCGATGTGTCTCGCCAGCGTCGTAGTCAGCCCGCAGTAAGCGGCATCAGTTAGCCCTTTTTTGCCAAGATAGCCAGCGAGCTCGACTTTACATCGCTTTGCCTGAAGCCAGGTAAGCCTCTTGTTAGTCTCGCCGATTGAGCGCAATACGTCGCGGGCCACACTCACCGTGAATGGCCCGACTGCTTCATTCCGCCGGATTTGGGCGTCTCGGAATTGCGATAAGTTTATGCCGATGCTCCCGAGAAACTCCGGTATCACGCCGCGGGCGATGGTTTTTTTTGTAAAAGGTCGAGCAATCAGTTCGGCGTCGTGAGCGTCTGCCAACGCGAGCCAACGTGAAAATTTGGCGCCAACCGACCGAGCGAAGCCCAGGGCGCAAGACTGGAATGGGTCCCACCTGCGGAAGCTCTTGACCGAACTGGAATAAGTCGAGTTAATCCATTGCGGCTGGTTGCGCGGAAACAAAATGAGCTTCGGTTCAAGATTCAGTTCTCCGATTCGGCTGAAGAATGCAGCCGCATGTCTTCGGCTTTCCAAAATTCCTTCCAAAGCTTCCGACGAAATGATGATTGCTTCAGAGGGCGTCTCAACAAGTGCCGCGACAGATTTTGTTACCAGCCTGTCTCGGTGCTCCCCTACATCCAAGCCGCACAAGCTCTCGACCAGCGCATGGTGCGCGCCGCGCTTTGACTCGCTCTCTGGCACGAAATAGCCGTGCTTCAGTAGCTCCTCGCGATTTTCTTGCAGGAACCACTGAATCGACGTTGTGCCTGTCTTATGCGGTCCGACGTGGATGTAGCACACGCGCTTTCGCATGCGGCAAGTATAGTGTGGAGGATCAGGCGAGGCGAACGGGCGGCGCTTTGATAGAAGCGAAAGCTCGCGCGGCTTGTGAAAACTAGTTATAGGCCTGGTAATGGGCAACACAGCAGAGCACATCGATAAACCGGAGCCGCGCGCTCAGGCGGTGCTCGCGTTTTTGGCGATCTGCGCAATTTACCTGGCGTTGCCTCGGGACCTCGTTATCGGGCCGATTTGGTTATTGCCGACGGTGATTGTCGTTTTGCTCGTGCCAACGGTGGTGAGCCATCGCGTCGGTAGACGTTCACTTAATCGCACCCTCGGCTTAATTATCAATGGAATCACAACGCTGGCGCTGATCGGCTCTGTGATTCTGCTCGTGCGTTTCCTGCCTACACATCGCGAATCGCCATTGCAGCTGCTCCGCTCGGGCGGTCTACTTTGGCTGACAAATGTGATCGTCTTCGCTCTCTGGTACTGGCGGCTGGACGGCGGCGGCCCTACCTTGCGTCACGAGCAAAAGAAATTTGGCAGCACGAGTTTCCTTTTTCCGCAGATGCAAGTCCCGCATGATGAGCGTGCCCAATTCGCGTGCGCGCGCTGGCGGCCACGGTTCGTCGACTATCTATTTGTCGCCTTTACGCAGAGTTCCACGTTCGGCCCGACCGACGCGCCGCTGCTCGCGCGCTGGGCAAAGATTCTAGCAATGATCCAGATTTTTATTTCGCTCAGCATCGTCGTTTTGCTGATTTCGCGTGCTGTGGGCGTTCTGTAATGCGCCGTTGAGGCTGCCGCGCTTCTCGAGTCATCGTCTTCGGAGAAGCCGATCCACCTTCTGCTGAGTGGAAGGAGGTGGAACGTATTTTCCCTTGGCTCGCCGTAGCTGTGCGAAGGCGGCTCAACGCGTTGCCAACTGCACGCGGCTTTGCCGCCTGGATCCTGGATCTCCGCTGATTTATCTGCCTATGAGAATCAAAATGCCTGCCGCCAACGCCAGAATTCCGGTGACGATTGCAGGGATGGCAATGTGAACGAGAGCCATGATCCCGACGAGAATGAGGTAGATGGCAAGGAGAAGCATTCCGAGATTTTTTGTGATCATCATGCGATTGTTTTGAGTGAATCGCGTCGCCTTTGCACGCGTAAAGTACGTGCAATTCAAACTGTTTGCGGCTGCCGCCTCTTCGCGTAACTCTGGCACATCATGATTCCTGTTCGAGGTTATGCGGCGCGAAGCGCCACCGCCCCGCTGGCACCATTTGATTTTCGTTGTCGCGATCCAGGTCCAAAGGACGTTTTGATTGACATTCTGTACTGCGGAATTTGCCATTCCGACCTGCATCTCGTCCGCAACGACTGGGGCAGATCAATTTATCCCATGGTGCCGGGACACGAGATTGTCGGCAGGATCGTTGAGAAGGGAAAAAGAGTGCGAAGATTTAAAAAGGGCGACCTCGCAGCCGTCGGCTGCTTCGTGGATTCATGCCGGAAATGTTCGAATTGCAAAGACGGCCTGCAGCAATACTGCACGGACGGCTTGGTCCTAACGTACAATAGCTACGAAAAAGATGGGAAGACTGTCACGCGAGGTGGTTACTCCACGAAAATTGTCGTCGACGAAGACTATGTGTTGAAAGTTCCGCCGAAATTACCGCTCGAAAGAGTCGCCCCTCTGCTCTGCGCAGGCATCACCACCTACTCGCCACTTCGTTACTGGAAGATTGGCAAGGGACATAAGGTTGGCGTTTTGGGGCTTGGAGGATTGGGGCACATGGCCGTCAAGTTTGCTTCGGCGTTCGGAGCGAAGGTGACGGTCTTAAGCGGATCACCAAGTAAGCAGCGCGATGCCAAACGAATGGGTGCAGCTGACTTTGCCCTAACGCGTAATGCTGAGAAAATGAAAACGCTGAGTAACCACTTCGATTTCATTATCGACACTGTCTCAGCTGGGCATGACTTGGACTTCTATCTCGGTTTGCTTCGAACGAACGGTGTGATGATCTGCGTCGGATTGCCGTCCGGTGAGGAACAACTCTCACCGTTCAACCTGGTCCTGGGTCGAAGAAGCATCGCCGGCTCGTTGATCGGCGGATTGCCAGAAACACAGGAGATGCTGGATTACTGCGGGAGGCACAACATCACTGCAGACGTCGAAGTCATTCCCATTCAACAAGTCAATCAGGCGTATGAGCGAATGCTGAAGAGCGATGTCCGCTACCGGTTTGTGATTGATCTTGCGTCGCTGAAGTAAAACAATCGCCGCATCGACCGCGGCAAAGTTATTTCGTTCCAAAACTTTTTCTTCGTCGCTATCCTCGGCCTGATCTTCGCCCTGTTGTATTTAGGCGCTGCATCGCATGGTTAAGTCTCCTTCGTTTGTTGGTAACGGGGCTTCAATGTCTCTTGATACGCGACGAATCCGAAATTCGCAGCGTGATCGGGCTCAAATAGCATAGGCTGCTTCTGGAAGAAACTGTTAATCAGTCGCCTCTCTTCTGAGTCGTCTCGAACGATATTCGCGATGCGAGCGTGATGAACGAGAAGCACGTCAGCTAGCCACGGAAAATCTTTCGGTCCGAGAGATACTCCCGCTAAAAGCGATCGGTCAGGCTCTGCAAGCGATTTGAGTGAGGCGAGCTGTACTTGCTGGTAGCCGTGTGGAAAACGAGGATCAGCGGTAGTCAGACTCGTCTGAAGCTCCCGAATCTTGGGGCTGAAGTCTTGAGTCTTCCAGCAGTCGAGGTAAAGCAGGAGGCGATCAAAATCGTAATCAGATAGTTTAGCTTTTGCGCGACGAGTGAAGTCTTCGATCTCGTGGAGGTCGCCACTGAGGATCGAATAACACAAGTAGTAGCTCCAAGTCTCGCCGAAGAAAGGCAAGCCACGAATGTAAACAAAATGATCGTCGGCGGTACCAAGCGTGAAGTAAGCGTCAAAAAATAGAGCTCAAAAAGTGCACTGCGTCGTCGATGCGTTGCCATAAATAGCAATAGCGGGATGCGGTGAGTAGATGTCGGCTGGAAATCTTGGGAAACTGGCAACCCCGAAATAGATCGATCATTTTGTCTGGGTTGCCCCTAACTCCATATTCCTGTGCGAGTGAGAATCGAATTTCATCAGAAGCCGGACAGGCGGAATAAGCCTCGGTGAACCGCCGAAAGGCTTCGGGACGGTCTCCACGGCGGAATGCAGCAACACCCCAATAGAAGTGCCACGTTTGCTTTTCCTTGTCCTGCAGCCTGGACGGATCAAACTTCTGGAGCTCTTGCTCAAGCATGTCCGTCCTATGCTGCGTCACAAGACGGTCGATCACTTGATCGACGGTTTCGCGCCGCTTGGAAAATAGTGCCATCTCTGATGAGCCGCCGAAGAGCCTAACCAGAATTAGGCTTCATTTTGCGGCCTAATTTGAGTTGCGTCTTCACTGCGCCTTCGACGGAAACAAAATCGCGTCGCTCATGCCGTGCAGAAATTTTTTG
>QHMR01000048.1 GCA_003217875.1 Verrucomicrobiota bacterium
CGATAAACAGCCCCATCTTTGTTCCATGCTCACCCATCTTTTCCTTTGCTCGCGCTTCGATCCATTTTTCGAATGGCGTTGATGCGTTCTTATCTGAACCAGACTCGAGACGTGGTCTATCGTTCTCTCTCGGCTCTGGCGTCGTTTGCCCCGGCTGCTGAGGTTCCCGAGCCGGCGTTGGAGAAGCAGGCTTCAATGCATCCTGAATTCTGGCGCGTACCTCCGGCTGCAAATCCTTCATCGCGTCTTCTATTTTGGTACGCGCGTTCGGCACAGGATCGCCGTGCTGCAAACGTTCTTGGATTTCGCGGCGCGCATCGGCCGGTAAATCTTCGCGCTTCAATTCTTCTTCAAGCCGTGCGCGCTTGTTAGGCGCAACTTCGACGCCGCCGAGCGCAGCTTCGATTTTCGACCGGACTTCCGGGGCGAGGTTTTCTCGCTGCAATTCATCTCGAATCTCGGCGCGATTTTCCGGAGAAAGATTTATCGGATCGAAGTGGGCCGACTTGATCGCGTAGTTGACTGCAAAGAAAAACAGAATGCTTGCGAGAAGATAAAGTCGCAGCGGATGCACATAACGCACGCGATGACCCGCGAGAAACTGGTTCGTCAATTTCCATGGACGAACTACGAGAAGAGCGATCGTTGCGAAAAACTTCGAGTCCCAATTCAGAAACTCATTGAGTAAATCGGCAATGACATGCCGGAAAGAGCGGCGATAATCGATTGCCGGTTGGCCGCATTTCGCGCACCAATGTCCCCGCAATTGCGCTCCGCAATTCTCACAATGCGTAATCGCTGGACGCTGAATTTTACGCCTGCCAAAAAAACGCCTTCGGCCCGATGACGCTTGTTCAATTGCGGAGATCGCCGTATCGCCCAGGACAAATGCGCATAAACTTCGGCCGCTCGACTCGCGTCCTAGGGATCGAGGTCCAAAGCTTTGGATTGACCAGTCGAACTGCTTGGTGACACGATCTCGCGCCGTGGCACTTCAACTCTTCAGAACCAAAAGCCCGGATCTGTTGATCGCCGAAGCGGCCGCGCCGGAGCGGCAAATGAAACGCACGCTTGGACCGGTCGCGCTGACCGCCATTGGCATCGGCGCCATCATCGGCGCGGGAATTTTCTCGCTCACCGGAACGGCAGCGGCGGGCCAAACATTTGCGTCCCGACTTGAGACGCCGGTGATCAATTTCATTCAGGCGTGGATGTCCGGCACAGGCGTTGTGTTTGGACGCGCGGGCGCGGGTCCCGCCATTGCCGCTTCCTTCGTCGTCGCTGGTATCGCTTGCGCGTTTGCTGCGTTTTGTTACGCCGAGCTCGCGTCGATGATTCCGGTCTCGGGATCCGCCTACACGTATTCCTACGCGACGCTGGGCGAGATTGTGGCGTGGATCATTGGTTGGGACCTCATTTTGGAATATGCGGTTGGCAATATGGCTGTGGCGGTGAGCTGGTCAGGTTATTTCGTCCAACTCTGCGACAGCCTGTTTCATTTAAAGTTTCCGCTATGGCTCGTGAACGATCATCAAACGGCCACAGATTTACTCGCCAAGGGAGGCGCGGCTCTGGAAGCGTATTCATCAACCGCCTTGCCGATCATCGCTGGACACTCCATCGCCTTCAATCTGCCAGCTTTGCTCATCGTTGCAGCCGTTACCGTTCTTCTTGTTTACGGGATTCGTGAGAGCGCGCACACGAACACGACGATCGTGATTATCAAGACTGCGGTCGTCGTGTTCGTCATCGCCTTCGGCGCATTTATGGTGAACCCGAGCAACTGGCATCCATTCACGCCAAATGGCTTTGCCGGGCTGATGAGCGGCGCGGCCATCGTGTTCTTCGCGTTCATCGGCTTCGACGCAGTCTCGACGACGGCTGAAGAAACGCGCAATCCGCAGCGTGACATGCCGATTGGCATCATCGTGAGTCTGATCATCTGCACGGTGCTCTACGTACTGATGTCGGCTGTGCTTACCGGAATTAAAAAATACACGATCTATACTGGCGATGCCGCCCCTGTCGCTACGGCCTTCTCAAGCAAACCGTGGGCGCAAGCGTTGGTGAGCGCGGGCGCGCTCGCCGGCACCACTTCAGTGCTGCTCGTGTTTCAGCTTGGGCAGCCGCGCATCTTCATGGCTATGGCGCGCGATGGTTTGCTGCCGCAATACTTCGCCAAAATTCATCCGCGCTTCCGCACCCCGCATATCACGACCATTTGGACTGGAGTGGTCGTGGCTGGCGTGGCGATGGTTACAAATATCGGCGATCTCGCTGACCTCACGAACATCGGGACGCTCTTCGCATTTATTCTGGTTTGTTTCGGCGTAAACGTATTGCGCCGCGTTGCGCCGGAACGTCCACGCCCGTTTCGCGTGCCGTTCGTTCCGGTTTTCCCAATCCTCGGCGTGTTAATGTGTCTTGTGCTGATGTTGAGTCTGCCGGTGATGACCTGGATTCGTTTTGTCGTCTGGCTCGCGATCGGTCTGCTGATCTATTTTCTGTACAGCGTGCGGCACAGCAAACTTCGACGTGGCATGGATGCCGGCATTACCGAAGACGTCCCGCCGCCGCTGATTAAAACGTAGATCGACTGGTGGAACGCGTCGTCCTCAACGCATTGACACAACAAATGCGGTTCTGTCGCCTGATTTTTATCTTGCGCCTTCGACGTGGCATCGTCTTTAGGAGAAGCCGATCCACTTATCTGTCTCAATTCTTACGCCGCTTGCTGTGCGTGAGAAACTCTATCGTCGACTTCCAGCCACGCGAATGTTGTCGTCTTCTCCGGGTCGAGCCCCAGTTTTTTCGTTTCTTCGACGAAGAAATCGCGCTTCTCCAGATCATCGTGGAGACTGCTGGCTTCCATCTTTTCGCTCCAGCGTCTGATTTGCGCCGGCGTTTTCTCCTCGCCGCTTTGGTTGAGCCATTCAATTATCTCTTCGTCACTTCTGCCTTGCTCGATTTGCGCTCTGAAATCTTCGCCTCTTATCTCCTTAAATCCGAAGAGCGTGCGATCCAGCGGACAATCGAAATGATATTCGCCGATGTTCCCTGCCACGAGTGCGCGGCATTTGTCGATGGTGCGGCCAAGAATAGCATAGCCACCAACTCGAAGGCGCGGACTGCGCGGCGCTTCGTTTGTTAGATCCTTTCCCGTGATTTCCCTTTTCATGACTGAATTGTTTCGAATAAGGGGCGCGATCCGGCTGCAAGATATCCCGACAAAAATCCAGGAGATGCCGATCGCCACAGATGATTTGCCACTTCTGAATCTGTGAAAATCTGACTGCGTCCCCGTAGCCTACCGCGAAGGTGCGTGGTAATCTGTAGCTAAATTATGGTCAAAGTCTCAGTCAAATACACCGGCGATTTGCATTGCGACGCGACACACGGCCCATCGCAGTCGAAAATTTTCACGGACGCACCGACTGATAACAAGGGCAGGGGCCAGGCATTTTCCCCCACCGATCTCGTTGCGACCGCACTCGCCACATGCATGACAACAACCATGGGAATCAAGGCGCAGGAACTCGGCGTCGATTTGCGCGGCATGACCGTCTCCGTGCAAAAGGAAATGTCGAATGACGCGCCAAGACGCATCGTGGCATTGCCGAACGAAATTCACATCCCGCTTCCGCCCGATTCACCACATCGCAAAGTTTTGGAACAAACCGCGCTTAATTGTCCGGTGCACAAGAGTCTGCCGCCGGAAATCAATCGTCCGACAAAATTTTTCTGGGAAGGGTAATGCTGTAACCGCTTCGCTATGCGAAGCGCGGGGCGGGTGCTACAAACTTAGACTGAAAGCTTATCCCCGTACAGCCACTGCATGTAATCGCGGACGCCGTCTTCCAGCGGAAATCGCGGCTTATAATCGAGCGCGTTGCGCGCATTCGTCAGATCGGCTTGCGTGAAGTTTTGGTAATGCGGATGCGGATTGTCGATGTAATCCGGCTGAAAATTTGTGCCCAGGCATTTGTTAAGCACGTCCACTAACTCGTTGAACGAGCGCGCCTGACCCGAGCCAAGGTTATAGATCCCGCTCGTTTGCGCATCGAGCGCGCGGTTGCTGCCTTCGACAGCGTCCTTCACGTAAACAAAGTCGCGCTTTTGTTCGCCGTGCTTGAAAATGCGCGGCCGCTGCCCCGCCTTCATTTGCCGCGACAGATGAAATATCATGCTGGCAGGCACGCCTTTGTGCGCTTCCCGCGGCCCGTAAACGTTGAAGTACCGCAGACCAACGATGATCCACTCAGGCGATTCGGCAGCAGCGCGCATCGCGATATTGTCCATGATCACTTTGGAAAAGGCGTAAACGTTTGCCGGCGCCGCGCCGTTTGATTCTACGCTGGCCTCAGTCGCGGGGCCGTATGTGGCAGCGGAAGAAGCGTAGATAATTCGCGTTTTAGTCGGGCGCGCAAAATTCAATAAACGCCGGAAACTTTCGACGTTGTCGTGCACCTGGACGAATTGATCGTGCAACGTGGTATCGGTAATCGAGGCGAGATGAAAAATGGCGTCGAAATTTTCGTCTCCAAACTGTTCTCGCCAATCTAGTGTCGCTAAATTTTGCGCGACGAAATCGCCGCGATAGCCGGTAAGATTCTTGAAACTACCCGAGCGAAAGTCATCGATCACGGTGAGACGCGCGTCCGGAAATTTCTCTTGCAGAGCAAGTGTAAGATTGGATCCGATGAAACCGGCGCCGCCAGTGATAACTAAGTTGGGAGAAGAGTGCAATTTGGAAAAAGTAAATTGGCGAGAGATAGATAAATCTTGGCCCGGGAAGCGCAAGCAGCGAGTTAAAGTACGCAAGAATGCAGTTCGAAACGCGTTATACTTACGATTTCGTCAGGCGATTCCTTCCGCGCGGATGCCGCCGAATTTTGGAGGTCGGCTGTGGAACGGGCGAGCTGGCTGCCCGTTTGTCGAAGGACGGATACGTCGTCATTGCAATCGATTCTGACCGCGATTCTGTCGCCGCTGCGCGGCGGCTTGGGGTCAACGCGCACGTCGCCACCTGGCCTGATTTTGATCAGGGGCAGTTTGATGCAGTCCTCTTCACGCGCTCGCTTCATCACATTCATCCGCTAGGTGAGTCGGTAAGACACGCAGCGGACTGCCTAGCAAACGGCGGACGAATAATCGTGGAAGATTTCGCTTATGAGTCTGCCGATGAGCAAACATTACGTTGGTTCACGAGCGCGATCCATTTGCTCGAAGCGGCGAGTGCGCTGGTCATGAGCGATGAGTTTCTGGACAAGGTGCTATCAAAAACGGAGACGTTGACCACGTGGCGAGAAAATCACGAGAGAGAATTGCACAAAGCCGTCGAAATTGACGCGCAACTTGAAAAGATGTTAGGCGCGTCATTAGAGAGAACGCAGCGTATTATTTTCGGTACGTCGCCAACTCGATCACTGCGACCGAACGCGACGCGGTCCTTCAAGCCCTTGCCGCACAGGAGGAAAACTTGGCAGCGTACGGTTCGATCACGCCACTGGGTCGGCGGTTTGTCGCTGAGCGGTAAATAAGTCTTGCGTCCCCGAGCGCGAGCCGCTACTTCTCGATTCAGTTCTTTGCGAGCTTGGAAAAGTGGATCGGCGCAAGAAATCCCGTGAAAATCGGGAGCAGTTGCGCTGCTGTAACTGGATACGACTTCCCACTGGGCCAATCCCCGAAAAAATTTCGGGGGTGAAGGCGGGAACAAGGATGAAGCCAGGAGCCAGAATATTTGTCCGGTCCACCTCATTCGTGTTGTAGGGGCGGCTGTGTTAGCCGCCCGGCGTTTGACACAAACGCCGCTACAAAACCCACCCACGAAAAAACTTCTTCGCAAAAAGAAGAATGAGAGCTGGGCGATGCGACGCTTCGAAAACATTCGAGGCCTAACAAGTCCGACTCTCGGAGTTGGAGGAAATTTGTTATGCAAAATCGTTCAGTTTGGTTTTTTCTGGTCGCGATCCTCGTCTTCGTGCCTGTCGTTTGTCACGCGCAGGAAGCCACGCCCACTCCTTCGCCGGCTGAAGCGGAGGTGGAGTCAGTCGTCGTCTCAGCGACGCGTTTCGATATTCCGCTGGATCAATCGCCCGCAAGCGCGAGCGTGATCAGCTCGGAGGAGTTGGAGCAAAAACAGATCCAACGCGTGAGCGATGCTCTGCGCGAAGTGCCTGGGTTATCCGTCGTGCAGACCGGAGTACCCGGCCAGTTGACGTCGGTGTTTACGCGCGGACTGCGCAGCGAACACACGCAGGTTTTGCTTGACGGCATTCCGATCAATCAAGGATTGCAGGGCGCATTCAATTTTGCCGATTTCACTACGGACGATATCGACCGGATAGAGGTTGTGCGCGGGCCGCAAAGCACAATTTACGGACCACGTGCGCTTGCAGGTGTGATTCAAATCTTCACCAAACAAGGCAATGGAACGCCGGGCGTAATGTTCGCCGCCGAGGGCGGCTCCTACGACACGTTTCGGGAATGGTCTCAGAGCGACGGCAAAGTCGATGGCTTCGATTATTCAGTCGGTGCGAGTCGTCTCGATACGGAGAACGCACGGCCGAACAACAACTACCGCAACACGGCCGCGATCAGCGACATCGGCTGGTCGCCTAACGATCAATTGCGGATCGGCAGCTTGTTCACGTATTCGGTCAGCGACATTGGACTGCCGAATACAATCTTTGATCCGCGGCCGATCGATCATTTTCTTACGGAGCGTTGGTTGATCGGGCCGCATATCGATTGGAAAACGACGGACTGGTGGGAGCATAAATTTATTCTCAGTTACGATCACGAGCGTCAAATCAACGATCCGAATGAGGACGGGTTTGTCGGGGCGACACGCGCGGTGTTCGAACGAACGCAGGTTGATTATCAGAATGATCTCCGACCAGTGTCGTGGTTGACACTAACCTCAGGATTTTACTACAGCCGTATTAATGCGGGCCAGGAGCGCCCGTTCGTTCTGTTTGGACCAACATTTGTGAGCGATCACACGGACGAAATCGCGGGATTTGTGGAGGCGACGTTAACGCCCGTCGAAAATTTG
>QHMR01000126.1 GCA_003217875.1 Verrucomicrobiota bacterium
AAGGCTCCATCCCCCAGCTTTTCCTCGTCCGGTTCCGGAAAATAGCCGTCGCCGACGGCGGCACTGCGGACCTGAATCTGGCAGGCTGAGGCGTTTGGCTCGAGCAGTTCAATGCCGACCCCTGCCATCGGTTGCCCCACAAAACCTTCCACCTCATTTGTCGTTTCGCGGTCGTAACAAATCCCGCCGCATTCCGAGGAGCCGTAAAATGAGTGGATCGGCAGGTTAAACTTTTCTCGAAATTTCTTCGCGACCGTACGCGGCAGAGGTGCCCCGGCGGAAATACAAAGTCGCAACTTTGGCAGCGCAGGAACGTAGTCCATTTCGCAGAATGCCTGATAGAAAACCGGCATTCCGGGAAAAACCGTCGCGTTGCTGCGGGCAAGATCCGAGAGGATTGCACGTGGCGTCCTGTCGCGGCTCAGAACCATCGGCACACCGCGCGCGATCAATGGCGTGAGCAAGTTGCTGAACCCATAGGACTGCGAGATGGGGATAACGCCAAAGTTCAGATCGGCACCAGTAATTTTCATTGTATCGCAGATCTGATTGCAATCGGCCAGTAGCTGGTGACTGCGAAACCGAATTGCACGCGGAGCGGCCGTTGTGCCGGAGGTAATTTTCAACAGCGACGGCGGATTCTCGCCCCAATCCGGTGTAGCGTCGGCTGTCCTGAGCCGAGATATGTCTGGGGCGGCTCCGCTGGAGACAGCGGACACTACAGCCCCGGCTTTGCAGAGCTCCAACGTCGCCTCGCGTTGTTGGTCGTTGATCGATTGCTCCAACGGGAGGACAACCAGGTGCCTGCGAAGGCAAGCGATCAAGATCGACGGCCAATCTTCGTGGTTTCCGATCTGAATAGCGATAACACCGCCAGGCGGGAACTTTTCAAGCTTCCGTTCGAACTCGCACGCGCGTTCTTCTATCTCGGCAAATTTCCGGAGGACTTGGCCGTACGTATCGAGAATGGCTGGGCGATCTTTTGCGCGGCGCAGCGTTTGTTCCCAGCCATCGAGTAATGGATCGGTTGATTTCATACCTTGCGCGCATGGTTTCGCGCGATTACATTCCGCGCTCCGCATTGAAGATGAAAGCCGGCATCCATCCAGAATATTACGAGACCGATATTATTTGCGCATGCGGCGCGGTATATCACACCCGCTCCACTCGTCGCGATATTAAGATCGGTATTTGTGCTGCTTGTCATCCATTTTTCACCGGCGAACAGAAATTTGTGGACACCGCCGGGCGCGTCGAAAAATTTGCCCGACGTTACGGTAGCACCAAAGCCGCTCGGGCTGAGAAAAAAGCTTAGCTGATTGTAGAGGCGCTTGTGCCAAGCGTCTTGTTCGGCGGCTGACACAGCCGCCACACCCTAATGGACTTGAATTCCCTTATTCAACTCAAACGCAAACGCTTCGAACAACTGGAGCGCGATATTGCCGAGCCAGCACTTTTTTCCAATCGCCAGCGTGCGAGCGAAATCATGCGCGAGCACGCGAACATCAAGCAACTACTGGCAAAGTGGGATGAACTCGAAGTTGCGCGCAAGCAATTGGACGACAACCGCGAACTGGCGATGTCGCGCGACGTTGAAATCGCCGCCATGGCTGACGATGAGATTCCCGAGCTTGAAAAGCGAGTGGCCGATCTTGAACGGGATGTTCAGATCGCCTTGCTGCCGCCGGATGAGAACGAAGACCGCGATGCCATTGTAGAAATCCGCGCTGGAACGGGTGGAAACGAAGCGGCCATTTTCGCCGCCGACCTTTACCGCATGTATCATCGCTATGCAGAATCTGCGGGCCTGAAAACCGAGGACTTGGAATCGAGTCCGTCAGAGCTTGGAGGATTCAAGGAAGCGATCTTTCGAGTTTCGGGCGAATCGGTTTTTCGAAAACTACGTTACGAAAGCGGCGTTCATCGTGTGCAACGCGTCCCTGCGACGGAGGCGCAAGGCCGCATTCATACATCGACGGCCACAGTCGCAGTGTTGCCGGAGGCTGAAGATGTCGATCTTGAGTTAAGGCCGGAAGACCTGCGAATTGAAGTCTCGCGCTCGGGCGGCCCCGGCGGGCAGGGTGTAAACACGACTGACTCGGCGGTGCAGGTTATGCACATTCCTAGTGGAATGATCGTGCGTTGCCAGGATGGCCGCAGCCAAATCAAAAACAAAGAAAGAGCATTATCGATCTTGCGAGCGCGCTTGCTCGAGCGAAGGCAACGCGAGGAAGCGGAGAAATATAGCGCGCAACGCCGCGGGCAGATCGGTACTGGTGGACGCGAAGAAAAAGTTCGCACCTATAATTTTCCGCAGAATCGCGTCACGGATCATCGCATAGGTCTGACGCTTCATAATCTGGATCACGTGATCGACGGCGACCTGGAAGAGTTGATCGGCGCGCTGCAAGCCGCCGATGTGGCGGAGCGTTTGAAGGAATCAGCGGTGGTCGCATAAGCGATCTGCTTTGCCCATTCCGCCCGGACGGGGAAACGTCTCACTGGCAGAAAATCGCCATTGAACGCTGGACGCTGATCCGTTACAAACAGCCTGATGGATCCGCAGTCGCTAACCCTTATCTTAGGAACGTTCCAGCGGGTTCTCGGCATTCTTCTCGGTGGCCTATTGATTTATTTTGGTTATCGCCTTTTCCTCGGCTCGTCCCGTAAGGGTCGGCGAGAGAGCGGCGCAGGTGAGTTTTCCCTTGGCGGGAGCAAGGTTAGCCTGACCAAAGTTGGGCCTGGCGTATTCTTCGCAATTTTTGGCGCCGGCTTGATTGCCTTTACCTTCGCACACCCTATGACAGTCAAGGTCCCGGTGCCTGCCACAACCAAGCCAGCCGGCGGATCTGGGTCTGCTGGAGTAGCCGCTTCGTCCGAGTTCAGCTTTGTAGGGGCAGTTTCCGCTCCGCAGACGGCCGAAGATCGTGCGCGATTGCGCGGTGAAGCACAGCGTGATGTCGTCGCTTTGAACCGCGCGTTGGATCGCGCCAGCGCGGCGGAACGGACCGAGCTCGCACACGCCGTCATGCAGGCGAAAGTCGCGCTGATGGAGCCACTCTGGGCCGAGGATTGGGGCGACCCAGCAGAGTTTCGCGATTGGCTCGATAAGGGCGGCAGCCCGCCAGTTAGCGTCAAAGCGGCAGTCGATTTCTTCCAAAGGAAGTAGCACGCGATGCGATGGGTTTTCGCGTTGGCGCTCTCGCTCGTTTGCGGCGCGGGTATGACTGCGGTCGCCCAAAACGTGTCCCGCCTCTATCCGCGGGAAAAGTTGGAAGCGGATGCCGCGCGATGGGGCGACCAGATTCGCGCCGAATACCGCGAAACCATCCTTCCACAGCTTACGGACTCCGAACGGGCTGCACTGAGCGCGACCAAGATCGAGATCCCGCTTTTAGGGCACTACGGTGACCCGTTCGAATTCTATTACGAAAACGGCCAGATCAATTTGCCCGCGCTTTCGCTGCGGTTCTATTCGGATCTCTGCGTCGCGAATGCCTGGCTTAATGGTCACGGGTACGACGGGACTACCGTACGCGATTATGTCGGCGTGCTTTTTCGCGAGGCGGCGCGGTACCCTCCATCTCCGCTTCCTCCGCTCTTCCGCACGCTCGGCGTTCCTGATAACGCGCGCGAAGAACCAGCTGTGTCGAATCGCACGGATCGGAATTTTGGGAACACGATCCTCTTTCTGCTCGCACACGAACTCGGACACGCGCTAAAAAAACATAACACTCATTCGCGCGACCCGGTTCAAAAGCGGAAACAGGAGATCGAGGCCGACCAGTTCGCGATCGAAGTGATGCGGCGGATTGGGCAGATGCCGCTCGGGATTGAGTTTTGGTTCGATGTTGAGCACTTTCGTCACGTTGCATCGACCAAAGTTCCGACTGAAGCCGAATGGCAAAAGCACCTTGCCGCTTTGGACCATCCCGTAACAACCGAACGACTGGAGGCCCTCGCCGTCACGATCGAAAAAGCTGCAGATTCATTCGCTCGCAACCAGACTAACCAGGCGCTGTGGACTCAACGTACGAAAATGTTGGCGGAGGCTTTTCGCCGGATGGCGCCACTTGCCAATCCGGTCGCGGACATGGCCGAGTATTCACGCGTGAAAAAGTTGTACGTGGCGGATCTCAAGCCTCGCAAAGCGGCCTTTACAATGCCTGGCAGCGAGCACGAACCGGAGTTCAATGGTTTATTTGCAGTGCGCAGGACCGCTGCCAGCGGCGCGCAAGACACAGTGGACCTTTTGCTTTTGCGCAGTGGCGACGACCAAGTCATGGGCGGCTACATGAATGGAAAAGTCGATGGTTTCATCCAAGGAGATATCAAAGATGGCGTGTTAAAGTTCACGTGGCGTGAGGGTAGTGCCACAGGCCACGGCATCGCGCGAAGTCAAGGCGAAACGCTTCGCGGTACTTGGGGAACCGACGAAGCGGACCAAGGCGGAGGCGAATGGGTTGGCGTGCGCGTCAAGCGAGATACTACACGATAAGGCGCGCCTGCAGTGGCGACGTCGTAGGCGAAGGTACCAAGCCTAAGACGATGCGGTTTGTGGAAGTCAATGCGTAACGCGCTGAATCTGCGGTTAATTATCACATGACCGTGCTCGAAGTGCTCCAAGCGACTACCGGGTATCTCAAGAAGCACCATATCGAGAATCCGCGCCTGAATGCCGAGCACTTGCTTGCTCATGTGCTGAGGCGGGAACGGCTCGATCTGTACCTGGAATTCGAGCGCGTGCTAACTGAATGGGCACTAGCGCCGTTGCGCGATTTGGTGAAGCGTCGCGGAGGAGGCGAGCCGCTTCAGCATCTGCTCGGCACGCTTGAATTTTGCGGCCACGTTTTTCTCTGCGACAAACGCGCGATGGTACCGCGGCCGGAAACGGAGCAGCTCGTGGAGCTGCTATTTGCGGATGGCGGATTGCGGATTGCGGGTTCGCGCATGCTCGACGTCGGAACGGGGAGCGGCGTGATCGCGCTGAGCCTGGCTTCGAAATTTCCAGAGGCGGAGATTCTCGCTGTCGACGTTTCGGACGATGCGCTCGCGCTCGCTCGAGAGAACGCGGCCAAGCTAAACCTTCGCGATCGAGTCCGGTTTGTGAAAAGTAATCTCCTTGAAAACGCGGAGGGGACCTTCGATCTCATCGTCGCGAATCTTCCTTACGTCTCGACACAAGACCGTCGCAGTCTCGCCCGCGAGGTTTTGCACGATCCGGCGATCGCGTTGTTCGCCGGTGCGCTCGGCGATGAGCTGGTGCGCGCACTGATTGCGCAGGGGCCATCTCGGCTCCGGCCCGGTGGACTGCTGGCCCTGGAAATAGGAATCGGCCAAAGCGAGGCCCTTCTTTCGGCCCTGGCGGAAAAAAATTACCGCGACATTTATTCAAAAACCGATTATTCAGGTGTGACCCGGTTCCTATTCGCGCGATATGGATAAGATTCTCATTCACGGCGGTCATCCGCTTTCTGGTTCCATCAAGGTCAGCGGCTCGAAGAATTCTTCGCTGCCCATTCTCGCCGCGACGTTGCTCACGCGCGAACCGTGCATCGTTCATCGCGTGCCCGACCTAAGCGACACGCATTACATGCTGCAAATTTTGATCCATCTCGGCACGCAAGTGGAACGCGCCAGTGGCACCGTCAGCGTCACGGCGGAAAAGATCCAATCGGTCGCGCCTTACGATGTCGTGCGCAAAATGCGCGCTTCGGTTTGCGTGCTCGGGCCGCTGCTCGGCCGTTGTAAAGAAGCGACCGTATCGATGCCGGGCGGTTGCGTCATTGGCGATCGGCCAATCGATTTGCATCTGAAAGGATTCGAGGCGCTGGGTGCCGCCGTGCGCGTGGAAGGCGGCAATATAAAAGTTTTTGCCCCGAAATTGCGCGGCGCGGTGATTAACTTACGCGGGAAATTTGGGCCCACTGTTCTCGGCACCGATAACGTGATGATGGCGGCGGTGCTGGCGGAGGGAACAACCGTGATCGAAGGCGCAGCGCAGGAACCGGAAGTTGTCGATCTCGCAAATTTTTTGACCAAGATGGGCGCAAAGATAGAAGGCGCTGGCACGCGCCGTTTGATCATCGAAGGGGTGGAAGAATTGCACGGCGTCGAGCACGACATCATTCCCGATCGGATCGAAGCGGGAACATTTCTGGTGGCGGGCGCAATTGCCGGTAAGGAAGTAACCGTCAAGCGCGTAAATCCAGAGCATGTTCGCGCGGTCACCGACGCGCTGGCGCGATGCGGCCTTCCAATCGACGTCAAAGATGATGCGATTTCGATCTTGCCGAATGGAGAGGCCAGTGCGCTGGAGCTAACGACGGAGCCGTATCCAGGTTTTCCTTCCGACATGCAGGCGCAAATGTGCGCGCTACTCTCGACGACAGACGGCATTAGTGTCATCACAGAGAACATTTTTCCGCAGCGCTACATGCATGTCGCTGAATTAAAGCGGATGGGCGCACATGTCGATCTTGAAGGCGCGACTGCGGTGATCCAGGGCGTCGATCATCTCTTTGGCGCTCCTGTGATGGCGAGCGACTTACGCGCGTCGGCCGCGCTGGTGCTTGCGGGATTGAAGGCGGACGGAATTACCGAAGTGAGCCGCGTCTATCACATCGACCGCGGCTACGAACATCTCGATGAAAAATTGGGCGAACTCGGCGCGCAAATCGAGCGCGTAAAAGAAGCATGATCTGATCTTTTTTCTTGCTCTTCTCGCGGTCAGCGGGCAGTCGTTGTGCACGCAAGCGAAAGATTAAAACATGGAAATATCAACATCTTCTCCTGACGTTCGGACCTGGAACGTGCTTTGCCACGCCACCGCATTAGCGGGATTTTTCGTGCCGTGGGCTGGTCATATTCTTGGTCCCTTGATTGTCTGGCTGGCCAAACGCAACGATTCGCCGGAAATCGACGAGCACGGAAAGGAATCGCTCAATTTCCAGATATCGATGTTGATCTATAACGTGATCGCTGGCGTTCTATGTCTGGTCCTGATCGGTTTTGTGATCCTCGCCATCCTGCACGTTTTGAATCTGGTGCTGGTGATCGTTGCCTCGATCCAAGCAAGCGAAGGAAAATTCTATCGGTATCCACTGACGATCCGACTAATCAAGTAAGGGCTTAGCCACGTTAAATCGTTAAAAGAGTTACAAAGGGATCTCTTGTAACGATGTAACGTTTCTAACGATTCAGGTTCATTTGTTTGCGAGGCTTCGCAGTGTCTTCAGGTTCATTACGTCCTCAGCGAGGTCTTTGCCTTTCGGTGTTTCGAGCACCTTCGGAATTTTGCGGAACCGGCGATCGCGCATGATAAATCGGAAAGCATCGAGACCGATTCGGCCTTTGCCGATGTGTTCATGCCGATCCACTCGCGAACCGCGGGCGGTTTTGGAATCGTTGAGGTGAATCGCGGCAAGACGATCCCGCCCAATCATCCAATCGAATTCGCTAAAGGTCTTTCGCAGCGAAGATTCATTCCTGATGTCGTAACCGGCGGCGAAAACGTGCGCGGTGTCGAGGCAAACACACACACGCTCGGGCTCGCGGACGCGGCTGATGATGTAGGCAAGTTGCTCGAATTTGTATCCCAGGCATGATCCCTGGCCCGCAGTGGTCTCCAGTGCGATCCGTGTTTTGATTTTAGGAAGACCAGCCAGCACGCGGTCAATCGATTCGACGACTTTGTCGAGCCCGGTTTCTTCGCCTGCGCCGAGGTGCGCACCTGGATGCAACACTAGAAATGGCAATTCGAGTTGGTCTGCGCGCGTAAGTTCCTCGGACAAAGCGCGAATAGAATTCGTGTGAAATTGCGCATTCGTCGCAGCAAGATTGATGAGGTAATTAGCATGGGCAAATACTGCCAGCAGCTCTCCCCGCTGAATGTGGTCGATGAACTCACGGATTTCTTCGCGCGCCAGCGGGCGGGCAAACCATTGCATGTTGTTCTTTACGAACATTTGCATGGCCGTGCAGTGGACTGAACGCGCCCGCTCAATCGCCATGCTCACACCGCCCCGGATGGACATGTGCGCGCCCAGGAGAAGTCGTGGTTGGTGATCGGTGATCAGTGATTGGTTGGCCTGCCGCGGCACGCGTTTGTTGTCATGTTGAGCGGAGCGAAACATCTCTGATTGTTTCCCTTTCGCGGAGATTTGAAACCGATGATCTGAGATTCTTCGCTTCGCTCAGAATGACAAGATGGGTCTAAAACACCTTTGGATGCCAATCGGGTTTTTTGAGGCTTCCTGTGCCGGCGTATTCGAAGAGCTTGTACATCGGCGTGAGTACAACACCGGGACCCTTCATATTCAGACGCACGCTGAAATCCAGCTTGTCGTCGAGAAAATGGATGTCTCCATGACCCAGCATGTTAAAGAGCGCGCCGGCTGCATCGAAATCGTCAGTATGAATAATTCCGTTCTCAATCTTGAAATTCGCAGTCGCTTCGTGAGCGATGCTGTATCCGCTGCCGGGAACAATACGATTCAGAATTCCTGAGAGCGGGCCGAAAACTGGGATGGCGAAAACGTTTCCGTTGCTTACCTCCACTTTTCCACGACCGCGCATGGTGCGCCAATCAGTGCCGAGTCCAGTGAAATCATATGTGCCGCTCAGAACGCCCTGCGCAGTTTTGTAGTTGTAGTATAAATCAGTCAGCAGCGGAAAATTGATTCCATTAACCGCGAGGCTTGCGTGGTAACGGGGATCGTTTCGCGCCAACGAAATATCAGCATTTCCATGTAACGTGCCGGCAAGGAGACCGCCTCGAACTTCCGTGATCTGCAACCGATCGTAAGTGAAGAGCAATCGGGCTGAGATGTGGTCGAAGGGAAGCGTTTTCCCAAGAAAAACGTAGTCCATTCCATTAGCACCATCGACGTTTACCTCCAGACGCGTGTTCTTGCCGCCGCGAAATTGATAAACGCCATTAGCGATGACGTTCGGCGGCCGTCGAAATTTGTACGGCGCGACTGTTTTCGAAACCTTTGGGTCAATCCAGAAAATTACTTCGGCCGGATTCAATGAGCTTCGGATATTTGAAACACGCACCTCCTGTTTCTTGAAATCGTAGGTGAAACTACCCGTGCCGATCCCTTCATCGCGCGCCACATGCAGATCCTGGCAAGTGAGTGCGCCATCGGCGAAGTGAATTCTGGTATTGGCGCTGTTCATCCATGTGCCCCGGAAGCGGCTGCGCCCTAAGACGATATTTCCATCGCCTTGCCAACTGCCCGGATTGCGGTCTTTGCCCCGGATCGCAAGCCGAATTGCCGGAGAACGTTGCCATTCCCAGTCACGGAGAAATTCATTCAACTCCCGCGGCACGAGCCCACGGAGTGCCCCTGGAGATATTGTGCTCTCAATGTTTATGCGAAAATCGTTTAGCGCATCCAAGAGATCAGCTCGCAACTGGCCGGTCTGGTGATGCACGCGCAGATCCCGCACGAACGTGCGCTGGCCATCCCAGGAAAAATCGGCAGTAAGATCGGAGAACGGGACCGTCTTGTAGCTAAACTGCCCAAAGGTGGCGTGCCCGATAATATCCGGCCGAAATCCATCCGGCCCGAAATGTAACGAGCCCGAGATTTCGACCAGAGGCGGCGAGTGAAACTCCATTCCGACGAGCGGTTCGCCCAGTTCAACCGCATCAAGAAACGCCTTCAAATCCAGGCTGCTGCGAACTTGGAAATTGGCGCTATCGATTTCGCGGTTCCAATCAGCGCGGCCAGCAAAATTGCCCTTTCTGTCGCTCCACTCGCAATGCGCGATGGTCAAGTGCTGGTCGTTCCATTCGGCAGCGGCAGACAAGTCTCTCACCTCGTAGCTGCCGCGTTGCAATCGCTCGCCGCTCAGCGTCGCCTCTACGCGCGCTTTTTCGATTTCTGCGACGTCTCCGCTGAACTTTAACTGCAATGATGGAAGAGCGGCCGGGAACCTGAATTTTTCCAGTTCATACACCACGCGCTGCGCGATCGATAACCGTCTTTGCCATTCGTCGGGCGAAATCGGGGGCGACGGCTGGTAATTCTCACGCTTGATCAGTTGGCCGGTCGCAGAAATCCGAATTCCGCAGAAGATGCCCTGAGCCTGACTGACGTAAATTTGTTCCGGCGGAAAATAAACGTGCGCCCGGAAATTTGTTAGTTGCGCTTTGTCGGCTTTTCCTTCCGCCGTTCTGAGCGGAAGCCTGATTTGCGCATCGCGTACATCGAGAGCGTTGAGAAACGGCTGACGATGGATGAGCGCAGCGTAATTGATGTCGAGCGATACCTCGCTGATAACGGCAAGTGTGTTTTCGCGATTCTTGTAATCGAAAATCCTTACATTTCTTGCGACCAAGCCCCGAAACGGGTCCAGCGTGAGGCGGCCAATGTCGGCTTCGACACCGCGTTTGTGTAATTCCTCGACGACGCGGTAGCGCCATTCACGCCCAAATCCCCGCCGGGCGAGATAATAACCGCCGCCGATAACGCCACAGATTGCGCCGAGAATCGTCAGACGCATCAGGCCGAGGCCCATTCGGTGCCTCCAGGTGTGGCGTCGATATCTTGTGGAAGGCCGAACCTGCGGTGGTTCAAGGACGGGCGGCATCAGGATTCGATCAAGCGTTAAAGCGTTGCAGCGTTGAAGCAACAGGCCAATTTAACCCTCTAACGGTTCAACGCTTCAACGTGATTTCAACCTCCGATTTACCTGCCATTAATGCGTCGTTTAATCTGTTGAGCACAATCTTCATTTCGATGGGCTGGTACTTCATCCGCCACGGGGCATGGCGGCGTCATATGTTGTGCATGATCACGGCCGTGGTTTCATCGACCTGCTTCCTGGTTGGCTACATCATCTATCACGCCCGGGTTGGTGAAAAATCGTCAGGATACACAGGTTGGATCGCCGCCGTTTATTTTCCGATACTGGCTTCGCACGTTTTGCTTGCTTTCGTGACGCTGCCGCTGGTGATTCTAACGCTTGTCCAGGTTTTCCGTCGCCGATGGGATCGTCACAAGCGGATCGCGCGATGGACGATCCCAATCTGGCTGTACGTCTCGGTCACAGGCGTGTTTGTGTACTTGATGCTCTACAAATGGTTTCCGCCGGGAACGTGATGCAGGCAATCGCGTCCGCCATTCGAACGGACTGGTGCAACGGCGAGCCTGCAGAGACTGGGGCGCACATAGCATCGTCTGCGTCACGCCAAAATCTTGCGCACGGCAATGATTTGATGTTTGATCACACGATGCGCGTTGGTGCGCCAGAAAATTTATGGTGACTATTGCGACGTTCAACGAGCCGGCTAAAGCGCGACAGCTGAAACGACGTTTTCAGGACGCGGGCATAAAGGCCGATGTTCACAATGAGGCGCCGCTCCAACAGGTCGGCTTCATGTCGCGCCCGCAAGCGAATGCAAAGGTGATGGTAGAAGACGCCGAGTTCGAAAAGGCCCAGGAGCAGATGATCGAGTGGGAGGCCACCGACCCCGACATCTCCGCCGCTCTGATTCGTTGTCCTCAATGCGGCTCTTCCAATATTGAATATCCACAGATGACCCGAAAATTCATGACGCCCGCGCTCGTGGGCGTGCTTTGTGCGATGAAAATTATTCCCAAGGAGTTTTACTGTCAGGACTGCCACTTTACCTGGAGCAACCAGGAAGAGCCTACGATCGGACGGCTGTGGCATCGGTTCTTCCCCGGAACCGAATCGAGCACGGAAGCCTCGTAGAAGCCGATCTTATTGTCCGGGCGCTTGATTCGTCCCACACGATTCTTCTTGTGATGGATGTTCATTTGCCCAGAGTGATGGGAATCTGCTGCGTGTTCTGCTCTCGCCTCACTAAGGGCCAGTCTCGAGCTTCGCTCGCAGTCACAATCGCGGGTTGCCAACCATGAGGTGGCTTTTTGTCTTACTGCTAGCATTGGCCATCTTCGGCGGCGCTGCCTGGTTCGGTTACAACACCTTTGTCAAAGAAGAAATCGCGGTGAAAAAGGAGCAACGGGGAGAAGTTACTCCGCCACCTGCGGTGGATATTAGCCTGCCCGAATTTCAGGCCGCGGTCCAACTGCGGCAGGATCGAAAACTGGCCGAAGCTCGCGATGCACTCGTAAACTTCATTCAAAAATATCCCTCCGGAAAACATCTCGACGAAGCGCGGGATGTGCTCGGGGAAGTAAACGTCGACATTTTGCTATCGCGTCATCCCTCTCCGGAGAAGACCGAGTACGTCGTGAAATCGGGAGACGTATTGGCAAAGATTTCGCGAAAGCTGAAGACGACACCGGAGCTGATCATGCGCATGAACAATATGAGCAGCACGATGTTGCACATTGGGGAGCATCTGCTCATTTCCCACCCCGACTTCGCGATGGTGATTCAGAGGAAGGCGAACCTGGTTATGGTTCTCAATCACGGCACGTTTTTCAAGCAATATCATGTGCGTGAAGCAAAGTTGCCCCCCAAACAGCCGGCCAAAATCACGGCAAAAGTAGCCGAAACAATGGCTTGGAAAGGCGGGAAACGCGTGGGTATCGGCAGCAAAGAGTATCTTGGCAGCACCCGATGGATTCGGCTCGCCGGCGCTGCGGGGTACACTCTGTATTCGGTGCCGGATGCTGCACATCCTAATCTTGACCAACCGCCACCGCCGGTAGGCCTCGGCCTGGCGGCCACTGATGTCGAGGAGCTAAGCAGCCTTGTAAACAACCGCACCCCTGTCACTATTATCGACTGATCCTGGACCGCCGACCATGATCCGTCGTAGCGGGGCAGTCAGCGCGCTTACTTGACGCTGCAACGGTTCAACGCTTTAGAACGCTTTAGCACTTATGGAATGGCAACCGCTGGATTTTGAAAGACCGATCTTTGACCTGGAACGGCGCTTGGAGGATTTGAAGAATCATTCCGACCAACACGATGTCGATCTTGATCCGGCGATAAAAGACCTGGAGGCAAAGCTTCGCGAAACGCGCCGCCGGGTTCATGGCAATCTTACGGCCTGGCAACGTGTCCAAATCGCGCGACATGCGCAACGGCCGTTCGCTCTGGATTATATCGAACGGTGTTTTACCAATTGGGTTGAACTGCATGGCGACCGCCGGTTTGCGGATGACAAAGCAATGCCGTGTGGTCTGGCCTTGCTCGGCAGCCAGCGTTGCGTCGTGATCACGCACCAGAAAGGACGCAACACCAAGGAAAATGTGATGCGCAATTTTGGGTGCGGCCATCCTGAAGGCTATCGCAAGGCGCTGCGGTTAATGCGGCTGGGCGAAAAATTTGGCATGCCAGTGATCTCATTAATCGATACGCCGGGCGCTTTTCCCGGGATCGGATCGGAGGAACGTCATATTTCAGAAGCAATTGCTGTGAATCTTCGTGAAATGATGAGACTGCGCGTCCCGATTGTTGCTGCAGTGATCGGCGAAGGCGGATCGGGTGGCGCGCTGGGGATCGGCGTTGCAGATCATGTATTGATTCTCGAGAACGCTTACTACTCCGTGATCAGTCCGGAAGCGTGTTCGGCGATTTTGTGGAGAGATCGACGACATGCAGCCGAAGCAGCGGAGGCGCTAAAGCTGACTGCTCAGGACTTATTGAAACTCGAAGTTGTGGATGAAATTGTGCCTGAACCGGAGGGCGGCGCGCACCGCGACTATGATTCCGTTGCTGCGAATCTTGGCAAAGCGCTGAGCTGTGCTCTCGAGCAGATTTCTCAGGTTCCAATCGTTGAACTAACGGAACGGCGATACGGAAAATTTAGACGGCTCGGTGTCTTCTCGGGAGGCAAAAGCGTCACCGCTTCGACTGCTTCTTAATGTGATGCTTGGGACTTGGGGTAAATCAGCGGGGGTTTACTGGCTCAGTGCAGTCGCTGCTGTCACGACGGTGCAAGCGAGCGCGGCAGCGTCGGATTTTTGTTTCGACCGCGACACCTTGGCGTTTCAAAACGCCACCGTGCTGAAGTATAAGGATGGGGTTCCCTTTCTGCGTGCAAAATCGACAAGCGATGATCCGGCCAACAAATATACCCGCCGCTGTTTTGTCATGACGCGCACCGCGATGCAATTCCGCAAGTTCGCCCGTTTCGATCCGCGAGGCGCCCCGTTGGATGACAAAGCTTTGACCGCCCGCATTCGCTCGGTTACGCGACGACAGGCTTGGGCTGCTCCGTTGCCGGAAAATCAGCGAATCGTTTTTCCAGGCTACGCAAGTTTGCGGGAAATGAGCAAAGCCCGCACGCAGGTGTTTCAAGAGAATATCGGCAGCGGGTTCATAACTTATTTTCGGCCAGGTAATGGCCGAATGTTTTTCGAGTACAGCCGCAAATATCAGGAGAGAACTCACGCCAGTCTCGATGCCGCCCTCTCGCATGGTGACCTGTTCGTCGGCTATCTTTCCACTTATCCGAAACTAAGTATTAATCATGCGGTGCTGGTTTATGCCCGGAACAAAAGTCTCCCTGGAGACGAGCTGGAGCATTATCTTGCTTATGATCCAAACCATGCCGAAGCACCGCGCGAGCTAACCTGGTCGCCTCGTGAGCGCGCGTTTGCTTATCAGAAAGACATAGACTTCATCGGCGGATTCGTTCGCGTTTACCAATCCTACGGCAAGCCGTTGCAGTGAAAACGATTCGACGCGTCCTTGACGTGAT
>QHMR01000177.1:0-1070 GCA_003217875.1 Verrucomicrobiota bacterium
TGCTTCGGGTGCGGCGCTGGGGGAAGCGTCTTCCGGTTTGTGATGGATTATGAACACATTGATTTTCCGTCATCCGTTCGAAAACTCGCCGCGCGCGCTGGCATCACGGTGGTCGAGAAATTCCGGGCAGGCGGAGCCGGCGATGAAGAGCGCCAACGCGAATTGCGCCAGCGTTTGCTCAAGTTGCATGCTGAGGCTGCACAATGGTTCCACGAAAACCTGGTCAAGCGAGAAGTCGGGCAAACAGCGCGAAAATATCTCGGGGCCCGGGGAATCACGGTAGAAATCGCGAAACGATGGCAACTCGGCTACGCGACTGACGAATGGGACGCATTTGGTAATTGGGCACGCGGACGGGGCTATGACGTGCGCGACCTGATCGCGAGCGGGCTCGTTAAAACGAAGGATGATAGCGAAAGTTCGATGGATCAAGCCACGTCAGGCGCAAAAACGCAAAGGTCTTATGATCGTTTTCGGGGACGAATCATGTTCCCGATCTGCAACGATGTCGGTGAAGTAATCGCGTTCAGCGGACGGCTTCTGCAAGACGAACAGGGCGCAGCCAAATATTTGAATTCGCCCGAGACGGCGCTTTTTCGGAAAGGCGGCGTGCTTTTTGGACTAGATAAAACCAAGCGCGCCCTGATCGAAGTCAGCTGTGCGGTTGTCTGCGAAGGGCAACTCGATTTAATAAGTTTGTTTGAAGCCGGGATCACGAATGTGGTGGCGCCGCAGGGTACGGCGTTTACGGAGAGCCAGGCACGCATTTTGAAGCGCTTCGTCAATGAAGTGGTGCTTTGCTTTGACGCCGACACATCTGGTCAGAAGGCCGCTGAACGTTCGCTCGATGCCCTGCTCCAGAACGACTTGATTGTGCGCGTGGCCGAAATGCCGATGGGTGAGGACCCGGATTCGCTCGTCCGGCGTGAAGGAAAAGAGGCCTTTGAAAAGCGCATTGGAAAAGCGCGCGATTTTTTCGATTACTGGATCGAGCGCGAGACCGCGAATGTCGATCTCGCTTCTTTCGGAGCCAAGATGCAGCTGGCCAGACGCCTGGCCGAGACCGTTTC
>QHMR01000177.1:1102-3606 GCA_003217875.1 Verrucomicrobiota bacterium
CCTTTTTCGGCTCGAGGCGATTCGTCTGTAAGCGATCGCACCGGCGCGAGCGCGCCCGCACCACGGCACGACATCTCTATGCTTTGCATTTTGGCGCTACGAGATGAAACGGCTCGGGATTTTCTTCGACAACAAAATTGGACCGAGATTCTGGCGCAAATGCCGGATGCAGACATTCTCATGCGCATTCTGGAAAGTGATTTTCGTGCGGGCGACGCGGCTTCGCTGAACGCCTTTATGGTAACGCTTTCGCCGGCAGATGAGCGGTTGGTTTCTTCCTGGCTACTGCAAAGAATGCCGCCAAATGCTGGAGCGATGGTCGAAGAATGGTGGCTCGGTATTCGACAGGCCGTCTTGCGCCGCCAGCTCAGTGTAGCGACGAACCAGATAAAGCTTTCAGAGCTGAGTACCGGGGACATAATAAATTTGCAAAAACAAATCCTTGACCTGCAGGAACAGCTCCACGAGCTTTCGCAGCCCGCCGGCGCGGCCGACAATTAGTTGTCGATCTATTGCCGGGCGGAAGGTCGAACGTCCTTAGTCAAAATCCGTAACCGCACAATCTTGGCCAGGCATTCGAAACGAAGGGGAGGCAGCCGACAGTCGTCGGCGCGACGGCTTAACCGAAGCCAGCGTAAGCGCGGTGTACCAAGAAGATCTATCGCTGTCGGAGCGAATCCGAATAGACAACCAAGAATCACTGCGCTGAAAATCGCGCGCGTCACGCCCGCCTCGAAGCGATCTAATAATGGACCGTTGCCCGATCCGGCACGGGTCGCGTCGGCGTCCGGTTTGTATTCGGCTATTGAAGTCCAGAATCGCATTCGCGAACTGATCAAGCTGGCAAAAGAACAAGGCTATCTCACATTTGACGATCTAAACGAGGCGTTGCCCGAGGGAGTCACCGACGCCGATGAACTGGATCTGATCCTGACGCGGCTGCGGCGCCTGGAGATCGACATTATCGAAGCGTCCGAAGTGGATCGCTACAAAGACGGTAAGAAAGACGCAGACGAGGACGAAGAAGAAGATGAGAGGCCGGAAACCAAGGTCGATATTCTCGATGACCCGGTGCGGATGTATCTCAAGCAGATGGGTCAGGTTCCACTTCTAACCCGGGAACAGGAAGTAGAAATATCCAAACGAATCGAGGACGCCGAAGCGATGGTACAGAAGCACATCAGTCGCTTTGGCTTTGTCGCGCGCGCTCATTTGGATCTTACGCGGAAGCTACTCGAGGGGCGCGAACGCTTCGACCGCGTGATTCTCGATAAGAAAATCGAGAGCCGCGAAAGATACATGAAGAACCTCCCGCGTCTGTGTAAACAGGTGGAGCAATTCAGCGCGTCGATCACTCAGCAATTTTGCGATCTTGCGCGCAACTCCTCGAAGAAACGATCCCAAAAGCTCAGGGCCTTGCAAAGAAGAATGACTTCGCTGCAGAGGATTTATCCGCATTTTTACCTCAAGCAGAGAGTTACAGAGGAATTTGTGCACTTGGCGGACGACGCGCACCACACATCGCTTTACCTGCGAACCGAGATGGCGAAAAATCCTCGCAGTCAAAAAAGGCGGCTGCAGCTTCAGAACAAGATCCGCGACTTGGAAAAGAACCTGTGGTTTTCACTTTCTGATTATGCGGAAGAATATCGCATGCTGAAGGGTTGGCTGCGGCAGGCGTTCAAGGCCAAAACCGAAATGGTGGAGGCTAATCTCCGTCTCGTTATTTCCATCGCAAAAAAATACACCAATCGCGGTCTTTCTTTTCTGGACCTGATCCAGGAAGGCAACATGGGCCTGATGAAGGCGGTCGAGAAATTCGAATACCGGCGGGGATACAAATTTTCCACTTACGCGACGTGGTGGATTCGCCAGGCGATCACGCGGTCCATCGCCGACCAGGCGCGCACGATCAGAATTCCGGTGCACATGATTGAGACGATCAACAAGCTCATGCGTGTGCAAAAACAGCTGGTGCAGGAATACGGGCGAGAACCTACGCCCGAAGAAGTGGCCGAGGAAGTGCTTCTGCCAGTGGATCGCGTGCGGGCCGTGCTGAAGATGGCGCAGCAACCAATCTCGCTCCAGTCCCCCGTCGGCGAGAGTGAAGAAACCAATTTCGGCGATTTTATCGAGGACAGAGGCGCAGAAAACCCGAGTGACATGACTGCCATTGTTTTGCTGAAGGAGAAAATCAAGGACGTGCTGGAGACGCTCACCGATCGGGAACGGCAAGTGCTCGAGCAACGATTTGGGTTAATCGATGGATATAGCCGAACGTTGGAAGAGGTAGGCCGACAGTTCCAAGTTACCCGTGAACGCATTCGTCAGATTGAAGCGAAGGCGTTGCGCAAAATGCGGCATCCGACTCGTATCCGACAGCTCGAAGGTTTCCTTGAAGCGCCGGGAATATAATGTGAATCTTCAGCGGTCATTGGAGCGCAACTTCCGACACTGCAAATAGTTCAATTGATTGGAGACTATGGAACCTCAAGACGACAAAC
>QHMR01000177.1:3646-12157 GCA_003217875.1 Verrucomicrobiota bacterium
GGCAGCACTCTTTGTCGCTCTTGCTCTTGTCACCCATTATCCGGGTCCGCGGACAACGTCTTCGAACGATTCAGATGTAGTGGCTAAAATCGATCCACAGGATTATGACGTCGTGGCTGATCTGGATGAACTGATCGCCTGGGATGAAAACAGCGTATGGGACGAAAAGCCGACTCTGTGAAGTAATCGTCGCATCGTCGGTCCTGGCTTTATTCTGTGCTGTCGCGCAGGCACAGCCGCAACAACAATCACACCGACCGATCGGCCGGCCGATGGGCGTTGCTCCGCACGGGCCGCCGGCGGGACAGAGCATGGGGCCTCCGCGTGGGCCGTCGGGACAAGGACCTTCGCGCGGGCCGGCAGATCAGAGCATACGTGACCGCTGGCTCTCAATGCCTTCGGACGCGCAGCAAAATTTCCGGCGCAACGCCGAGCGTTGGATGCGGATGAGCCCGGAAGAGCGCAACGTCATGCGTCAGCGCGAAAATTTGCGCCAGGAGACGATCAAGCGGGAAACCGATGCGGCGCTTCGTCAATCTGGTCTTAGTCTGACCCCGCAGGAGCGTGCTCAGTTTGAATCCCGCTACATTCAGGAACGGCAAAAAGTGGAACGAACGCTGCGACAACAAATCGAAGCCGAGCGTCAAAAGGAACTCCCGGCGCTAATTCAACAGCTGAAGAGAGAGTTCCAGATTGACCAGCCGGGCAAAAGTCCCGCCGTCAAACCACCGGAGTCGCCTAACTCAAAAAAATAGCGCTCGCATTTTCCTGTTTCTGGCGTTCGAGCAATTTCGGTCGTAAAACGCTGCTGGCTCGGAATTGCTCCCGAGCCAGCGAGTCGCTTTAGCTATTCTCTCAGCTTAGTACCAGTGATGGTATCGATGATGACGATGGTGGCGGTAATATCGGTGGCCGCCATACCAATAGTAAGGCCGATAGTAAGAGTAGCGATAGTACGGTCGGTAGTAGTTGTACTTGTACGGATAATAGTATCCATAAGGATAATATCCATAGTAGCCCGGTCCGAACCCAATGCTGAAGTAGACTTGAGCATCGGAACGTGGAGCTGCAGTAAAGGTCAAGCCTCCCGCCACCAAGGCAATTAACAGAACTTTCTTCATCGTTTTACCTCCCAGTAATTAAACAGAACATAGCAGTAAAAGTTTTCTGGTTTATTTGGATGTAGGACGCTCAGGATATCCAGTGATACAAACACTCTGCGCAATGCGTTGATACGAAACGCGGCGAAGGCGAACCGCACTTGCCGCGTTGTCGGCTCCCCGGCCTGGGAACGCAATTACTGGTCCTCCGGTCAAGATCGGACCTAGATAAAGTTGCACTTTATCAATGAGACGCGCGTCGAGCGCTTGGCCGAGCACGTCTCCGCCTCCTTCTATTAACACGCTAGTGATACCGAGTTTACCTAGATTTTCCAGCACGCCAGCCAAAGACTTCCCTTCATAAATCAGCGTTCGCGCGGCCAAGCGGTCGGAAAACAAACGCGCTCGCCGGGGAAGTTTGCCTGAACGGGTCAGCACAACGCGCCACGGTTGTCGCGCCCGGGGCGTGCCACGTACGGTCAAGCGAGGATTGTCCGCGCGTACGGTTTCCGCTCCTACGAGCACCGCATCCACGCGCGCCCGAAGCTCACGTGCGTGGCGCCGGGCGGAAGGCCCGGTGATCCAGCGAGGCTCGACTGGAGACTGCGTCAATCGGCCATCGAGCGACATCCCGCACTTTGCGATGACGAAAGGGCGCCCAGTGACAATCCACTGGTTGAAAGCCTCGTTAAGCCGCGCGCAGTCCTCAGCCAAAACGCCCTCTCGCACATTCACACCCGCATTTCGCAATTGCATGATACCTTCGCCGGAGTGCCGCGGGTTTACGTCAATCGCGCCGACAACTACGTTTTTAACGCCAGCGCTGATTATCGCATTTGTGCAGGGAGCAGTGCGCCCTGCTGTCGAGCACGGCTCCAGAGTAACGAACAGTGTGGCGCCCGCAGGCACGGGCGCACCGAAATCGCGGAGACACTCAATCTCAGCGTGATCGTGCCCCGCTCCCCGATGATGCCCTCTGGCTACTATTCGATCGTTTATGACTAGAACCGCCCCAACAGCCGGATTCGGGCTCGTCTGGCCAAGCGCTTTTTTTGCTTCTTTTAGCGCAGCCCGCATGAATTTTTCGTCTCGCTCTAGGGTCATGATTTTCTAAGATCACTAGTTATTCCGGCCTGCGAGTGCAAATGCGGATCGACAGCTGAAACAAAAACGAGCTTAAGCCCGTGCCTGGAGGGATTCGAACCCCCAACCTTCTGATCCGAAGTCAGAAGCTCTATCCGGTTGAGCTACAGGCACACTGGGATCTGAAATTTGAGATTTGAAATTTAAAATTCGCGCCGCAGCGCGCGCTGGGTGGTCGACGGGACTCGAACCCGCAACAACCAGAACCACAATCTGGGGCTCTACCATTGAGCTACGACCACCATCATTGGCACGAGAGAAGATTCTAAAATTCGAATCTCTTTTTGCAAACAAAGGACTGGACTTTCCTCAGTCGCTCCAGTAATTCTCAGCGCCGGTGGAACCAAAATCTCCCCGGAGCGGGTCTGTTATGGCGTCTCGCCATTGCGTGAGGCGAGCCGGCGCCGCTTTGCTCGCTGTCCTCGTTTTCCTTGGGGCTAAGGACATTCTTCTCGGGCAACAGGATGATCCGAGTGAAATTTTTCTGAAGGCTTATCTCTCCGCCCAACAGGGAGAAAAGCTTGAGCGCGAAAACCGGTTCAAAACGGCCCTGGCAAAATATCGATTTGCGGGAAGCCTGATCGAGACGTTGCGCAGATCGCACGCCGATTGGCAGCCAGCGATTGTGGAATATCGCGGCCGAAAGATCAGCGAAGGGATCTTGCGAATTCAGGAGAGGACGACGAGACAAAATGCGCTAAGCGCCGGTTCAAGTCGTTTGCCGGAAGTTGTCCCTGCACTGCCAGAGAGCGAGGCCTGGTTCGAGCCCGGGCCCGAAGTGGTGGCCCCGCAATTGGGTGAAACCGTCGCCCAGACGTCGCGCGATGCTGCGATCAAAGAGGCCACAAAAAAATTGCGCGACAAAGTCGATCAATTGCAAACGGCACTCGGCAAAGTGCGCAGTGAGCTCGAAACCGCACGAAAAGAAAAGGAAACCGTCGACACGCGTCTGAAGGAAGCAAATTCCAAGCTCGCAAACGCAGAAAACGACCGGAAGGCGTCGAAAGCGTCGCAGGAGAGCACTATCAGGGAGCAGGAGCAGTTGCGCGGCGAGATTGCTCATTTGAAGGACGCTCTCGCTGCCACCGATGCGGCGCGTCTGACAGCGGAAAAGCAACGGGACGAGACTCAGGCTAAATTTGCAGAGGCGAATACTCAAATCAGCGCGCTTGAGCGCCAGCGGGATGAGGCGCTGGCCCAGTTGAAAGCCGCGAAGGAAATCGAGCAGAGTGTCCAGTTGCTCGTGGCCGAGAAGGACGATCTACAACAGAAATTGGCAAATGCGGAGGAAAAGGTCCGAGTCCTTAGCCAGAGCGATCCGAATAAGGCGGGGAAATTTGCCGAGATGAGTCAGCAACTGACAGAGCTCCAACAGCAGCTGGCCGAGAGTCAGAAACGAAATGATTATTTGGCGGCGAAAGCTGCCGAACTCGACGTTGAGCTGGACGAGGCAAGTACACAGCTTCAGGCTGCGATGCTGACCGGCGCAAACGGCGAGGAGTCCGCCAAGCTTGCGAGAGAAAACGAACTTTTGCGAAACATTGTCGTGCGTGAGCGCCAGGAAGAAGCGCGTCGGGACCAGACAAGGAACCTGGTGCTAGCCGAGCTCGATAAATTGAAAATCAGATCGGAGACGTTGAACAGGCAGATCGAATTTCTAGCGCAACCGGTCACAAAATTAAGCAGCGAAGAGCTCGCCTTGTTCCGGCAGCCGGTGGTCTCGGTTTCAGACCAGCACGCCGGCTTGTTTAAAGCGAGCTTTGTCTTTGAAAAAAAATCGGCGGCGAATTCGATGAGCACTGCGAATCCAGATGCAAACGGAAGATCAGGCGGCGGGAGTGATGCGAGAACGAACAGGCCCGATCAGTCCAAGACCACTGTACCAGCGAATATCCAGGGTCTCGTCCGAGCGGCTCGGAAGAACTTTCAGCAGGGCAATTTTAAGGCTGCAGAAAAACAATATCAGCAAATTCTGACCGATGATCCAAATAACCTTGACGCGCTTTCCAACCTCGGCGCGATTTATGTTCGGAGCGGCAAATTGAGCTCGGCGGAGTCTACCCTGAAAAGAGCTGTGGCCATTGCGCCCGACAACGACTTTCTTCTCACCACGCTGGGCGTTGTTCAGTATCGGCAATCGAAATTCGACGACGCGATCGTGCAGTTAAACAAGGCGATCGCGATCAATCCAAAAAGCGCCACCGCTCATAACTATTTGGGTATTGCTGCCAGCCAGAAAGGGCGACAGCAAGAGGCAGAGAAAGAGATCCTTCAGGCTCTCGCCAATAATCCTGACGACGCCGATGCGCATTTTAATCTGGCGGTCATTCTCATTACCACGCAGCCGGGGTCAAAAGAACTCGCCAGGGAGCATTATGCTCGGGCCACTGCGCTCGGTACACAGCCCAGTCCGTCGCTCGAAAAATTGTTGCAGTAACCGCATATCGAACGTCGAATTAGCGGATCCACTCAGACTAAGCTCGCTGCAACACTCTTCGATGCGCTTCCTTCGGGCCTTTTTCATTGCGATTTTCACCGCATTCGTGGGATGTCTTCTTGCGGTCTTTGTCGGCGATTATTTGACCAGGCTAGCGCACGTGCCGGAAATGGAGGGCCAGCGAGGCATGACCGTCTTTTTCCTATGCATGCCTCTTGGAATTTTGGCGGGCTTAATAATTGGAATCATTTCGTCCATCCTGGTTCGGCGGCAAGCACTTGCTGGATTCTTCATTGCGCAGGGTTGGGCTCTCCTGATTGTTTGCGTCGTTGCCGGTTTGCTGGTCGGGGTTCCCTATGTGCTATCCGACAAACCTCCGCGAATTGATGGCAAGCGAGTCGAATTACAGTTTGAGCTTCGCGCGCCACCAGCGTTTCAAATTCCAGATCAGCCCAATGGTTACAGCATTCGGGTCAGCCTCTACACCGATAATCAGCAAAGTCGTTTTGCTTTCATCGATTGGAGTGGGATTACAAAAGATGCCAATCACATCACAATTCCGGGAAACGTACCATTGTTGACACACAGCAAGGCCAGATCGCTTCTTGCCTCGATCGGTAACGAACCAGCCGGGTCGCAGTTCATTGAACTAAAAATTCCGCCTGCGCCAAGGAAACAGGACGAAAGTTGGTCTGAATGGATTTTCGCGACACAACGCGCCGATCTTGGTCCGGTACCTGAGCCTGAACGATTTGCCGTGCGATATCGCGTTCGCACGGTTGATTGATTCTACAGCGACCGTCGGAGCATAACGTGCAGCCATTTCTCACCGCTAACTGGCGTTACCTTGCGATGCTGAATTATGTGGTCGATCCTCACATCCTCGCGCCGTTCGTCCCGCCTGCTACAGAGATCGATTTTGAAAATGGTGAGACCTTTCTGAGCGTGGTCGGATTTCTCTTTCTGGATACGCGCCTTCTCGGTCTGCCCATCCCACTGCACCGCGATTTCGAAGAAGTGAATTTGAGGTTTTACGTGAGGAGAAAATCGGCCTCGTCGCGCGCACATTTTACGGCGAAAATTATCTCGCGTTATCGATGAAACACGAGATCGAACATCGAGATTCCAATTTGAAAGTGGAATTTTCGTGGCGACGCGGCCGCAAATGGGAATCACTCAAGATGAACGCGGCTGGTGAGCCGCAAACGATTCCAGCAGGATCCCACGCCGAGTTTATCACTGAACATTACTGGGGTTACACTTCTCTTCGCAACGGCAGCGGCGAATATCGAGTTGATCATCCTCGATGGAAAATTTGGAATGCGAGCGAGTTCGAACTGAACGCTGACATCGCAACTCTTTACGGCCAACAATTCGCTGAGACGTTAAATCAGCCGCCCCGCTCCGCATTCATTGCCGACGGGTCGCCGATTGCGATTCAAAGGCGCGAGATATTGTAGCGGGTCAGACGCCGGTCAAACGAACTGCTGGCTCGCAGAAACGCCCCGAATCGTTACTTTGACAGCAATTGCCTGAGCACAAACGGTAGAATTCCGCCGTGCCGATAGTAATCGATTTCAATTGGCGTATCGATTCGCAATTTCACCGAGACTGATTTGTTCTGGCCATCCTGCCGCTGAATTTCCAGCATGACTTCCTGGCCGGGACGAATCTTGTCGGACAATCCGGTGATCGAAAAGACTTCCGACCCATCGAGCGCCAGGGATTGCGCTGTTGTTCCCTCGGCAAACTGCAACGGCAACACGCCCATGCCCACCAGATTCGAGCGATGAATTCGCTCAAAACTTGCTGCGACCACGGCTTTCACACCCAATAAACGCGTTCCCTTTGCGGCCCAATCGCGCGATGAGCCACTGCCGTATTCGTGTCCCGCGAGAATAACCAGCGGAGTGTTAGTCTCTGCGTACTTCATCGCGGCATCAAAAATCGACATCTGCTCACCCTCGCCATTGGCGAAATATTTCGTCACGCCTCCTTCGGTTCCGGGGACCATCAGATTCTTTATCCGCACGTTGGCGAATGTTCCCCGCGTCATCACCAGATCGTTTCCGCGCCGGCTGCCGTAGCTATTGAAATCTCGGGGCTGAATCCCGCGCGACATCAAATACTTTCCGGCTGGCGAAGTTTCTTTGATCGCTCCCGCAGGGGAAATGTGGTCCGTTGTTATGGAGTCCCCGAAAATCCCAAGGGCGCGCGCGCCGCGGATTTCGGCGATATGGCCGGGCTCCATCGAGAAATTTTGGAAAAACGGCGGCTCATGAATGTAATCGCTCTTTTCGTCCCACTGGTAAACGTTGCCGGTGCTCGCCGGAATCTCATCCCACTTCGGGTTTTGGTTCGCAAAATCGCGATAGAGTTTGCGAAAAGTCTCTGGCACCAAGGCTGATTGCATCGTGTCTCGGATTTCGCTGAGAGTCGGCCACAGATCGCGAAGGAAGACTTCTTTGCCGTCCTTGTCTCTGCCGAGCGAGTCGCGGGAAAGATCAATGTGAATGCGGCCTGCCAGGGCGAAGGCGACAACCAGCGGCGGCGACATCAGAAAGTTCGCTTTGATGTGCTGATGCACGCGCGCTTCAAAATTCCGATTTCCCGAGAGAACCGAAGCCGCGATAAACCCAAGCTGGTCGAGATATTCTTGCAGGCCAGTTTTGTCGAGATAATTGGAAACCACCCGCGAGCCAGGCGCCAGCGAAGTTTTTACCCCAGGATCGACGCGCAGTCCGCGCTCAACAGCTCTTTTCGCCAGTAAACCAGCCGCGATCATCACGCTCGGGTTGCTCGTGTTTGTGCAACTTGTGATCGCGGCAATCAGAACGCTACCATGGCCAATACGGGTTCGTCCGTGCGTAAAAACATCGCTCGACTCCGCTTCAATTTCTTTCCCGGGATCTGGCGTTGGCCGGTTCGCAACCATCTCGAGTTTGTTGCGCTCTTCACCGGGGCTGATCCCCTGGTCCTCCTTGTTGTCGGTTGAAAACATCGCGCCATTGCGCGGGGCGCTGCCGTTCAATTCCACAACATGTTTTTCGCGAAGATCGACATCCTTTTTCCCGTATCCGCCATCGCGCACCGGTTTCTCCAATAGTTCACGAAATGTTTTGCCGAGCTCAGGCAAGTTGATTCGATCCTGCGGCCTCTTCGGTCCGGCAACGCTCGGTTGGACGTCCGCCAAATCCAAATCGATGTCGACGCTGTAATCGATCTCGCCTCTTAGCGGCATGCCGAACATTTTTTGCGCGCGGAAATAATTCTCAAATGCCAGGCATTGCTGTTCGCTGCGTCCGGTGGACCGCAGATAATTCACGGATTCTTGATCAATTGGAAAGTATCCCATGGTCGCTCCGTATTCCGGCGACATGTTCCCAATTGTGGCGCGATCCGGCACCGGCAGCGACGCGGCTCCTTGGCCGTAAAACTCCACAAATTTGCCTACAACTTTTTGTGCGCGCAGCAATTGCGTGATGTGCAGCACGAGATCCGTCGCCGTAACGCCTTCGCGCAACTGGCCGCTCATGTGCACGCCTACGACTTCCGGTGTCAAAAAGTAAACCGGCTGCCCAAGCATCCCTGCTTCCGCTTCAATTCCGCCAACGCCCCAGCCAACCACGCCCAGGCCATTGATCATGGTGGTGTGCGAATCAGTGCCGACTAGTGTGTCAGGGAAGAACAGTTGAGAGTTGAGAGTTGAAGGTTGAGAGGAGAGAACGCCCTTTGCCAGGTATTCCAGATTCACCTGGTGCACGATTCCGATCCCCGGCGGGATGAGCTGGAAAGTTTTGAACGCCCGCTGGCCCCATTTGAGAAACTGAT
>QHMR01000178.1 GCA_003217875.1 Verrucomicrobiota bacterium
CGGCACACCGGCGCTGTCAGGCCGCCCATGCGTGAGCGCGCCGCTGCCGGTTTTCACCAGCAATGCATCGACATGTCCGTGGTAGCAACCGTCGAACTTGACGATCTTGTCACGTCGTGTGAACGCGCGCGCGAGCCGAATGCACGACATTGTCGCTTCCGTACCGCTGTTGACCATCCGCACTTTCTCGATCGACGGAATCCAGTCGCAGATTAACTCCGCAATTTCCACCTCGAGCGGATTTGGAATTCCAAAGCTTACGCCATGCGTGGCGGCCTCGCGTACTGCATCTACAACCTCTTTCGGCGCATGACCGAGAATCGCCGGGCCCCAGCTGCCGAGGTAATCGATGTATTCCTTTCCATCGACATCCCAAATTCTCGCGCCCTCCCCGCACGCTACGAAAAACGGAGTCCCATCAACGTTGCGAAACGCGCGAACAGGCGAATTAACGCCGCCGGGAATGCGCTTCTGCGCGCGAGCAAACAATTCGGCTGACTTCGTCACGCCGCCACGATAATCGGATTCGTTGAAGCGTTAAAGCGTTCAAGGGTTGAAGCGGGGGAATTGTAAAGGCGTTTGTGCCAAACGCCTATCGATCTACGGTCAACGCTTGACTCCGAAAGCTTTCGCGAGTTGCTACAAGCGCCGCTACAACGATATTGTCCGCTCTCGCACCATTGGCGGGGTAGCCAAGTGGTAAGGTCGCGGTCTGCAAAACCGCTATTCGCGGGTTCGATTCCCGCCCCCGCCTTTACAACGCGCTCGGATTTGATGGACACCGTGGCCTTTGTTTCACGGGCCGGTTCGATTGATTCGCTTTCTCCGAGCGAGCGAAGCCTGACGACGAAGGTGAGAAATCTCCTATCACGCAGGCCAGCGCCTGCGCTTCGCGGCTGATACACGCCTTACCTCGGCGCTGTAGCAGGCGCTTGTTTCGCAGAATGTTGGACTGAAGTGTTTCCTGTTGTGATCGCTTCAGCGCCAAACGGCGGGCCCGCTTTCGCTGGGAACAGCGGTCGTAACACCGCGAACGCTTGCGAAGCGAACGCAATGGAAACAACTACGGTCACTGCTGCACACTTCATGGTGGGCGCTCTTATCAGATTCCGACGGCATGACAAGTAAAATTTTTACCTAGGTGAGTCGGGATTCGTTAAAACGTTACATCGTGGCAAGCCCACGCTTGCCGCGCCGTAGTGCAGTGACGCCAGCGCCCGGTGATTTGTAAAACGTTACGTTCCCCGAAAGAATCTTTTCAACTTTGTAACGTTTTATCGGTTCAACTTGGCGGAGCTAGATTCCAGTTTCCGATTTCCCGTTTCAGATTATTTTCCACGCCGATGCCACAGTTTGCTTATCGTGCCCGCAATTCGCAGGGCGGCCTTGTTGAGGGCGTGCTCGATTGCGCAGATCGAGCTGTCGCCATCCGCCAAATTGAATCGCAGCAATGCATTCCGGTCCGGATCGAGTTAGTCGAGCCAGAGCCCAAGGCGATCCAACGAGACGGTGCGGGCGGACCCATTTTTATGCAGCGGATCTGGGGCGGCCGGAAACCCGAAACGCAATTCGGAAAGAAATCGCCGCCCGATTCGCCGGCGGCTCCCACGAAGAACCTAAAGATTCCGCACGGGCAATTGCTCATTTTTACCGAGCAGCTTGCCCATTTGCTGCAAGCAGGGATGACGCTGGACGAAGCGTTGTCGGTTTTGGAAAAACGTTTGAAGCAGCCACGCGTTCAGCAAATGACTCATACGTTGCATCAGGGCCTGGTCGACGGCCGTAGTTTTTCACAGGCCTTGAGTGAGCTACCGCGAATTTTCCCGCCGCTTTATGTAAATTTGGTGGCTGCGGGCGAGGCTAGCGGTGCGCTCCCGCAAATTCTGCTTCGGGTAGTGAAGCATTTGACGCAGGCAAAAGAACTGCGAGATCGCGTGCAACAAGCCTTGATTTATCCGGCATTTCTCGCGCTGGCTGGCGCCGTTCTCGTTACTATTTTTATCACGTTCATGGTGCCGCAGTTGAGCGGGTTTATGGCCCAAACTGGCGGCGCGCTTCCATTGCCTACGCGGATTTTGCTGCAAATTCACCATGCGATCACGGGCTATTGGTGGGTGGGCCTGCTAATACTGGTCGGCGCCATCATCGGTTTCCGCGCCTTGGTCCGCAGTGAGGAAGGGCGCATCGGATGGGACCGGTTCCGGTTGCTAGTCCCTGGATACGGACGGGTCATTCGCCACAGTTACTACGCGCAATTCTCGCGAACACTGGGAACTTTGATCGAAAATGGAATTCCGCTCCTTCGTGCGCTTGATCTGGTGACTGAAATCGCCGGCAACCGTTTTCTCGAACTTAAGCTCCGGGAGGTGCGCAGGGCAGTCATCGATGGCGCGACACTCTCCGCTGCTCTGCAAGAGCAAAAAATGTTTCCAGATTTGTTTACCGACATGATGGCAGTAGGAGAACAAACCGGGCATTTCGCCGAGACCATGCAAGCTATTGCTGACGTTTATGAGCGCGAACTTGATCGGAGCGTTGGCGTAATCTCGCAATTGATTCCACCAATCATCATCGTGATAATTGCCGTTCTCGTTGGGCTCGTTGTTTTCAGCATTCTGTCGGCGGTGTTTGAAGAGCTCAATGTTAAGTCGCGTTGCTCTTGCGATCTTCTTTGCTGCGGTTTGCCGCGTAGGCGCGCAGGAAGCTTTGAGCGAGGCCCTGCCCTCGCCCGCTGAAATCACTCCGCAACCTCTGCCCGAAAGCGCCTGGCTTGATCTGCGCCAAAATGCGCCTCGAAATTCAAAAACCCAAAATGCACCGGCATGGGTCGAAGCGCTCACTCTTTTGCCGGGCGAGGCGACGGAAGGCGGTGGTACTTCGAAGAGCATCTTTCGCATTCGCGTGGCGCAGCCAAGTTCCGATTATCACGTTCTTTTTTTCCGTTTGTTCTTCGATGACAAACAAAATCAGCAGCCTGAACTAATCGCGTGGGATGAATCTGGCACACACATTTTGCGTTCAGGCGCTCTGGGTGTGGGAATGAATCTGCCCAGCTCAGATTCGGTTCTGATCCCGATGACCGGGGCCTCCGCTATCGATATCGAGGTGCCCGGTGATGGAAAGACGATCCGGGCAGCTTATCTCGATTGGATGACAACCAGTGAAGTAGCGCATCCGGTGAACGCGGAACATCGCGATGTGATTCCCGAACCGTTCTCATCGGCACCGGCGCTACACGCGCCCCCCGAGGACGTTGAGAACTTTGGAACCGTCACTGCAACTCTCGCCCCTGACCCAATCCGGATTGATGGAGAAACTCGGGAAAACGCCGTGTTTCAATTTCCAATTGAAGCGCAACCGCTGACAGCACTGCTCACTTTCGAAATCGCCAATCCTGCCATTGATGCTGCACCGGAAATTTTTGTTAATGGCCAGGATATTGGGCCGGTTTCTCTAACGCTGCCGGAGCTGGCGGACCCGGGTTACCGCGGCGAAATGGAACCGCTTACGACGCAAATGCGTTTTCATTATACCGGGTGGCTGCGCGCCCAGAAAATTTTGCCGGCCACAGCCTTGAAAGTGGGACCGAATGATCTGGTTATCGCCAACGGAGTTGGCAGCGGGTCATCCGCCATCCGCGCGACGCAGATTCAATTAAAGTATATTTGGGACAAGTCGGATTATCTTTTGCGCACCAGTCGCTAGCAATTCTTGAAGACCCGGGTAGTGTAATCGCGCACAGGAGGGAGGGTTACTCCTTTATTTAAATGAGAAGGAAAAGAAAACAACAGGGCTTCACGCTACTGGAGATCATGCTCGTGGTGAGCATCATTGTGATCATACTAGGAGTAGCGATTTCAAAACTCGGCAATACAACTGCGATCGCCAAAAGCATGCGCGTGCAAGCCGACGTTCAGGCGATCAAAACGCAGCTGCAACTCTACGAAAGCATGAACGGTTTTTATCCAACAACGGAACAGGGTTTGCAGGCGCTGGTGACCCAACCGCAGAACGACCCGCGACCTGCTCGCTGGTATCAGTTGTTCAAAGAAATGCCAACAGATCCCTGGGGTAACGGTTATATTTATCGCAATCCTGGTATGAAAAACCCGGGCGGCTACGATTTATTTTCGGCAGGACCCGACCGGCAAGCGGACACAGGAGATGACGATTGGGGTGGCGGTTAGCCGCTGTGCGACCCTTGAGCCCTAGTTCTTCGCGGGCGGTGCCCGAGAAGGCACCTTGGATGACGCTCCTGGCATTCCTGGGTTCCGCTGAATCAAGCCACGCGAACGGGGCCGAGCGGCGTCTCGAGAGGGCATCAACTGTTGTATTTCCGCGGGCACGCCAGCAGGTAACTTCGGTAAGACTGGGTTAGGCACGCTAGCAGGGTTAGTGACCATCGGTGCAGGCATGGGCGGCGTTAACGCTCTGGACACAACACCTGCATTCGGCGCGGGCTGCGACAAGAGCGCCTGATTAAATGTGATAGTCGCAAAATTTCCATCCTTGCTAATTGTCACCTTGGTCGCGCCCACTTTGTCCGACCATTCGATATTGGCTATGCTATATCCGTCCACTGGTTCCCTGGTCGTAAGATATTTCTTGAAATTGTGGTCGGAAGTGGAAGCGAGCGTCACCATATCGCCGTCGGGTGAACGCGCGGCGTTCGCGATGTAAAGATCTTTTGCAAAATCGGGTGTAGCCGCAGGCGCCGCCATCGCCGTAGCGATTGCGAACGGCGAATGATCCACCATCTTTGAGTAGCGATCGAAATTAAACTGTGGCGGCAAAACTTCCTCAGCCTGACTGTGGATCACCCCGAGAAGAGCGAGAATCAACGTTAGGGTAATAGAATATTTCATAAGTCTATTGCTTATTATTACTTGGTTCGTTGCGCCGGTGCAAACCAGCGGGCGATTTTAAATTTGCCGCGCATCATTGTAGGATCACTACCATCGATGACCAGATTAACATTTTCGAACACGATAAAAGTGTCCGGTCGTTGCACATCGTAAAGGAAATGTACGAGCGGCGGCCACGGACTTTTAGTTTCAATCGAAGCAAAAACCGTTTGATGATAGGGAGTGGTCTCCCCCGAACCAATTGCTGGATTCTCGATGAGGACGTTGTATTTGCCAGCCACCTCCCTTAGTTGATCAAGCAGGGCGGAGGCTTCTGCCGGATTATTGAGGACCGGTTGATGCTTCCGGATCCATTCCTCGCGTTTCGTCCAGAGATCTCGTTCTTTCACGTAGAGAGCTTGCTCTGCTAACTTGGCTCGACGTTCCACCACTTCCTTGTGCGCACCTCCGAGTGCGCCCAGGACCCGACTCAAAATCCAAAGATTGAGCAGCACGAAGACAGTGCCGGCAACTATCCATGAGAGCACGCGCTCGCGTGGATTCATTCGGTGGTACCACGCCGGCATCATTTTGCTCTTCCTTCTATTCGAAACTGCGCGTGGTTATTGGACAAAATGCGAGGCGCAGCCATGTCAAATTGAAACGCTCGCAAGTCTGGATTTTTCTTTATTTTCTCAATGAATTGGTACGCCAGAGCAGCCGTGTTCGCTTCGCCGTCGACGGAAATCTGCCGCGCCGACTGGTTGTACGCCGTGATGCGCACATCGGCGGAGGGCAGGCTTTCAAAAAGATGCAGCAGGATTTCAACTGGATAGTAATGCCCGTCTATCGCCGGTGCGAGCGCTTTCCACTTTGCCTCTGTCGCGCGCACGAACTCAGTCCCAGGCGCGTCCTGCGCTATACGCCTGTCAAGGCGCGCTATCTGAAACCGCAATAGGCCGAGATATGCCAGCAAGAGTAAGAGAAGCGCGCCATAAGCCCCGCCTATCAAAAGAAGCCGTCTTCGCCATTCGGCTTGCCTTATCAATTGCAACCGGCGCCGTCGCCAGCTTTCCGGTAGAAGGTTCAGTTTGACCGGCGCGGGTGGCAGCTCGATGCCAACTATCTCGGTCGGGCTGGATAAAATTCCCTGTACGGTGTCGCGCATTTCATAACAGGTCTCATCCAACAACACATTCGGAGAGGAGGCGTCTATTCCCTCTAGCTCGGCACTCAGTCGCAGCTGCGGCAATTCAATTTGTAGCTGCTCGCCGTTGCCGCCTTCAAATACCCGAGCAAGGCTTAGCTTGCCATTCTCTGTCACTACGTAAACGAGCGTCTCGCCTTCTGGATAAATAAAAACAGCACTGCCACTGGGGGCATGAGTGCTAGCGCGTTGTGCAGCATACACTGTAATTTGTCGCGGGATGTAACCGCGCTCCAATAACGGAGAAGCCATCTCAGCAAGTTGTTCGTTCCTTATTGCGACGGCTGAAACCACCGAATCATTTCCGGAAACTCAGCGGGATCGGCGCTCGGCAGACGAAATCGCTGGGCAAGCACGGCCGAAACGGGCAAGCCAAGCACAAAATCGTCAGTCGCAGCAAGTAGCGGCGCTGCTTCTTCCAACGTTTGCAGCTTGCGGACGTTCCACGAACCGTTTTGCTCAGCCGCGCGGAGAAAATTCCAGCCGTGTGCGGTTGGGATTATGAAAATAGATGGCATCCCGGACTCGATATCAAAGCTCCTTCCAACTGAATACTTGAGGACGACCGATTCCTATTACTTGTTTTTGCACTACCATCTCCACGGAGCGCGTAACACCGCGTGATTTTCCCGCGCTCAAGATGCGGAAGACAGCATTGGGACTTTTGAAGACGACTGGGGTTTGAATTCCTTTGAGCAGCAACTGCGCGTTGTTGAGGCCAAGCATAGCAAACGCCGCTTGTTGATCCAACTGGCCGTCGTCGGCTGTTCCATCGATTCCATCCGGCCCCTGGCGCACTTGCAGGAAGCGATCGACAAAATCATCTGGTATGCCTAAAGCGCGTAACACCTCGCGTGAGGCATAGGCGAGATCGATGGCGCCACAAGTGGGTGCGACGGTAAAATCATTGTCCCAACCGGGCTTCGAAGTGAATTCGGTCCATCCACAAATTTTCTTGAGCTCTTCCACGGAAGTCAGCGGCGCATGCGCGGGATGGTAATCGTCGCCCTCTGGGCATGCGTTCAAATGCTGAAGCCCTTTCGTTGGCGACACCCAATCGAGCAGGGAATCTATCATGACGTCGAGGTCGTTTAGGTCTATGCCTTTGAGGTTGAGATATTGACGGAGAATTGCCAGCCTGTTCGGGTCTTCCCCTTGGGTGAAGAAGTTCAAGTTTAGGCGACCACATTCCCCGGTGATCCGGACGTCGTAACTTTCCCCGTCGCCAACTTGTCTGTGCAAGTTTGGCGAGCTCGGCGAGATCTCCCGACTTAGAGCAACGTCGGCCCCCGAACACGCCATTGCTTCAGCTTCCAACACACGATTTGCATTGCTTGAAACCGCAAGGCGCGAATTGATGTTGAGCGCCCACGCAATCACCATCGCGCTAAGCAAAAATAACGCCCAAAGCGCCAACAGCAGCGCCGCGCCCGCATCTGATTTCAAACTTCCAAATGGCCTTGTCATAGAGTCGACAGCGCTTAATACGGTGTTCGTCTCAGGGCGATAATTGCTTCCCATGGCACGGCTGCATCGGTACGTTCCACTTTAATCTTGATTAGCCAGGGCAACCCATGACTTGGCCATCGCGGCGACCAAGTATTCGTGCCCGCATTGAAGTAGTTGATTTCAAGGCTGGTCACATTTTTGATCAATGGCACCCAGGTTTCGTGTCCTTCTCCGATGTCGGAATCGTTCTTAGGTTTTCGCAAAAGACCAAGATCCAGCCGGCTGCTCTTTTCGTTTCCCGGTTGCAACCGCAGGGCAACGGTAAAGTCATTCGGCGCATAGCGTGTAAGCAGTCCGGGGCCCGCGCCACAGCTCCATCTTACTTCGTCCCGCTCGCGATCGCCCAACTTGAACGGCTCTCCTGTCATGTTGGCTCGGAACGGACTCAAGCTTTGCCACTCTGCTGTGAGCAGTTCACGCAATCCGTCATATTGCGCGTCCGCGGCAGCCGTATCCGATGAGACATACAGCGCAGTCATGTTCGATTGCACAAAACGAAAAATCGCCACCGACATAATTCCCAAGATCCCCACTGCCAGCATGATCTCGATCAATGTGAACCCAGAGGAATTTTGAATATTCAGTCTGCTTTTATCCGGGTCGGTAAACATAAAACTGAATCTGCTTCGACCGCGGGAGCGCGGCGTGCTGCCATTGGGCAGTCAACGTCACAAGATTAATACCGATAAGGAGTGTGTTGTCCGGTTCGGTCAGATCAGCGGGAACGCTTTTCTGGATCAACTTTACCATGCCATAACCGCTTTTGATCTTGAATTCTTTTTCAGAATCGGGCAGGCCCGGCGCAGCTTGAATCTCCGCCATGCGATCGGACAGAATCTGTCGTACGACGCTCTCTTCCGCGCTGATGCTGCTCGCATTGAGGCAATTTTCTACGGCGCGTCCAAGCGCGATGACGCCGATGGCAAAAATCGCTACGCCGAGCAAAACCTCGTACAGGGCGAAAGCCCGATAAACATTTCGGATTTTTGATTTCGAATTTCGAACTTTGTTTTTGTTACCTTGCTGCATACTGCGTAACCTCCGGCTGCGCCGTCAGAGGCGAGTAGTTCGCCGTCCACAAACCAGCGGGGCTTTTGAACTGGACAATCGCCGGCTCGCAGTTCCCCGATGGCCAGAATATCCACTCTGCCGGATGCTTTTCGGCCAATGCTGCTGGCAACGAGAGGCTCAGCAACGTTCCCTTGCTGAGACGAAATTCCGCTGCCGATTTGACTTCCTCGTCCTCTGCAAAAACTTCCGGACGCAACAGAACGCTGTTTTTGCTCCAAACAATTAGGTAAGGGCGACGTTCAGTCACGCTTCGCTCGTGTGCCTGGCGCACAAGGTCGTTGAACCCATTGAGGGATTGGTTCAGTCGCCTGCTTGCGACCACGCCGGTCATGCTGGGCACCGCCAGCATAAGCAGGAGCATCAGTATGAAAATGGCCAGGGCAATCTCGACCAAAGTAAACGCCCGAAAACGTTGCACCGCCGAAGTTACTCGATCGACGCAAAATCACAACAACCCACCCTGTGTGCCTAGTTCGCTCAGGCACCGGGCGAGCGGCCTGACACCGCTGTAAAGGCAATGGTCTGCGTCCACCAATTTGAGTCGGCGCAATGATTAAGAAATGTGTCCACCAACGCGACGTTGAGTTTGCCGGAACCTATCAGATCATCGCGAAGTTCGTTGATCGTCAGTGTCCAGTAATTAGCCCATGTCGAGCCGCCGTTGTAGATGGCCGTCTCCGCGGTGCCGCTTATTTGCGTCAAACCTGGCGCTGCGAGTCGTGGCGCCAGAGTGCGCCCGATGTGGTAATCGATCCCGCGTTCGCGCGACCACGCCAGCCACCCATCCCAGAACGCTCGCACCTCCGGCGGCTCGGCGATACTTACAGGAAGAAAATCAGGCTCAATCAGTAGAAGCACTCCTCCGGTTCTGAGGCTTGCAACCAAATTCGTGATTGCCACTTCAGCATCCGCAACATGATGCAACACGGCGCGGGCGGTCACGAGATCGAAAGTCCCCGGCGCCACCGGGCCAGCAACGATGTCGCCTTGGCGCAACTCAAGATTCGGCGCGCGCACTTCGATTAGCGACAGATCGAGATCGAACGCCACTGCTGTTCCGCCAGGACTCACGCGTTCCGCGAGCCAAGCGGAAATCGATGCGTTGCCACATCCAACTTCAAGCGTTCGCGCCCCCGGCTTTACAATGTTAAGCGCGTCGATATACCGGCGATGCATCGGATCAAGCAATTCTGACATCAACGCCAAACGCTTGCCCTCGCCTTTCAAATAATGACCCAAAACGTATTGCGGCATTCCCGGTACGATCCTAGTGGACTCTCATGGCACCAGCAATCGTGGCTCTATGAGAATGACAAACCGGCGTGCCTTTCGCACCAGCAAGCAGCCGCTAAAAAAAAGCAATCAATCGGCAGCAGTCACCGTGTCCCTGTGATAAGCTCCAAGCGCAAAATGAAGCCTGCTCTGCGCATCGGCGTTATCGTTGCCGCGCTTTTCGTGACCGCGATGCTGATTTGGCAGGGGGTCACCGCACACGGGGCGCCTGATCCGATGCGACCCAACACGAGTCAGACAGTCGCGTTTCTCGATATCGGTATTCTCGTCTTCCGAGAGGGATTGGAATGCATTCTCGTCCTCGCTGCCATCACCGCAAGTATGACGGGGGCCAAACGCGTGCATCGCCAACCGGTCGCGCTCGGCGCAGGCCTCGCTTTTGTCGCCAGCTTGATCACGTGGGTTATCGCAGTGCGCATCGTCGGATCGCTCGGCGACAATATGTCGGCGCTCGATCTTCAGGCTGCCACCGGCCTTTTGGCCGTGATTGTTCTGCTGGTGATCATGAACTGGTTCTTCCACAAGATTTATTGGGGCGGATGGATTCGCGCGCATAATCGCCGACGCAAAGCGTTACTCGAAAATGCGCGCGGCGCTGAGATCTCGCAGTGGCGCCTCTGGTGTGGATTGGTCCTGCTCGGATTCACTTCTCTCTATCGGGAAGGATTCGAAGTCGTTCTTTTTCTACAGAGCTATCATCTGAGGCTGGGAGGCGTGGTAGTGCTGAAAGGGGCGCTGCTGGGACTAGTGTTAACGGGAATGGTGGCCGTGCTGACATTTATTCTGCAGCAGCGTCTGCCGTACCGTAAAATGCTAATCACTACCGGCATCCTTCTTGGAGTCGTGTTGCTGGTTATGGTAGGCGAGCAAGCGCAGGAAATGCAGCTGGCACATTGGATTTCCACTACTCCAATCAATTCCCTGAAAGATTACATGCCCCCTTGGATGGGCCTCTGGTTTGCGGTGTTCCCAACAGTTGAAACGCTCATTGCCCAGCTTATTGCAGCAGTACTGGTGATTGGCTCGTATTACGCCGCACGGCACTTCGGCGGCGGCTCAGCCAGTGGGACGGCGCTTGGAGCTCACGCGCCCGAAATGGCTGCGATCAAAGCGTAGGTAGGGACGCCGCAGAATCCTCGCGGCAAAGTATGTTATTGAGCGCCAAAGGTGCAGTCTCAATTCCAGCCTGGGGCAACGCCCCAGGTACGGAATAGAAAAACACGACAAGCGCTGCAAACGCGAGCCAATCTTGCGATCCGGCACGGGCCTGCGCCTTTTCACAATCAGTGAGCTTGTTGAGTCGCGCCTTCAGCGCTGAGCACAATGCGTCTTCAGTTCTTGGGACGTTGCCCCAGGCTGGAATTAAGAAGACGCCTTCAGCGCTAAACAGAAACGGCGCAGCGCGCCGACCTCACCAGTGTTACCGAATTCCAGTTGAACCCAATCGCAAGCTTTTCACTTTAGGCGGATGATTACGCCCAATTACCGTTCTCTTAATCTGGTTCGAATCATTTTCGCTTTTTCCGTGCTGCTTTTCGCAGGTTCTCTTCGATCCGAGCCATCCTCCACCCCAACTCCATCTGGAGTGATCGATGAAAAGCTGTTCAATGGAATGCGTTGGAGACAAATCGTTCCCTTCCGCGGCGGCCGCGCGCTCGCGATCGAAGGTGTCGTCGGCGAGCCGGACACGTACTATTTCGGGGCCGTTGCGGGTGGAGTGTGGAAGACGACCGGTGGCGGCGCAAACTGGATTCCGCTTTTCGACAAACAACCGATTTCTTCAATCGGCGCGATCGCGGTCGCGCCATCGGACCACAATGTGATTTACGCCGGTACCGGCGAAGCGGCG
>QHMR01000179.1 GCA_003217875.1 Verrucomicrobiota bacterium
GAGGTGAGTGCGCGCAAAGACGCGCTCGACATTGCTGGAGCGTTTTCAAACGATGGTTTCAAGATCCGAGATGGACATTGGTGTGGGGTTGTTAAGCCACACGACCACTCTCTGATAGCCGTGAATCTTTATGCGGGAAACCAGTACTGGTTCTCCGTCGGCGCGACCGAACCGGTGAAAAAAATTGCCGTCACCGTTTATGATGAGGCCGGAAAACAGGTGACTACAGAAAGCTACGATAACGGGAATAAGGCGGCGGCCGGATTTTCACCGCCGAACAGCGGTCAGTACTTTGTGTCTGTCGATCTGGTTGAAGGCGAGGAAGGCAGCTTCTGTTTGGTCTATTCGTACAAGTGAACCGATGAAGCGAGACCAGGTTCTCGATGCGTAGCGTGGCGTCTGCCGTCCAACACGCAGCAAAAGCTGAAAAGCCGGCGACTATGATTTCGCTCCAAGTTTTCTATGAGGGAAATGTGCAAGGCGTGGGGTTCCGCTGGTCGGTACGCCACGTAGCCAAGGGCTTCGACGTCACCGGTTGGGTCCGTAACCTGCCGGATGGCCGCGTCGAACTTCAGGTTACGGGAGAGGACGAGGAAGTGCGCGCGTTCCTCGACCGCGTCGCCAAAGGCGAACTGCACTCGCTAATTCGTAAGCAAACCGAAAATAGATTGGAGAAACCGGTCACTGCGCGCGGCTTTGAGATTCGCTATGACTAATCCGGCGGTCGCTGTTCACGGACTAACCAAAATTTTTCCCGTTCCGTTTCATCGACAATCGATCGTCGCGGTGAAGGACCTGAACCTTCGGATCGACCCGGGCGAGGTGTACGGGCTGCTGGGGCCGAATGGCTCCGGTAAAAGCACCACGCTGAAAATTATTCTCGGCCTGGTATCTCCAACGCGCGGCCGCACGGAAATTTTTGGAGGTGATAGCCGGCTTGTAGAGAGCCGCGAGGCCGTCGGCTTTCTTCCGGAGAACCCGTACTTCCAGAAATTTCTTACCGGCGAAGAAACGCTGCATTTTTTCGGGCGGCTTTGCGGGCTGCGAGGAGCCGCGCTAAAAAATCGCGTCAACGAATTGCTCCGCCTCGTCCGTCTCGATAGGGCACGTAATCGCCGACTCGGCACCTATTCAAAAGGGATGCTGCAACGCATCGGCCTCGCTCAAGCGCTAATCCATGATCCCAGGCTTGTGGTACTCGATGAGCCCACCGCCGGTGTCGATCCGGCAGGCTCACGAGAAATTCGCGATTTGATCCTCAATCTCAAAGAGCGCGGAATTACCGTACTGCTCTCTTCGCATTTGCTCGCACAAGCACAGGAAATTTGCGATCGCGTCGGTATTCTCGCGGATGGCGTGCTGGTGCGCGAAGGACATTTGCAGGAATTGATCGCGATCGAAAATCAAACCGAGCTTGTCGTTGCCGATGCCTCCGACGAGCTTGTGCGGGATATCGAATCGCTCCTAAGCCGGTCAAACGCGAAATTGATCGAGCGGCGAAAATCGACCACCACACTGGAGAGATTGTTTCTGGAAGCGACCAAGAATGACGAAGGAACGACGAAGCAAAAATGACGAACAGGGAAAACGCTTCAACGCTTCAACAGTTCGACGCTTCAACGCGCGCGAAGCGATATCGTGCTCTTTCTCTGTCGCGGATCCTCACCATTACCAGGAACACGCTAATCGAGTTGACACGCCTGAAGGTGTTCTATGTACTGCTTGTGTTTGCGCTTCTTTTGATCGGCAGCTCGATCTTCATGGCGCAGTTTTCTTTTCAGCAGGAATTCCAGATCCTGAAAGATGTATCCCTTGGCGCGATTTCGATTTTTACGTCGCTGCTGGCAATCGTTGCTACTGCGCGGCTGCTTCCACAGGACATGGAGGACCGCATAGTTTACACAATCCTAGCGAAGCCGGTGCCGCGCTTCGATTATGTGGTGGGGAAAATTGCGGGAGTTCTTTTATTGTTGGCGATCAGCACACTCGTAATGGGTGCCGCGTTCCTGATTGTGCTCTACATGCGCGAGCAGGCGGCGCTACACGCGACAATGAGACAACTGTCTGGCGCACCACCTGATCAACTTGCCGATGCTCTACGCGCGGTACGATCTTCTGCTTTCGACGCCGATCTGTTTCCCGGAATTGCGATCATTTACCTAAAAGCCTGCCTGCTCGCGGCGCTGACGCTGTTTGTCTCCACATTCGCCACATCAACCATTTTCACCGTGGTGGTTATGGCTTTCATTTATTTTATCGGACATTTGCAAGCTACTGCCCGCGAGTATTGGCTCCAGGAACATGGCAACGCCCTGATTACTCGCGTTTTTCTCGCGGTGGTCACGCTGTTATTTCCCGACTTGCAGGCGTTCAATTTGGTGGATGACATCGTCGCCGGCACCGCCATTTCGCTCGCGGTTTTTGCCAAGACTGCCGTGCTTGGCATTTTCTACACCACGATCTACACGCTGTTGGCTGCCTTCGTGTTTTACGGGAAAGAATTATGATGCGAGCCGTCGTGGCGCTGGCAGTGCTGATCGGGCTCGGGCTCCTCAAATTGCCAATTGAACGCAATCTGGCGGCCCTTCATCGACAGGAGCATTTCCGCGGCGTCGAATTTAATCTCGACCTTCGGGAAAAAATCGGGCAACTCGGGTTCATTGCGGCGTTGAGCGGGTTTCGAGCGATCGTTGCCGACGCTCTATATATCAAGGCGCATGCCGCGTGGGAAAACACCGAATGGGGCCGAATGTTGTTATTGTTCCGCCACATCACGACGCTCCAACCACGAGTGCTGTTGTTTTGGGACACAGCTGCCTGGCACATGGCGTGGAACGCGAGCGTGGCGGCGATGAATGATCAAAAGCAGCCGCGCCTGGCGCTGCGAGTCAAAGCTCAGCGTGAATATTTTGCGCTAGGCAAGGACTTCCTCGAACGCGGCATAAAAAACAATCCCGATCGACCGGACCTCTATGAAGCGCTTGCCCGGCTATACACGGAGAAATACAAAGACCATGAGCGTGCAACGGAATATTACGCAAAGGCAGCGACCTTGCCCGGAGCGCCGACATTCGACAGGCGTTTCTCGGCCTACGAGCTTTCCTACTGCGAGGGACGTGAACGGGAGGCTTACGAGCGTCTGCGCGGACTCTATGACGAGGGAGCGCAGGAACGGCTGCCTACTTTGATCAAGCGGCTGAAGTTCCTGGAAGAAAAACTTGGTATCCAAGAAAACCAACGAATTCCGGACAAGGAAAACAAAACCGTTAAATAGCGAAATCGTTTGATCGGTGCGTTCTTGGCGGCGACCGACTGCCGCCATTGTAACGTTTTAACCTTTTAACGGTTTAACTTTTGATAATGCGTTTCGCAATTTTAAGTGATATCCATGCTAACCTCGAGGCGCTCGAAGCGGTACTGGCGGACGCGCGTGAGCGTAGATGCACTCATTTTTTGTGTCTGGGCGACGTGGTAGGTTATAATGCGAACCCGCGAGAATGCATTGAACGTGTTCGGGAACTCGATTGCCCCGTGGTGAAAGGCAATCACGACGAGGAGGCAACGCTTTCCACATCTTCGGAACGGTTCAACGAATTGGCCGAGCATGCCATCCAGTGGACCCGCGACAATTTGACGGATCAGGACAAGGAATGGCTGCGGAACTTGCCGTTACAGAAACGAGTACACGATTTTACAATCGTGCATGCCACACTCGATACCCCTGGCCAATGGGGCTATGTCTTTAGCAATCTCGATGCTGTCGCTAGTTTCACGTATCAGCGTACTGCGGTCTGTTTTTTCGGCCACACGCATGTACCCATGGTGTTTCTTCGGGACCAGGGTGTTCGACAGGAAAGGATCGAACACGTCCGCATCGAGCCAGCCAAAAAGTATTTCATCAACGCAGGCAGCGTCGGCCAGCCTCGCGACGGAAACTGGCGCGCGGCATACTGCATTTATGATATTGAAAACAATCTGGTCGAACTGGTGCGCGTAAAATACGATCTGGCGACCGCACAAAAGAAGATTTCTAAAGCCGGTCTGCCACAGCTCCTCGCCGAGCGGCTTTCAATGGGCCGCTGACGCTGCGCCTTTGACGACAGGCAACGTCAATTCGCGACAGAGTCCATCCGTTGTTTCAGAACAAATTCAGCAAGCGCCAAATCTCGTGGATAAGTAATTTTGAAATTAAAATCATCGTTGAGAACGAGAGCGATTTTGCGGCCGAGCCGCTCGACTGCTGAAACCTCGTCCGTTACAGAGATATTTTCTGCATAAACCACGCGATACGCCTCCTCGATCAATTGACGTTCGAAAATTTGCGGCGTTTGCATCGCATACAGCTGATCTCGATCCACTGAACCGCTGACCAGAAGATCGCTACCTGCTCGTTTCAATGTGTCCTTAATGGGTTCTGCCAAAGCGGCAGCGCCACGCCTTGTGCATTGCTGGAACACGCGCTCGATCTGCTCCGGAGTAATCAGCGGCCGCGCAGCATCGTGCACTGCGATCCACCGCGTACCTGAATCCAGATGATTCATCCCGGCTTGTACAGAATCCTGCCGGTGTTTCCCACCCGGAATGATCGACCACACCTTTTCGAACTTTTCTTCGCGAACGATCGCCTTGATACCATCGTGCCGGTCTTCGCGTGTGACGACGACAATGCCTTCGACTGACTTCGCACGCTGAAATGCACTTATCGTGTGCGCGATGATTGGTTTGCCGGCAACCACCGCAAACAATTTATCAAAGCCCATGCGGCGACTATCGCCCGCGGCGACGATGATGGCTGTGAGCATAGTTAAAACCGTTAGAAGAGTTACAGCGTTACAAGGGTCGGCAACCTCAAGAAGTTTCGTTTTGACCTGCAACTCTTGTAACTTTTTAACCGCTCAACTGCTTTTGCACTTCCGCGCTCAGCGTTTTGCCGTCCACGCGACCGGCGACTTTCACCTGCAATGCTTTCATCACCGCGCCCATTTGCGCTTTCGATGTCGCGCCGACTTCGACGATGGTTTCCCGCACAATTCCTGCCACCTCGCCTGCGCTCATTCCCTGCGGCAAATACCCGTTCAGGATCGACAACTCTTCTTTTTCCTTGTCAGCCAGATCCGCGCGTCCGCCTTTCTCAAAGCTCTCGATGGAATCCTGGCGTTGCTTTGCCTGCTTGCGAATCACCTGCGCGGCGTCGGCGTCGCTTAGCTCCGTTTCTGCGCCTGATTTTGCAATCGCTGCGTATTTCAAGGCCGATTTTAACATGCGCAGAACGCCCCGCTTTGTGGTGTCTTTAGCACGCATCGCTTCCTTAAGGTCCGAATCGACGCGTTCGATGACAGTCATGTACTGAAGTTATGTAGCCGAAGACGGTTGTCGACGTTGTAGCCACGGCTTTGTGAGCTACCCGATTCCACCACCCCGGGAGACTCTCGTTTTGACCGCGCGCAGGGCAGTGGTTAACAGCGCCTTGGCACACTTGCGAACCGATTCGGCATCACTCACCGAGATCACACCCATGTCTTTGCGACTGCGTCGCAACAAACCAGCCAGCACACCGCCCGGTCCCAGTTCGATAAAAAAATCGCAGCCGAGGTCGACCAGCCGCTCCGTGCAATCCAGCCAGCGCACCGTCCCCGTGACCTGGTCCTGCAATGTGCGGCGGATTTCAACAGGGGTCGCCACTTCCATGCCGGTCACGTTGCTGATTACAGGAAAACGCGGCGGTTGTATTGGAACATGCTCAAGCACCGCGCCAAGCTTTTCATAGGCGCTCTCCATCAAACGCGAGTGATATGCACCGGCTACGTTTAACATCATCGCGCGCCCAATGCCGTATTCTTTCGCCACACCGACAGCCGCCTCGACTTTCGCCAGCTCACCCGTAATGACGATTTGGCCAGGCGCATTGATATTGGCGACATCGACATCTTCATCCGCGGCAAGCCGACGGACGTCGTTCTCCATGCCGCCAATCATTGCCGCCATGCCACCAAGAGTAGCCGCGCACGCTTCCTCCATGAATTGCGCGCGCAGCTGCACAAGCTTCAGGCCGGTTGCAAAATCGAATGTGCCTGCCGCTGCGTGCGCAGTTATTTCCCCTAACGACAAGCCCGCCGCGCCGCCGACGGGAAAATTGCCGCCTATCTCGCGCAACGCTGCCAGACACGCCAGCCCATGAACGTAAAGCGCAGGCTGACAATTTAACGTCTTGGTCAACTCCTCGATTGGGCCGTTCCACGCAATGCCACTCAACTTTCGGCCGAGAATTTCGTCGGCCTCGCGGAATAAGTCCGCTGCAACAGGAAATTCCCCAGCGAGATCGCGTCCCATCCCAACGGTTTGCGCGCCCTGTCCAGCAAAGAGCAGCGCATTTTTTTCCGGCATGATATTTTAGTTAATCGCGTTTCGTCATAGGCGCGAGCGCGATTGTGCGTTTCGAGAGCACCACGCGCCAGCCTGTCCGGAAAGATTCGCCCGGCGAAATTGCTTGCGCGCGCTGGTTCACTCGCCAGCGTAAAACCTTTAACATTGTAACTCTTCCCATGCCTTTCACCGTCCGCGAAATCGAATCGCCAGATGCGGTCACCCGGGTGGCGGCAGCCGACGCTGCGTTGCGACCACCGGAGGACGATATCGGCGAGAAAATGGTGCTTAACATGGGGCCTTCGCATCCTGCTACGCACGGCGTTTTGCGGCTCGTGCTGGAACTCGATGGCGAGATTATTACCAAGGCCACACCCGACATTGGTTTTCTGCATCGTGGTGACGAAAAAATCGCGGAGAACATGCAGTACAATCAGTTTGTCCCTTACACAGACCGGCTCGATTATCTCGCGCCACTTTCAAACAATGTGGCCTACGCGTTGGCGGTGGAAAAACTGATGGACTGGGAGGTTCCAGCGCGTGGAAAGGCGATTCGCACCATTTGCTGTGAAACGTCACGCATCTCTTCACATCTGATGGGTCTTGGCGCGATGGCGCTCGATCTCGGAGCGATGACGGTATTTCTCTACACTTTCACCGAGCGCGAAAAACTTTACGATCTTTTCGAGTTGCTTACCGGTGCCCGCTTTACCACCTCGTACACTCGCGTCGGCGGCCAAATCCGCGATCTGCCCGAGCGCTTCATTCCCCAACTGAACAAATTCCTCGACGATTTCGGGCCGAGCCTGAACGAGTGCGACAGATTGCTGACTCGCAACAAAATTTTTGTCGATCGAACCAAAGACATCGGCGTCATATCGAAGGAACACGCGATTGCGTATGCTCTCTCCGGCCCAAACCTGCGCGGCAGCGGGATTGATCACGATTTACGGCGCAAACATCCGTACCTCGATTACGACAAATACGAGTTCGATGTAGTGATCGGCAGCGCGGGCGATTGTTATGATCGTTATCTCGTGCGGATCGAGGAGATGCGCCAAAGCGTGAGGATTTTGCGGCAGGTGATCGATAAACTGCCAGGCGGCCCGATCAACGTCCCGGACTGGAAGAACATGACTCCCCCGAAATCGCGCGTGATGACAAAAATGGAAGAGCTAATCCATCATTTCATCGTGGTGACCGAAGGACTTGATGCGCCGCCTGGCGAAGTCTATTTCGCAGCGGAAAATCCCAAGGGTGAGCTTGGCTTTTATATTAACAGCAGAGGCGGCGGTGTGCCATATCGATTGAAAATTCGAGCGCCGTCATTTGTGAATCTCAGCATCCTCCCTGAGCTTTTGCCAGGCTGCATGGTAAGCGATGTGCCGGCAGTACTGGGCAGTCTGGACTTCGTCATGGGCGAATGCGACAGATGATGGGAGAATGACGAATGTCGAATGTCCAATGACGAAGAAAATCCAAATGACGAACGAGCAAACGACCAAGGAGCATCGCCGCGGGATTTCGGCATTCGTGCTTCGTCATTCCTTGGTTATTCGTCGTTCGTCATTCGTCATTTTTACGCGCTTCGTCCTCATACTCCTGCTTGTGCTCGCCATGTCCTGTTCCGGCAAACGCATCACAAGGGCGAATGTCGATCAAGTAGCGGAAGGGATGTCGAAAAAGCAGGTGGAATCGATCCTGGGTCCGCCCAGTTCCCTTACTACTGAGGATTTCGTGATCACGAAAAAGACGACTTACGTTTACCGGCAGGGCAAAGACACAGTCACGATCGTTTTTAAGGATGACAAGGTGCAGTCGAAAGACAGCACGTTGTCCAATTAA
>QHMR01000180.1 GCA_003217875.1 Verrucomicrobiota bacterium
CGCATCGAGTCGCTGGCGCCGCTCGGCCCAGCCAATGGGTCGCGGCTTGGAACGCAGTAACGCGCGCACGTTCTCGAGCTCGCTTTGATCCATTGCGTTAAAGTTGATCCTTCGTTTGCGAGGCGCTTTATGAACAGGCGCTGAACTTTCGGCTTCCGTCAAGCCGTGCACCTTGGCATTCTGCGCGCTCAAGCGGCAAGTGAAAGTTTATCTTCAGCCTAATCTTGGTTTGCTGTACAGGATTGTGAGCGCGCCTAACCCAAGTCGCGTTGCAGCGCTCGAGGCAGTTGGTGTGTCGTAAATATGCCAAAGATTTATGACGCCATTGTTATCGGCGCCGGACACAATGGGCTGACGTGTGCCTGTTACCTGGCCAAGGTTGGGCTAAAGGTTCTTGTCCTTGAACAATACCAAACGGTTGGCGGTATGACCGTCACTGAAGAGGAAACGCTGCCCGGGTTTTGGTCGGATATTCATGCGAGCGGTTATCAACTGGCAAATCTTTCACCGGTCCCGCACGAGTTGGGTTTGCTTGATCGCTACGAACTCATCGAGCCCGAAATTGCCTTCTCACATGCCTTTCCCCAAGGCGATATAATCAGCGTCCATCGCGACATTGAAAAGACTGTCAGGGAGATAGCCCGCTACTCGCTCAAGGATGCCGAGACATGGCGTGCCTTGATGAACCGTTTCCTCGCGCAAAAAGACGCCATCACTGTGGCCATGTTTTCACCTCCTCCTTCATTCCCGGCCGCCGCGGCGGACTTCGCCGCATCCTCAGCAGGAATGGAAGCCTATCGGTTTAGCATGCAGAGCATCCGATCGTGGGCGAACCAGACGCTCGAAGCGGAAGTGACGAAAACCTTGTTCGGCTCTTTCGCTACTTTTCTCGGAGCCTCGCCCGACGACGCGGGTGGCGCCGAGCTTGGCTGGCTATTCGCTTCAGTCTTACAAAACGTCGGCAACAATCTGGTCAAAGGTGGGATGAACCGCGTCACGCTCGCGCTCGCTGAAGATCTGCAAGCGCATGGCGGAGAAATCCGCACGAACACGCTAGTCGACAAAATTTTGGGCGACTCAAAACGTGCCACTGCTGTGCGCCTCGCAGGCGGCGAGGAAATTCCCGTCGGTAAGCTGATCGTCTCAAATGTAGATCCACGAAACCTCGTGGTGGATTTGCTCGGCGCCGGAATGGTGGGACAAGAAATCGTCGATAAAATGCAGCAGTACGAGTGGGGCGATTCAGTTTTTGTCATCTTTCTCGCACTCGAGAGTCCTATCAACTACAGGGCCGGACCTGCTGCGCGCCAATCCGCGCACGTTCATCTTAGCGAACCCTCACTGGATTTTTTCGCGCGGCTCTATTTACAATGTCGCGGTGGTGAGTTGCCGTCGGCCCCGATGATTGTGAGTTGGAATGACTCTGCTGTAGACCCCAGCCGCGCCCCAGCCGGCAAAGCGCTGATGAAATTCGTGGTCTTGAGTGTTCCCTATGTTATCACCGGTGACGCCACGGGCAGAGTTCCGGCACGCACCTGGGACGAAGCTCGCGAACCGTACGCTGATTACCTTATTGACCTGATTACTGCCAACTACATTCCCGACTTGAAGGCAAAAATTCTTAAACGCGTAGCCCATTCTCCGGTCGACATTTCGCGGAAGATCGTCAGCGCTGTCCGAGGTACGCTTGGACAGGGCGCGTTTCTCCCGTACCAAACTGGTTCGCTGCGCCCGATTCCTGAGCTCGGACACTACAAAACCCCGGTCCCCAATGTATACCTGTGTAGTTCTGGCAGTCATCCGGGCCCTGGGGTGTCAATGGCACCCGGGAGAAACGCAGCACAGGTGATCTGTGATGATTTAGGATTGGATTTCAGGAGTGTCGCTGGAACTTCGCGTGAAAAATTATCTCCAGCTTAACCTGAGTCTGCTCTACTGGATTTTGATTGCGCCTTTCACCGGGCAATTTTTCAAAATCGCACCAATTTTTCGGCAAATGGTGTTCATTGGGGTTCGCGCCGCGCCGATGGTGGCGTTGACGGCATTCAGTGTCGGTGTGACGCTCGCGATGCAGGCAGCTCATTCTCTCGAGAGCCTGGGCGCTGAGATGTACATTCCTGATCTCGTGATGATCACGCTACTGCGCGAGATGGGGCCGGTACTAATCGCCGTGATCGTAATCGGCCGCAGCGGCTCGGCCGTTGCCGCGGAGCTGGGCACGATGAAAGTGTCCGAGGAAATTGAGGCGCTTGAAGTAATGGCTATTAATCCGATTCAATACTTGGTCGTGCCGCGTTTTTTGGCCATGATGGTGATGCTCCCAGCGCTCACCATCTTTGGAAATTACATCGGGATCCTTGGCGGCTGGGCAGTGTGCGTTTCCGCGCTCGACTTCAACACTGCCGGTTACGTGCTGCGCGCTCTCGAGAGTGCGGAAACGTGGGATTTGTATTCAGGAATGATCAAGAGCGTGGTTTTTGCATGGATCATTATCACGATCGCCTGTAACGCGGGTCTGAATGTCGAAGGCGGCGCGGAGGGTGTCGGACAAGCTACGACTGCTTCCGTCGTGGAAGCTTTGCTGGCGATGTTGGTGACTAACGCGGTATTAACGGGGATCTTCTTTTTCAGTGCATGAATCCTAACAGCGAAGCCATTATCGAAGTAGATCATCTTGTTCGCCGCTTCGGCGATCGCGCGGTGCTCGATCAGATTTCTTTTAACGTTCACCGTGGCGAGACGCTGGTTATCATGGGTGGCAGCGGTTGCGGCAAGAGCACTCTGCTCCGGCATATGATCGGCTCCATGAAACCGACTACAGGATCGGTGAAACTCTTTGGAGAAGAAATTACTGGCATGGCCGAACGCGAGATTGAACGTGTGCGACTGCGGTTCGGCATGTTATTTCAATCCGGCGCGTTACTCGCATCGTTGACAGTGGGCGAGAACGTTGCGCTTCCACTATTCCAGCACACAAAAAAATCGCCCGATGAAATCGAACAGATCGTGAAACAAAAGCTCGAGATCGTTGGGCTGACCGGCTTTGAAGATCTTAAGCCGGATGAAATTAGCGGCGGCATGAAAAAGCGTGTGGGCCTTGCGCGTGCGCTTGCTCTCGATCCCGAGTTGCTGTTCAGCGATGAACCCACCTCCGGGCTTGATCCGATCATGACCGCCGTGGTCGACGAGCTGACTCTGAACCTAACTAAAGGCACCCACATGACTGCGGTCGTGGTATCGCATGACATGACTAGCGCCTTTCGCATTGCCACACGGATGATTATGCTCGGCCACGGCTCGATCGTGGCGCAAGGCACACCAGATGAAATTCGAAACAGCTCAAATCCGGAAGTGCAGCAATTTATTCATGGGAGGGCCGACGGTCCGATTCCATTGAACGTTTCCCAGGAAGAGCACAAAGATCACCAACATGTCCGCCCACGGCCGTTCCTGGGTGCGCGGTTCCGTTTTCATCATAAGCATCCATGAAGCGCAATCTATCGGATTACCTGGTCGCGTTATCCGTCATCGCATGCAGCATCGTCCTCCTCGGCGCGCTTACTTTCGCGCTCTCAGGATATCGCCTCAAAAAACCGACACGCACCCTGCAGATCAATTATGAAGATGTGACCGGCATAAAGGTTAATTCGGAGGTGCGCTATGCCGGGGCGCCAGCTGGGCGCGTGATCGCGATGCGGCATCTTACGGCGAAGGAGCGGGAAGCAAGCGTAAACAAGAAAGACGCCGTGCGGGTGACGGTCAGTCTTGACGAAGGAATTCCGCCGCTGCCTACAGATGTCACGGCCACACTCAGCTCCGATACAATGCTCTCACCAAAGTTTGTAGCGCTTTCAGCCGGCACACCCGGGGGTGAGACGCTGGCAAACAACGCGGCGATTGAAGGTCATCCCGCGTACGGTCTTGAGCAGATCACTGCGGCAGCCGGGCCATTATTCGATAATGCAAACAAGCTACTCGACAATTTGAACGTCACGGTCACCGGTTTGAAAAAAGATCTTGGCGAATTTACGCCGAAGCTCGGGCCATTGGCAGATTCCCTGAAAATGGACGTAGATAATCTCCAGAACGTGATCAAAAATCTCGAGACTGTGGCCAAAGGTGCAGACAACCTGTTCGGGAGCGCCGATACGTTCATTAAATCGACGGACAAACAGCTTCAGGAACAGCTGAAGCAACTGCACGTGACGCTCTTGAACCTGAAAGTCGTTACGACATACGCCAAGGAGCTCGTGGGAACGCTCGCTGCAAAGCCAAACCGCGTCATCTTCAGCGGCAAACCGGCAACACTCACGCCCGAGTCGGAAATTCTAAAAAGCTCGAAACCTCTGCCGGCAAGAAAACCGTGATTTAGTTTTCGAAGCGGTTGGTCGCCAATCCCCGTCCGTGCGCACGCGGGCACAAGTGGGCGCCGTTTTGGGAACTTCGTTTCGTCGTTTCCGTAGAACGAACTTGGAAGGGACGTGTTTCCTTCCCGCGCGGCGCTTGCGCTTGGAGCTTAGTCTCGCGTCAGGAGGCACGAAAGGCCCTACCACGGGGTCTTAAGGGCTCCCCATGTCACTCCGATGGCACCCTGGTGCTGTGAAAGAAGTGGATACGCCAAGCACCGTTTTCCGTACGAAGCACGGCTGACTCTAGCCAGCTTAGATTCTTCTTGCCCTTCGCATCTTGGAAATGATTCGCCCTCCGCGCAAAATATTTGGGACTTTCGTCCTTTGGTTTCCGTAGAATTTTGTAGAGGCCAGCATGAAAAAACGTGGGCGTCACCGAATACGCTCGCCCGAGTACTGGCGCGCGTACTACACGCGGAAGCAGCGCGAGTGGCGCGCAGCCCACTACTGGCATGCGTATTACACAAGGAAAAAACGCGAACAGCGCGCAGCCCGTCGGCTCGTCGAAAAACGGCGAAAAGAAAAAATAGCTCCGCGAAAGGCTCACAGAGCCGTTGCTACAGTTTCCGATAGCGCCACATCAGTTTAAAAAAGCGAATCGAATCGCGCAGTGGACGGATCTTGCTCACTTGATCGGAGTAGACGGTTGTGATCGGAACCGATTCAATCCGGTAGCCTTTTCGGCTGGCGATGATGAGCACTTCGGTGTCGTAATCGAAACGGTCTCCCCCGCCAAGAAGGTCAGGAATTAATTGCCGATCTACCATGCGGAAACCGCATTGCGTATCGGGGATTTTTTGTGCGCAAACCCTGCTAATCTGGCTGCTCATGTAGTGGTTCACGACACGCCGGATAAATGGCATTCCGGCAAGGTTATTCATACGGTTACCGATAAAAAAGCTGGGCCGCGCTGCAGAGACCGCCGCCGTCATAAACCGATCAATCTCTTCGGGAAGATGTTGGCCGTCCGAATCGAGAAGGCTCACCCACCTGATTTGTCGATTCAGTTCGCTGCTGGATGAACTCGCTGCGCCAAACCAATGTCCGAGTCCAGTCCTAATCGCTTCGCCTTTGCCGCAGTTTTGATTGTGAACGATCACTTCTGCGCCGGCTTCGCGCGCGCGTTGCGCCGTCTGATCGGTTGACCCGTCATCAACGACAACAACGTGGTCGAGTCGCTCGCGGGTTCGGCGAACGATGTCCCCGATATGTTTTTCGTCCTGGTACGCAGGAATAACTGCGGCCGTCTGTGAACGAATTTGAGCGAGCGGATCGCGCTCTGGCTCCATCATCGCCGCACCACCGGATGAAAGTCGGCCGCGTGATACGAGCTTCGCACCAGCGGGCCGGAGGCGACGTAGAGAAAACCTTTTCTCCGCGCGATGTCACCGTAATAGCTGAATTGCTCCGGCGCGATGTAGTCTATGACAGGCAAATGTTTCGGGGTCGGACGCAAATACTGGCCCATGGTCAAGACTTCGCAGCCGGCTTCGCGCAAATCATCCATCGTCTGAAAAAGCTCAGTTTCTTTTTCACCGAGGCCAAGCATCACGCCGCTTTTGGTGACAACACTAGGTTCTAGTTCCTTCGCCCGACGCAAAACTCGCAAGGATGTGCGATACTTTGCGCGCGACCGCACCAGCGGTGTGAGGCGTTCGACTGTTTCCAAGTTGTGATTGTAAATGTCCGGCCCGGCATCGAGCACCGTCTGAATGCACCACTCCTGCGCATGAAAATCGGGCACGAGCACTTCAACGACAATCGAAGGATCCATGTCGCGAATAGCTGTGATCGTACGTGCAAAATGATCAGCGCCGCCGTCTTTGAGATCGTCGCGCGCAACCGCAGTAATCACGACATGTTTTAATTTCATCCGACGCACGGCCTCGGCCACGCGCTGAGGTTCGTCTTGTTCCAGCGCGAACGGCTTTGCAGTTGTCACCGCGCAAAATCCGCACGCGCGCGTGCAACGGTCCCCGGCGATCATGAAGGTGGCTGTGCCCTGGCTCCAGCATTCCCATCGGTTCGGGCATTGCGCACTCTCGCAAACCGTGTGCAACCGCAGGTCGGAGATCAGCGCTTTCGTTGAAAAGAAAACCGGATTGGACGGCAGCCGCACCTTGATCCACGGCGGCTTCTGCGGCTGGTGCAACGCCGGATCAATTTTCATGCAGGACATTTCGATGAAACGTAATTCAACGTTAAAGCGTTGAAAAGGAATTGTAGGGGATGCCGTTGGCTTCCCGGGGAATCGAACGGCTTCCCCTACAGTTTAGTGCGCCCCGAAAGCGCAGCAGAGAGCGTCAATTCATCGGCCGATTCAAGTCCTCCGCCGGCAGGAATGCCACGGGCAATCCGCGTAAGGCTGATTGGTTTGTTCTTTAACAGGTCGACAATGTAATTTGTCGTCGCTTCACCTTCTACATCGGCGGGCAACGCGAAAATAATCTCCGTGATCTTTTCCCGGTCGATGCGCTCAAGTAATTCCTTGATGCGCAAATCTTCCGGCGCGACGTGGTCGAGCGGCGAAATTTTTCCGCCGAGCGAATGATATCGGCCGCGGAAGACGCCGGTTTTCTCCAGAGGCAGTATGTCGGTTGGCTGTTCTATGACGCAAAGCAACTCCGCTGAGCGTGAGGAGTCGGCGCATATTTCGCAAACCTCCTCGGCAGCAAAAAACCCGCAAAGATTGCAGGAACGAATTGACTGGCGAGTGTCCGCGATTGCGCGCGAGATGTGCTCCGGCTGATCGTTACGCGCTCGCACCATCCAGAGCGCGATGCGCTCCGCCGAGCGAGGACCGACTCCCGGCATTTGTCGCAGTTGAGAAATCAAATTCCGGATTGCCTCCGGATATTCCGTTCTTCTCAAAGTACGCTCAGGTTCGCCACGGCGAATCTGTCCTTCAGTAGATTATGCGAGCGGAGCCTCTGCCAGCTGAAGAAGAAGCGGCTCCAGTCTGCGCAGATAAAATTGCAATGGAGGATCATCTTCGTCCTCCGAGGCCCGCGCCTTCTGAAATTCGCTATAAGCTTCCGCCCAGCGTTTTTCTCGATAGAGCACCACGCCGTTCCAGAAAGCGTCCCGGCGGGCGACGCGTTCCGGCTTGGCCTCTACAGCCAGCCAAAGCGGTTCGTAGATTTCAATCCGATCATGCGAATTCAGCCCGCTCACAAAATCAATCGGACGGGCGACAACTGTGTCATTGACTCGATCAAAAGTTGGCGTGTCGATCAGAGCGCTTGACCCGTAGAAATTGTTCAATGCGCAGAATCTGCGGGCGAGGTCAATCGGTTCGCCGCCCGCCAGAAGCAGAGGGCGCTCAGTGTCCTTCAGTGCACCGGCAATTAGCGCACCGGAACTAACCCCGGCGCGCATACCCCATTTGCCAACAGTTTCGCCGCTATCTTGCCGGCGCTCGCGAAAATTCTTTATCATGTCGAGGACAACACGAACTGCCTTCTGGGTATGGTCAGTGTTCGGAACGGGAAATCCAAAAATGGCGACCACGCCTTCTCCGTCAGCCGCATGCAGGTAAGCGCCTTCATTAACCAGATGTTCAGCGGTCTCGCGAATAAATTTCGCCGTCACTTCGGCGAACGCGGCCGGCTCGGAATCTTCCGCGAATGCAAGTCTGTTACCGATATCGCAGACCACAACGCTTATTTCGTATGTTTTCGGTTGAGGATCGAATCGAGTTGTGCCCTCTCTAAGACGACGAAATTCATTTTTCGAGAGACGATTGGCAAAGAATGTTCGTACAAGATGCGAGCGGTCCCTCCGTAAGAAAACCGACCAGCCTTCCGCGATCGCCAATGCGAATATGAGCGCAAGAACGGAGGGAATCGGCTGGAAAAATATCCGATAGAGCGAGCAGACCCATGAAAGACCAAAGAGCTCCACCAACAACAAACCAACCAGCAGACGGCTACGCCATCGCGGAGCAATGCTCACGCTGAGCCAGGCGACAATAAGAGCTGCAAGTAAAACAAAAAGGTATTGCCATTTTTCGCTGACGATTCTCGTTGCGCCGGCATAGTCGGAGACAAGCTGTGCTGCGGCAGTCTCCAAACGTGCTAAGGACTTGGTGACATGCAGCGCTCCGACGATGAAAACGACGGCGGCTCCAATTATGAGTGTTGTGATCAACAACCGCTTCATTAACAATCAAGCTTTTTGGGCAACGGAACCAGGATAGTAGGACTGCACCACTAATTCGCTCAGGAACTTGTCTGCGGCGTCGATCGCCTCGGCGTTAAGAACAAACTTGATTCGGCCCGTATTCTTTTTGATCAGATTCAAGCCAAACTGATAATCCTTAAACAAATGAGCGCATAGATCACTCATGGTCATCCGCTCAGCTTGCGCGCGCTCGACCAAGCGCCGAATCGCACCCTCATCGAAAACAAGTTCCAATCCGTGCTCGCTGTTGAATATTTCGGCAAATTGACGCGCGCCGGTTTCGAGCATTTGCGCCTCAAGCTTGTGTCCCTCTAACCTCAAGCGATCAAGCACGCGCTGCGGCTCCCGCACGAGGGCCGCGGTAACACGCAACTGGCTCAAGCCCGACCCTGCCAGATAATATTTGTAATCACGAAACAGCTTTTCAAATACCGTGAGTAATCCACGCGCGCCCGTCTTTTCT
>QHMR01000181.1 GCA_003217875.1 Verrucomicrobiota bacterium
CATGCTTTGTAAGCCGGATGATCGCTCCAGACACGCAGCGTCATGCGATCGCATGCGTCGGCGAGAACGAGCTCGCAATACGGCTGCTGCTCGCGCGTGAGTTTTGGCGCAGCACTTTCGACCTGCACATGCACGCGCGCCGGCACTGCGCCGTTTTGCGCGCCTCTCCGGATTTCTGTAAGCGTCATTAAATCCATGGTTCAATCTATCATTCTTTTTTCGAGACCGGCGTAAGCATCGACGCGTCGGTCGCGCAGAAATGGCCAGTGGGTGCGATGCTCGTTCACGCGGTCCCATTCCACGTCCGCAGTCACAATTTCTTCTCGATCTACCGAGCCCTTGGCGATGATCTTGCCATCGGGGCCGCAAATAAAACTCTGCCCCCAAAATTCGATGCCGTCACCGCCCGCAGGCGCTTCATGGCCAACGCGATTTGCCGCGGCGACGTAGCAACCGTTTGCAATGGCGTGACTGCGCTGAATTGTTTCCCAGGCGGAATGTTGCGCCAGACCGAACTCCTTCTTTTCCGATGGATGCCAGCCGATTGCTGTTGGATAAAAAATGATCTCAGCGCCGCGCAACGCCGTCAGTCGTGCCGCTTCCGGGTACCACTGGTCCCAGCAAACGCAGACGCCAATTTTGCCGTGCGTCGTCTGCCACGCCTGAAATCCGAGGTCGCCGGGCGCGAAATAAAATTTTTCGTGATACAGCGGATCATCCGGAACGTGCATCTTGCGATATTTGCCCAGCAACCCTCCATCCGCGTCGATTATTGCCGCGCTGTCGTGATAAACTCCCGCGCTGCGTTTCTCGAAAACTGACGCGATAATCACGGCGCCAGTTTTCCGCGCCACATCTCCCAATGCCGCTGTTGATTTGCCGGGCACTTCCTCAGCCAGATCAAAATTCTTGTGATCTTCTGCCTGACAGAAGTATTGCGACCGAAAAAGCTCCGGCAGGCAAACAATCTTCGCGCCTTGCGCTGCCGCCTCGCGAATGAATTCGGTCGCCCGAGTGAAATTCTTCTCCGGCTCCGGGCCGCAGCGCATCTGGATGAGCGCTATTGTTGATTTGCGTTCTGTCATGTCGAGCGGAGTCGAGACATCTCTAAATATTTCTCAAACAGGGAGAGATTCCTCGACTTCGCTCGGAATGACAAGGATGACGACTATTTCACCGAACCTGCTGGGACGATGTCGATCTTGTTGATCGTTATGCGTTTGGTCGGCTTACTCATTTCACCCTGCGCATTTCGCTCGACCGGCGTGTTGCCGATTTTCTCGAGCACGTCCTCGCCTTTGATCAATTTGCCAAAGGTCGTGTATTGATGATCGAGTCGATGAATGGGCGCGAGACAGATAAAAAATTGTGATCCGGCCGAATCCGGATCAGCGCTGCGCGCCATGGAGATCACGCCCGGGTCGTGAGGATGATCGTTAAATTCGGCTTTGATGTTGTAACCGGGCCCGCCTTGTCCGTAACTATTTTCCTTCGCTGGGTCTTTCGAATTCGGGTCGCCGCCTTGAATCATGAATCCTTTGACGATCCGATGGAAAATAGTGCCGTCATAGAAGCCCTGGCGCGCCAACTTTTTGAAATTGTCAACGGTGTTTGGCGCAGCGTCAGTCCAAAACTGTACCACCATGTCGCCTTCGCTGGTTTTAATTACTGCCACTTCGTTCGATGGATTCATGGGAGTCTTTTCCTCTTTCTTTTCTTCGGCAGCAAATGTGGCGGCGCCGAACAACAACGCCAGTAAGATCGACAACTTCATTCTTTTTTGTAGCGGCTGTCTCCGGCCGTCGCAAATCTGCATGCCATGACCGGCGGTCAGAGACCGCCGCTACAGTGGTATTCCTGCAAACTGCGCACCTGAACTTTCCGTTTTTGTAACGAGCGAATCCCATTTGCACTGGCCAGCGCCGCGCGCACCGTCGTCATTATGGGAATTTTCGCGGCCAGTGCGGCATTCCGAATTACTACTTCATGCTCTCGTGGAATTTTCCCGCTTGGCGTGTTGATGATGAAATTGATATCGCCATTCTTGATGCGATCGAGAACGTTCGGGCGTCCCTCGTGAATTTTGAAGACCTTGGTTACCTTGATTTTCCCTTTCGAAAGCGCCTTGGCGGTTCCGCTGGTGGAAATGATTTCAAAGCCGAGCTTCACAAACTCGCGCGCAACCGGGATTACCGCTTCCTTGTCGGTGTCCTTGACGCTGACAAAGACTTTTCCCTTTTTCGGCAGCGGTGGTGGCGCGGCCATCTGCGATTTTGCGTAGGCAAGGCCGAGATCCACATCCATGCCCATCACTTCGCCCGTCGATTTCATCTCCGGACCCAGCGAAATATCGAGTCCTTCATAGCGTAGAAACGGAAAGACCGCTTCTTTCACTGAGAAATGTTTCGGTACGATTTCCCTGGTGAAACCGAGTTCGCGCAATGATCCGCCCGCCATTACCTTCGCAGCGAGTTTCGCCAGCGGAACACCGATTGCTTTGCTGACGAAGGGAACGGTGCGCGACGCGCGTGGATTCACTTCCAGGACGTAAACGTCCTCGCCCTTGACCGCGAATTGCGCGTTCATCAGCCCGCGCACGTTCAATTCGCGTGCCATCGCTCTCGTTGCTAGGGAAATTTCGTCGAGCACTTTTTGCGACAGCGAGAATGTTGGGATTACGCAGGCACTGTCGCCGCTGTGGATGCCCGCCTCCTCGATGTGCTCCATGATCGCGCCGATCACAGTCGTTTCGCCGTCCGAGATGCAATCGACATCGACTTCGACGGCGTCTTCAAGAAAACGATCGATAAGCACAGGGCGATCAGGTGTCACTTCAATAGCGCTCCCCATATAGCGCCGAAGATCCCCCTCGTTATAGACAAGTTCCATAGCGCGGCCACCCAGGACGAATGAGGGTCTGACCAAAACGGGATAGCCGACCTTGTTCGCAATTGCGATGGCATCGTCGGTGCTTATCGCCGATCCATTTGGAGTCTGCCTCAGATTAAGCTTATCGAGCATCGCCGCGAATAGCTGCCGGTCCTCGGCCGTCTCGATGCTTTCAGGCTGCGTCCCAAGAATTGGGACGCCCGCAGCCTTCAAACCGCTTGCGAGATTCAGCGGTGTTTGGCCACCAAACTGGACTAACACGCCCTCCGGTTTTTCCTGATCGTAAATGTTGAGCACGTCCTCCAAGGTGAGCGGCTCAAAATAAAGTTTGTCGCTCGTGTCGTAATCGGTGGAAACCGTTTCCGGATTCGAGTTGACCATGATGGTTTCGAATCCCAGTTCGCGCAGGGCAAACGCAGCGTGCACGCAGCAATAATCAAACTCAATTCCCTGGCCGATCCGGTTCGGTCCGCCGCCCAAAATCATGATCTTGCGCTTCCCGCTCTCGCGGCGCTCGTTCTCGTCGCCGTACGTGGAGTAGTAATAAGGCGTATAAGCTTCAAACTCCGCCGCACATGTGTCCACGAGGCGGTAGGTGGGTGCGACACGTTCAGTTTTTCGCTTCGACCGAACTGCTCCTTCCGAATCGCCGCGCGCCACGGCCAGCTGTCGGTCCGAGAACCCGAGCTTCTTTGCCCGCCGGAATGCTTTCGTCTTCAAACATCCTGTTTCGGCAACCAGCTCAGCCATGTTCCTCAAAAACCACTTGTCAATTTTTGTAAGATCGTAAACCTCATCAATCGACGCGCCCTTTTGAAATGCCTGCGCGATGAAGAAGATCCGTTCCGCGTTCGGGGTCGCTAGCTTCAGTCGCAGTGTTTCAAGGTCGACATCTTTATCTGCGCCGTCGCCAATCAGACCGAAACGTTTGATCTCGAGCGAACGCAGCGCTTTTTGCAATGCTTCCTTGAACGTGCGCCCAATCGCCATTGCTTCGCCGACGCTTTTCATCCGTGTCGTAAGCGTTGCGTCGGCTTGCGGAAATTTTTCGAATGTAAAGCGCGGCACCTTGACGACGCAGTAATCAATGGTCGGCTCGAAACATGCCGGCGTCTCGCGTGTGATGTCGTTTTTGATTTCATCCAGCGTGTAACCGACCGCCAGTTTTGCCGCGATTTTCGCAATCGGAAAACCCGTCGCCTTCGATGCCAGCGCACTGGAACGCGAGACGCGCGGATTCATCTCGATCACCACCATGCGGCCGTTGTCTGGATGAACAGCAAACTGAATGTTCGATCCGCCGGTCTCGACGCCGATCTCGCGAATCACAGCGAACGCAGCGTCGCGCATCATTTGGTATTCCTTATCAGTCAGCGTTTGCACCGGAGCGACCGTGATGGAGTCCCCCGTATGCACACCCATGGGATCGAAATTCTCGATCGAACAGATGACCACGCAGTTGTCCATCCGGTCGCGCATCACTTCCATCTCGAATTCTTTCCAACCAACCAGCGATTCTTCGATTAACACTTCGCGGACCGGCGAGAGATCGAGCCCGCGGGCAGCGATCACATCGAGCTCTTCGCGATTGTACGCGATGCCACCGCCAGTCCCGCCCAAAGTGAATGCGGGACGAATGATCAGCGGGAACGTTCCGATTTCAGCAACGATTCGATCGAGCTCTGCCAACGAACGCGCCACCCCGGAGCGCGGGACTTCAAGACCAATACGCAACATGGCTTCCTTAAACAGTTGCCGATCCTCGCCCTTCGCAA
>QHMR01000182.1 GCA_003217875.1 Verrucomicrobiota bacterium
GATGATTCCCGCGGTATTCTTCACGTTCCACGTGACACTGCTGTTTGGTCCGCCAAGTGTGTCTAGGTCGGAGAGCAAACCGCTTCGCCACAGCGTAGCGTGCCGGTTCCTATCCGGCAGTCTGGAGTAGCCTGCCGCCCAGCTCTGGTCATTAATGCTGTTTCCCCCGCTACTCGTTCCGCCGAGGCTGGGAAGATTCGACACTTGGTATTGCTGTCTTGCCTTTGTTGCTTCCGGCCTCTGTGCCTGCACGGGCGCCAGAATCGCCGCGCAACAGACAGTAATCAGACCAATGAAAAGAATTTGGCTAACTCTTTTGGTTGTGAATTGTGGTGTCATGTTTGTCTCCTTTGTTGATTTTTCATGACGTTACTTTAGGGACTGGCCAGGTATCACTACCATAGCCACTTCGCAGATTTGGTACGGGCCATTTCAGTTTTAAATGTCCGGTTGACGAACCAGCAGATCCAAAACAGTGGAACGATTGACGTGCGGCTCGTCAAAGAGCGCCTCGTGGCTTGCCCAAATTACTTAATTCAATTTTGAATTAAGCGCCGCCGCGAACTTGCTAAGACCTTCGCGAATTTGTGCGCGCGACCATGCGGCGAATCCGAAAGTGAGTGCGGCCTCCGGCTCTGCTTTCATAAAGCACGACGACAATGGCGACGGCCTGATACCGATCTCAGTGCAGACGCGCGTAATCAGCGGTAAGTGTTCTTTCTGCCGCAGCCAGGCGACGAAGTGAAGTCCCGCTTCCGGAATCTCCAGGACAAAGTACTTACTCAATAGATTGTTGAATTGTTCGATAAAGAATTCCCTTCGATCGGAATACAATTTCCGCATCCGCTTGATGTGACTCAGAAAGAATCCCTCGGTTAGGAATCGAGCAAGTGTCGCCTGATCGATGGCCGGGGAATGTTGATCTATCACAGCCCGAATCTTGATCATTGGTTCGACCAATCGCTCCGGCGCTAGAATGTAGCCCAGCCGCAAGGATGGATAGAGGATCTTACTCATTGTGCCCGCGTAGATGACACGGCCGGAGTTATCGAGACCCTGTAAACACGGGAGTGGGGGACCGGTGTAACGAAACTCTGAATTGTGATCGTCCTCAAAAACATAGGCGTCGCAGGCGCGCGCAAATTCGATCAAAGCCGTCCTTCGCGCGAGACTCATCGTCATGCCGAGCGGGAATTGATGAGAGGGAGTGACATAGATGATTTTCGGTGAGCGTTGTTTCGACGGCCGCGCGATCGTGATTCCTTCACGGTCGACAGGTCTTGGAACAACCGTCGCCCCCGCGAACCCAAACGTCCGGCGGGCCTGGTAAAAGCCCGGATCTTCAATCCAAGCGACCTCACCCCGATTTACGAGCGCCATCGCGCTGATCATCATTGCCTGCTGCGTCCCAGCGGTGATGATGATCTGGTCTGGATGACAACGCGCGCCTCTGTAATCGCACAAATACGTTGCGAGTGCCTTGCGCAGGTCTGGGTCGCCACGGCTTGACGCATACTGGAGCAGATGTGCTCCCTTTTTTGCGAGCACTTCTGCCCTGAGGCGTTCCCATATTTGAATCGGAAATTCATCAAGCGCCGCTACAGCGGGAACGAAGGTGACACCGGGCGGTCCGGCAATCCCGAAATCGAACTGTTTTCCAACCCGCTGATCAGGAATATTTCTTACCCGATGAGACAGGCGGGGCGGACGTTCTACGTGCGGTTCTGCTTTCGCCGTGTGCGCACTCAGGAAAGTTTCGGGCAACGGCTCGGCGACGAACGTGCCCGACCCAATTTTCGATTGAAGATACCCTTCCGAATGAAGCCTGGAGAAAGCGACGTTTACAGTGAATCGCGATACTCCCAGATCGACGGCCAGGTCGCGAGAGGAGGGGAGTCGTGAAGAGTTGTGGTTAAAGGTTGCGGAGACCAATTCGTCGCGAATACGGCGGTAAAGCTGTTCATGGAGCGGTTCGTCCGAAGCGCGATCCAATCGAATCATTTCAAAAGCCATGATCGAATGGCGGCGGCGCTGCTTTTTACCTGACTTTTTAGCTGAAGTTCCTTTCACGATTTGGATTGGGCTCATTAAGCCAACTCCTGGTAACCGCAAGTTCCCGTCGAAGTGGTCTGGCCATTTTGTGCCGAGTGGACCGTTGACACTTTACCACAAGGCCAGAAGCTTTCCTTTGAATGCAAACTCAGACTCCCTGTAGCGATCACATTGAGACGAAAGGCCTGATCTATTTTGCTCGGATGCTTGATAAGATCCGACTAAAAGCCCGAGGTGAATTGCCGCCGGACTATTTTACCGGTGTCGATGAAGATCCGACGATGTTCGACGCCCGTTGCACGAGATTCCTCGGCGTAAATTACGATGAACTCGTGAAGCGAACGTTGAAAGGCGGATCGGATCAAGAAATTCTCGAATGGTGTTTCGTACGTGGCCGCCGGCCAAGCGAAGAGGAAATCGCGATCTGGAATGCGTTTCTAAGCAAACGCGGCTGGCGAGATGACGCTAGCGCCGACCTGCAAGCAGCGAAGGAGCGATCGAGTTTTGGGGATCGCGAGGACATTCAAACGTGGATTGACCTGCATGACGCCGAGGAAGGGCGAACGCCAGCGACGCTTTTCTCTCATTAGGTTTCCGCGGAGCGCGCGCGCTTCGCGCGCTGTTTTCGGCGTCCTCACCGAAAACATTTCGTCTCACAAACCATGTCTAAGTTCGCGATCTCGAGTGCACGATTGCCGCACGCGAGGGGCTACCCACCTCCCGACATCCGAAATACCCCAACTTCCGTTCGATCCGCGTTTTTCCCTGCTATTGAACTTGCGATCCGCATCTCTCAAAGCCCAGCATCCAACGGATAATAATGGAGCACATCGTCCCGCCAACCGCCTTGTCCCTTACCGATGTCCTTAAAGCTATCCACGACGTTGATGCGATTAATCCATTTGGCCATTTTGTAACCCAGTTGATTTTCCACACGCAACCGAACGGGCGCTCCATAAGGAATCGGTAGCGGCCGGCCGTTCATTTCATACGCCAGAATGGTCTGGGGCTGCACGGCGAGTTCCAAGTCGATCACTTCATAGTAATAGCCGTGACCCGGTCTCTCCCATTTCTCATCCAAAGTGTGGAAAACGAGAAACCGCGCGTTCGGCAGCGGCCGGCATAAATCCATAATAGAGGAGACCGGGACGCCCGCCCACTGCGCGAAGTAGCTCCAGCCTTGGATGCAGCAGTGCAACGTGGTTTGTGTCTGGCGCCGCATCTGACACAGATCGCTGAGAGAGAGACTTAAATTTTTCCCTACCAACCCGCTTACTTCGAGTCGCCAGTCTTTGAAATTACCCGCGGCCAGTCGCTCATAGACTTTGTTGCGCGGCGGTCTGCCATTGATACGCGCATATGCAGAAATATGTCGATATTCTTGCCGGGAATGCCAATGGTGAAAAAGAAGCCGTCGCAAAGGATCAACGCCGATCTCCAGCAAGCGTTTAACTTGCGACGGAGAAACTAGCGAATACCACGTTCCCCAAAAGTGGAAGGCGATCACGGCAGCTATGGCCGCCAGCCCGATGATCATGGCAAGTGCCTGAGAAGAGGCTTCGTCTCCGAGAACAATTTTCGCCATCTCACGCTCGAACCCATGCGCGATTATCAGGCTGATGTGAACGATGATGAAACCGCTAAAGATTATCAGCCCGATGAAGTGGAGACTGCGCGCCGCTTGCCGGCCGCCAAAGATTCTGGGAAATCGCGGGAACCGCGCACCCAGCGCCGGCGACATCATGATTCCGGTAATAATTTGAAACGGCGAGAGAATGAAAATAATGAAACAGTAGGTGAGCTGCTGAATCGCATTGAACGGGTTTCCCTCGGGAGGCAATCGAAAATTGAAGTAGGCCACGACGGCCTGCCACGCCGCCGGGAAGATGTCCCATGACGTTGGCACAAGGCGTCGCCACTGAGGTGTCGTAAAAAGCAGGATGACGTAAATCAAACCAGCCAGAAGCCAGCCGTTTACCGCCCAGAAGTGCCAATGCCGCCCCAGGCCGAGGTTATTCTCTCCAGGTAACGCGGTCCATCGCGACATTGGCTCGATTTCATCCTCTGAGGTCCAGAGCTGATCCTTCGGAATTCGTTTCTTTGTTAGCCGGAACCATTCGCTTCCTGGCAAGGTATCGTCGCTCCAGTAGAACTTAGGATGCGCGCCGATGATCTCGATGCCACTGCGAATGAGCAACGTGATGAAGAGAAAGTTAAAGAAGTGGGTCAATCGCACCCACAACGGAAATCCGAGTTGGAGCGTGTCGTCCATAACGCGAAAACGCCAGCGTGTGATTCTGTTCAAGCTTAATGCGCCGGTCGTTATCTATCGCATATGCTGACGGTGGTGGATGGTGTTCGTGAAGGGCGCGTATCTGCCGAAAATATTTTGCTGGGCGGACGTCGCGCTTGAGACAATTCAGGTTTTCTGCGCGAGGACTCAGAGCGAGCGGGGGGACAGCCGCGCCACCCGTAAAATTCATGAGACGCAACAAAGCACCTCACCTCCATTAATGAATCCGTGAAAGCTGTAGTCGCCTCGCGTCAAGCGAGCGCGAGCGTTGCAACAGACGACAAGGGCTATACTGACTACAAACAAAATGCCGGATGTCGATCTTGTGAATCGTCATCCGGCATTGCAGTCGATGTGCAGCAAAGACTGAATTGTGCGTTACCGTGATTTCCTTTGAAGCTCTGGTTTCTTTCGATTCCAAAGTCTTCACGGCATATCCAAGAACTATCAATTGATTAGCTCTTGGAATTAGCCGTCGACCTAGTGATGAAGAATTTGAAATTTCAAATCTTCATCGCTTTCTCCTTAGAAAGGAGGTGATCCAGCCGCAGGTTCCCCTACGGCTACCTTGTTACGACTTCATCCCAGTTACCGCTCATAGCGTAGGCGGCTGCCTCCTTGCGGTTAGCGCGCCGACTTCGGCTACAAGCGACTCCCATGATGTGACGGGCGGTGTGTACAAGGCCCGGGAACGTATTCACGGCGTCGTAGCTGATACGCCATTACTAGCGATTCCGGCTTCATGAAGTCGAGTTGCAGACTTCAATCTGAACTGGGCCCAGTTTTAGTGATTTCCTCCACCTCGCGGTCTTGGATCGTTCTGTGCTGGGCATTGTAGTACGTGTGCAGCCCAGGCCGTAAGGGCCATACTGACTTGACGTCGTCCCCACCTTCCTCCCCGTTAGAGCGGGGCAGTCTGAACAGAGTGCTCGGAGCTCTCGCTCCGGTGGCAACAGTTCACAGGGGTTGCGCTCGTTGCGGGACTTAACCCAACATCTCACGACACGAGCTGACGACAGCCATGCAGCACCTGTGCAAATTGTCCCTTTCGGGACTCGCTGGCTTTCACCAACTTAGAGATGCATGTCAAGGCCTGGTAAGGTTCTTCGCGTTGCATCGAATTGAGCCACATACTCCACCGCTTGTGCGGGCCCCCGTCAATTTCTTTGAGTTTTAATCTTGCGACCGTA